>CAYFJO010000042.1:0-42882 GCA_964343305.1 uncultured Pirellulaceae bacterium | reverse complement strand
GCGTGTTTTCCCGTCATCAAATTGCACCGCAACGGCGCGCAAACAGGCGATCCGGCAAGCGCCTGCGTGAAACGAATTCCCTCAGCCGCCATGCGGTCGATGCGCGGCGTCCGGATTCGGGGGTTGCCCATGTGAGAAAGTTCATAATACGCCAACTCGTCCGACATGATGTAAACGATGTTCGGCTTACCTTCGACGGCTGTGGCTTGTTGTTGCGCGGCGCCAACAAACGTCACGATTATGAGCAGACAATGGTGTTTCATAGATTGACTCCAGTGTTGAAAGGTGGTCGTTCGAATTGGACCGTGACTCAACCAGATCGAACAAGCCGTTGCGCCGGTCGACCCGTTGGCGGGCAAGCCGGTTCTTGCCGGGGTATTCGTCCGTGACCAGTTCCGCACGTCTGCGACCAGGGTTCAGCAGTCTCGAGTCCGGACTTTGCGGCTGTGGCATCATTCGACGAGAGATTTGTTTGGATCTGCATGAATTGCCTCAGTTGCGATCTTGAGAATCAAACCAGAATGCGTACAGCTTTGGAGATTCACCGTTGCTGGCAAGGTGAAGGTGCAAGCGGACGCTGCTGTTCTCGCTTCGCAGCTCTGGTGTGTGTGGCAGCATGCCGTGGGATTGCCACGTGATGGTTGCGTCAAATTGATCGCCGGTGAGCGCTTTGCACTCGGCCAACGAATATCCTGGCAACGGTCGACTGCTATCGCTGTCGAGCAGTTCGGCGCGAAGTTTCGAATTGCCAGGACAATCCACGTTCACGTGCAGTCGTGTGGGCAGTTGAGGAAGCTGAAACGGAATCGTCACCAGCGATCCCGGCTGCGCATCACTGGCCAGTCGGATGGAAGTGAATCCGTCGCGGCGCAGAGTTGCCAGACCGGGCAGCGCGACCCATTTCGGGCGGCCGTCCAGAGGCGGTTTCCGCTCGGTCCCACCCCCGTAGTACAGTCGGATTTCGCGATCGAGGATCACTGGCCTTGACGGCAAGATTGTCTGCGCGTCCCAGTCGTTGGGTTCTCCGACCGAGATCACTTTGCTGCCCGGTTTGACATGACGGAAAGTCTCTGCGTCTCGGCTCACTGCCAACTCGATCGGCATATTGCTCGGTTCATGCTGGTCTTGGTACAGCGCGAGGTAATAACCCTCGTAAGGAAAACAGACGGTGTCGTGAACCTGACCGGTCGGGCCGCCAGCGGCAGGCGGTGTGCCGCGCACGGCAGGGTCGATCAGCGGCATTTCCGGATGTGCTGTCCAGTGCTGCGCGTCGGGGCTGAACAGGTAGCTTGTGCCGCGGCGGCGCAGGTTCAGCGACATAAACCCGTATGCCTTGTACCGCCGGTTCGGGTCAGGCTCGTCGTCGTCGCGGAAGACGCTGTTGGGAATCGCCGACAACGGCTTGACCTGCTCGCCAGGAAATCGCACTTCGCCTTCATGTCGTTCCAGACGAATGCCGTCGGGCGAAGTGAACAAGTCCATCAGGAACAGTTCGTCGCGTGGGTCGTACTGCTTGTCGTATTTTCCCGTGCGGGCAATGTCGAGATGCTCGCCAGAGTTCCAGAAGTAAAACGCCTTGTAGCGCCGCTTCGGTTCAGGGTCCTTTTCATCTTTGATCACGACGGGCGCGTGCCGCATGTACGGTACGATGTTGTTCTCTCGCGAGCCGTTCCACTCGACCAAACCAACTCGCACACGCTTCCAATGGATTCCGTCGTCGCTTTCGGCGTAGCCACAACGAATCCAGTCCCACCACGGTGGGCGCGGTTCGCCTGGCCGAGGCTCGCGGATGCCGCCGTACCACATGCGGTACTTGCCGCCGTCCAGCAGCACGGTGCCGTGATTGAAAACACGGTCTTCATCGAACGAACCAGCAGGACCGGTTTGCATCAGCGGATTCTTCGGGTGCTTGACGGCGGTCTCGACGTGCAGGCGCACGTTTTCCGTGCGGGCGACTTCCAGCATGTCGAGAAAGAGGACCTTGCGACCGGAATCAGCCGCCAGATCGGGGACGACCTCGCGCCGGAATTCGACGCAACCCAGCGGCGCCTCACAGGTGAGCAACAGGCCGATGTCCCGTAACCGATGTCGTGAGACTTCGGAGTGCGCCGGCTGAGACTGAAATCTCACGACTTCAGTTACGGACCGTTTCTCGACACACAGCCGCCCGATCGGTAGCAGGTTGAAATCGAAATGCGGCGGGCGATAGTAGATGCGCGGGCCGTTTGTGATGGGACTCCAATCGTCTCCGAGCCAACGAGTCCAGAACGTGCTGCGGCGAGTGCTATCGGCGAAGAACAGCCAGACGACGCCGTGCCGGTCGCGAGTCAGCCCCGGCGAATGGACCAGGTCGGAAGTCAGCCACGGACTTGTCACCGTAAGCGGCGCGTTGCGTTGCCATTTCTGATGGTTTTTAACGTAGTACCGAATCGGTCCGTATGCGTACCCGCTTACGCAGGCAATGAGGATGCGGTCGTCGGTGACAAGAATCGTCGGCTGCCCACCGGGGCCGAGCAGTTCGACTTCCGGCTTGCCGCCCAGTTTGTCGAGACGGGCGTAGTAGAGTTGTTCGGCCGCGTCGCTCCACGCTAGATGGATGCGTCCCTGACGGTCCACGTCGGCGACCGGCGCGAACATTGGTTTGCCGCGCTGGACGTCGCTGCAGTGCCACTCGCCATCAAACCAGCCGATCCCGACTGACTCGTTCTGCCGATCGTGAATCTGATGCCAGGTCAGAGCGAGCCCGTTGCCGACGACGAACAGATCGCCGAGCCAGTAATCGCCCTCGACGGCAGGCCGCGCCCGGTCCCAACGGAACTTATCGCCCGCCCACGTTGCCCGCGCGTACTGAATTCCATGCGGCCCGGTCCATGCCACGTGTAACGTGTCCGCGACGACGACCATGCTGCCGCCAAATCCCCACGGACCCGCGTCCGGCACGATTGGATCCGGCCCGACCAGCGCACCAACGTCTTCGAAATCGGCCATGCCTTGCGGCGCCTCGCGCCGGGCCAGCATCAGCCGCAATGTCGCAGGCCCCGTGATCTCCGAATGCACCAGCAACAACCGCCGACCGTCGGGCAGCGACGCAATCTGCCGGCCGTTGTTCGCTGACTTATAGAATTCGTACAGCAGACGGTTGAGCATCAGGTTGTTCCTCGGAAGCTCATCTTACAAACTCCGAGTTATCTTTGTTCGGCGGCAGTGCACCGCGCCAGCCGTTTTGCAGCTGCGTGGCGAGTTTTTTTATCACAGGCTAATCAACTGTTCCTGGAACTTTTCCCGCGTGCTTTTTCCGCGTGGAACTTTTTCCTCGCCTTGCAGTGTCGCGATTATAACACGCTGCGCCTCTCTCCGACCGACCAAAGTACCGACCAGTGAGGCCCTTGGTCGAGCTTTGGCGCACGCGGGTGGGCGTACTTTTCTCCAGGCATCCAACATGCTGGCTCTCACCAAACTGGGACGCGCGAGGTGAATGAACCGCTGAACGAGCAAGAATTGGAGGCAGTGCGTCGTTGCCTGCGGCGCAGCAGTCCCCTGGGCGATGCAAGTTCGGTTAAAACGACGGCACGTAGTCTGGGCCTTAAGTCGACGCTCCGCCCTCGCGGCCGGCGCGAGAGTTCGTCCAGCTTGGAAAACACAAACAACGAGTCCTAACCGCTTGTCTCGCTGGTCGGAATCAACGGCAAAACTCGTCCACGTCAGTGGCTCCCGACAGGAGAAACTCGAGGAAGCTACGTTTTCGATATCGCAAAGTCTGGTAGATGCTGAGCAAGGTCAGGAACTCCTGAATTCCCGCTTCCGAGAACGAAGTCCCAATGATCCGCCGGCGTGCTACGAACAGCTTGATTGCGTTCTCGGCATTGTTGTTGTTCCAAGGCACTCCATCATGTTCCAAGAAAGTAAACAACTTGTCGCGGTAGCGTATCATCCGCTGGCGATAATGCTCCGCGATTTCTGAACCAAACTCTCGTTCCAATATACTGCCGTAGAATCTCTGGACATCCTCGCGATGTTTCCGCAAGTGCCTTCGTTTCAGCCCATACGCGTCTATTGTTGCCACGATGATGCGTAGAAGTTTACCGAACTCTTGGACAAACGTCCGCAGCTCTTCATCGAAGGGGTGCTTCCGCATGTCGTTGTTCACGTCCCGCATCAGGTGAATCAGGCATTTCTGCTGTGGACACTTCAAGGAGTCGTAGGCGGCATAGAAATCCGAAACCAATACTCCCTTGAACCCCTCCAGAGCTTGTTCCGCTACCTTGGTTTCCCGCGTGCGTGAGTATACGTAGATCACCCTTTGCATGTCCGCAAACGCCCATACGTAACATTTTCCCGGCTGCCCTCGTACCAACACCCACGTCTCGTCCGCGTGAATCAAGTGACCGTCTCGTAGACCATCGAGTAGTCGAATATAGGTAGTTTCGTGAAACCGGGCGACCTGTCTCTTTAGTCTCGACACAAGGCCAGGGCGGAATGAAAATCCGAGCACATCAAACAGCTCATCCACGATATGTTCGTTCGTCTGCCGTAAGGCGACGCTCTTGTACGCGACCCACCGGGAGAGATTTGTCCCGTACTTCGCCCTCTTTATCTTGGCGATCTCCTTGAACTCCTCAGGAAACAGTACCGCGCTGCATTCTCGGCAGAAGTAGCTTCGGCAGCGATACTTAATCACCCATCGCTTAACACCGCTCCCGGTGAATTTCACGTCGAGAACATCCCTGCTGTGTTTCTTACGGATTCGCATCCTTGATGCTCCGCATTCCGGACACAGAGTCGGCTTGAGAAGCTCGACCTCTTTATTGATCCTGTACCGCCTTCGATGGGAACGATGGCCACGCTGTACAATCTTTCCAGCCTTCTTGTTTGTACGGAGATACACTCTGTTTCGCTGGTACTCGAAATAGGCGCACGCGTTAATCTCGGCCAATTCGGGTGTCACAAATCCGGCGTCCCCAAATCTAAACGCCGGATCCGGCTTCAAGTCCTGTGTGTTCAGAATCGGAGTAATTGGCTTAAGGAGCGTCTCGCTGGCTCCCCCGCAAATACCTGACAAGCACTGGACGACACGTTCCAGAGCAAGACAGTCGTCACGGTTGTAACCGATAAGCCGTTGCTTGACGGCCTCGTCACGAGTTTTCTCCCATTGATGTCGCCACACGATGGACAGCAAGCCAGATGGATCTTCGGCGGACCACTGAAAGCCAAGATGCGCTGCGATCTCTTTGAGCCCGTTGGAATACGTCGGAAAGTAGACATGCGAATAGATGGTCGACAACACGTTACAACACCGTGTCTTTACGTGTTCGATAAAGTCGTCATCGGCTCCATACCGTTTCGTCATTTCTCTCAGGAAGACCATTTCGTAGTGGCCGTAATGAAATAAGGTAAACGAGGCCATACGTCTCAGGACGCACATCAGGTCTATCCAGAGTGACTCCTCATCCTTTTTCGTGTCGGCCCACAGGGAGATTGTATCGCGAAGACCGGTAGTGGAGTCGACAATGGTGATTCCGATCAAGTAATAGAAGCCGCGGTGCGGAAGACCCTCGACGTCCAAGTACAAGTGAGTTGTGGCAGACGGCAAGCAGGGCGTGTGTGCGACGTAGATCGTGTGTTCACGCAGGGCTCGTGCTTGCAGAGCGTGAATATGTTTTGCAGTGGCTTTGGTTCCTCCCTTGCGGCTTCTCCGTTGCCGGAATGTGTACGAGTACTGGGTAGCTGTAAAGATTCCCCCCTTGTTGAGCTTGCTGGCTTCCTTTTCGGAGAGCCCCGTCAACAGACTCAGATCATCTTTTTCGATCAATTCCGGCAGACAACGATCCCGAAACTCACATGCCTCACAATGTCTGTTGCGCCGAACAGGTGGTGTGACGGTGCCATCTCTGATGTCACGCAATTCTTCCAAGTACTTTGGGACGTTCTGGCAAATCGCCATGAGTTTCCGTCGCATCAGGCGACGGTTCTCACCGACGATCAACAATCCCGTTTCTGGCATCTGTTGTTGAACCTGATTGAGGACGTACGCACCACAAGCCATGAGCTGTTTGTGCTGCTCACAAGTTTTCTCTTCGTGATGAAACGTCACGGACTGGTAGTGAAACAATCCCCGTGAAGATTTCCTGTCGACCATTTGCAATGCGTCAAAGTGAAACTGGAACTCATCGGTTTCGACAGTGCAATCCAGAATCAGTGGGTGACCTGCCTTCATATCGTCTGGAGTAACACAAGAGATTCTCGGGGCCGAGTCGAGCTTGCAACGGCAAAGTAGGGCCTCCGTTGCTCTTGGCCGGTACTCCTCCGCTAACTCGTTCATCAGCACTTCATAGTCGTGGGGCGTGCCGATCTCGCCTTTCATTGCCAGGAACGCCTTGTACCTGCAATTGAAGTAGTTCTCAACAATGCGGTTAGTGATTTTCATGTCATGATTCCTTGTAGATCGTGAGTGAAGATACTTGGCCCGACCTACGGCCAAGCCTCGTCTATCTGGAGTCTGATTTGGGCGACGGCCGATTGCAAGATTTGGGAGCAGCTCTTGACACTTGCCGCGATAGCCGATGTTGCGGCCGGGCTCGTGCGTTTGAGAAAACCGTGCCGAAAGCTCTTGGTGGAATTCCGCACCCGTACATCTTTGCTCCTCGGCAAGCGATGGCGATGGTCGGAAAGCCGTTTCGCGCGGAGCTCAAGATGCTGCGGTCGCTCGGCGATCCGCAGCACCGCTACGCAAAACCGACTCGACAGTACTGGGAACGGGAAGAGTATGAGTCTCGGTTGGGCAAGGCACCGGATTGGCTGAAGCTGGATCGGCAAACGGGGATTCTGTCCGGCACGCCAGGGCCCAACGATGAAGGAACGACCGAAGTGGAGGTCGTTGCCCGCCGCCGCTACCGTCACGAAGTCGCGCCGACTGCCACCCGCGGCCATCTGTTTCAAAGAACCGCCTCACACTTTCAAGCCACGCATCGTCACATCGCGCGACTTCGCGTACCGGCGACAGACCGTTGGCGCGACGAGACGCAGCTCATGGAACTACCAACGTCACCCCGAGCACAGTTTAGACACTGTCAATTCGATTTCACGCGTGGAAAAGAATTGTCTTCACGTTCCTTTCCTGATGCCCTCAAATGGGCGGTCAACGTGACAATCTGTGAAGCCGCGGCTGCCAGCTTTGGTCGATCTTCGTTTGCGAAACGACGTAGCCGGCGGCACCCGCCTCGTCGGCCCGTTTCTTTTGAGCTGCGACTTCCGCTTCGGTGACGTCCCAGCCCTGCAGCACTGCGATCAGGCGTTTGGTGGGAATCGATTTGCCCCCGCGGCGCGGCGGCATCGTTTGGAAGGTCTTGAGCGCGTGGGCAGTCCAACCCGCTTTGTCGCCGTACAGGCGCAGGTCGCGCCCAAACGCGCGGAAGGGGAGCAGCACGGCGAGTTGCTGCGACTGCTCCGCAAGCGGCATGAGCTGCCGCGTGTAGGCTCGCCAGCAGGTGCCCTTAAAGCAGCCAACGCCGGCACACAACCCGTCCTTCGCGGTGTCGTGCTCTTCGCACTCGGTGAGCCAGACCGGGATGATTTCGCTTTCCGGCGCGAGCTTCGACACGGCCTGGACGAACCGCGCGGCAGCGCTGGCTCCTAACGGAGTCGCCGTCTTGATGGGGCCGTAATCCGCGGTCCAGCGACAGAGCGTGTTGCCACACCCACAGGCCGATGGCGCGCCCTGCAAATCGTTTAGGAGAATGCCTTTGGCCGCCGGTTTTCCGTCGAGCAGTCGTTCGACGCGCTGGCGATGCGCCTCGAACGCTTCTTCGTACAGCACCGGGACCCAGGGGTAGTTCTTGATCACTTCAACGTTCTTCTTGGGCTGCGGCGCGTCCCTGTAAAACCGTCGCCACTCGGAGTGACCCTGCAGGCTGGCCATCCACTCTGGATGAGCGTCGGCAAGCTCCGGGCAGCGCGCGATTTCGATCCAGTAATAGAGGTCCAGACCGGATTGCTGGATGAGTCGCGAGGCCGTCACTTCGCGCTGGCGTTCTTCGTCCGATCGACCGTCCAACTGCAGAACGATCGCGTTGGTTCCGTCCGCCTTGGCCGCTTTCAATTCCGTCGGGGTGACCTGACCGTCAGACAGCATGACGGCGTGGAGCTTGTCGGCGGCGGTCGCCTGATCCGTCATGCCGACACCGTAAAGCACGCTGGCACCGAGAATGGCCAGTACTGACCAACTACTTCGGAGATGGTTCATGAGTCAGAGTCCTCACCTCTTGAACAAAAGGAAACAGAAGGGCCAGAGATTCGCTCCTCTGTTATATATATTTGTTCTCTCCAATTCAAACAAGCTTGCAAAGACCGCTACGTTGATCTAGGCGTCGACCGGTGTTGTCCGTTAATCTATCGCCCGCTGAGATTGCGAGAATTCAACGGGAGAACTCCATGTCGCATGAAACCGACATTGTCCGAGACTATTGGTCGCATTTCGATTGCTCTGCGTCGGAAGAGAACTTTTATTTGTTCCCACCGATTCGTGCGCGTTCGTGCGAGTTGATTTTCGGCGAAGTCGATGCGGCTCGCCGCGACTGGTGCGAGTATTGGACGATTGAAAAGTTGTTGAAGGATCGCATTCCCTTTGAAAAGTGTCTCAGCGTATGCTGCGGGTTTGGTGAAATCGAACGCATTCTCGCGCGACAGAATGTTGCGCGGCAATTCGTCGGGACGGATATTGCTCCCGGTGCGATTGAGCAGGCAAAGCAGCAGGCCGCAAACGAGGGCCTCGCGAACATCGAGTATTATGTCGCAGATTTGAATCAGGACGACTTGCCCGCGGGAGAATTCGATCTGATCTGGGCCAACGGGGCGTTGCACCACATTTCGAATCTCGATGTTGTCATCCCCAAGTTGCACGTTGCGTTGAAAGACGGCGGCATGCTCATCAGCAACGAATACGTTGGCCCGAACCATCAACAACTAAGTGGTCGACAACAGGAATTGATCAACGTGGTGAAGCACATCTTGCCGCCGGAACTGCGATCGGAGAAAGTTTATTATGGGACCGGCGGCGGCTCGATCCTTGCAGCTCTGCTGCGAGGGTTGAAAAAGCTGTTGGGAAAATTTAGCAAGAGGCACGATCGGCGGTTCGGCCAGATCTGGAAGATGCCCTCGTTGGACTACATGCTGAAAACGGATCCATCCGAAGGAGTCAACGCCTCGCAGATCATTCAGACGCTCGAGCAGCATTTTGAACAAGTGGATGTCCGGCGTTACCACGGATCGCTGTTGCGATACGCGTTGGATCACCATTTCTATAAGAATTTCGATATCAACCAGCCTCGCCATCGGGCAATTCTCGACGCTCTCTTCAAACTGGAAGACCAGTTGATCGCCGCGGGAGAGATTCCCAACGACAATGCTCATCTGATCTGTCGAAAAGACGCCGCGACAAACGTGGCGGCAGCATGATCGAAGCCAGTACTCGCTGCACTCCCGCACCATTTGCGATGCCTCTCTGTTTGTTTCATAATAGACCCCCACCGCTTCGCACTCACCTCCACTTTCAAACTCCCAAGGATCACTTCATGCTCAACATTCATCAGAATTCATTGCTGTTCACTGGGCTTCTTGTCGCCAACCTGGCACTGACCACATTGGCAGACGATGCCAAGAAAAAGCAAGCCGATGAAGCTGGCTTCGTATCGCTGTTTAACGGCAAAGACCTGACCGGCTGGATCGGCGACACGAAGGGATACATCACGGAAGAGGGAAAAATCATCTGCAAACCAGGCGGCAACCTTTACACAGAAAGAGAGTACAGCGATTTTGTTTTTCGCTTTGAATTCAAATTGACCGCTGGTGCCAACAACGGTCTCGGCATCCGCACTCCGCCCAAAGGCGACGCGGCTTATGTCGGCATGGAACTTCAAATCCTGGACGATTCGGCCGACCGCTACAAGAATCTCAAACCCTGGCAGTTCCACGCGTCGATTTACGGATTGGTACCGGTTGAACGCGGCCACCAAAAACCCGTCGGCCAGTGGAACGTCCAGGAAGTGACGGCCATCGGACCGAAGATCAAAGTCGTCTTGAACGGCGCGACGGTAATCGACACGGATTTGAGCAAGCTCGAACAAACACCGGACATCCATCCATTGAAAAGACATCCCGGTATGAACAACAAAAAGGGACACATCGGCTTCCTTGGCCACGGCAGCGTTGTCGAGTTCCGCAACATCCGCATCAAGGACCTTGGTCAGAATTCCACCGCCGAATAAACTCCGAGTCTGAACCTATCTACCACTAATTTATCGTCACAAGGCCCGTCCAATGAATCTGCGTAGCTCGCTCGTCCTTCTTCTCTCAATCGTTGTCTTCTCTGGATGCAGCGGAAGCCCCGCTCCGACTAACACTGACCCGGGATCTCCGGCACAGCCAGCCATTTCCGACGATCCGGCAGCCGTCGAAGCACTCACTGGTCTGGCCAAGGATCTGCGCAAGGGTGGAAACGGTTCAATTGCCCAAGTCGATTTTCGCGGAACCGAAATCGGCGACGACGCACTGGTGCACCTGAAAGGGTTGAACCAACTCAGTTCATTGTTGCTCAACGACACGAAGGTCACCGACGAGGGCCTGAAAGTGGTCGGCACCATTTCGACACTTCGCAACCTGGACCTTCGCGGCTGCAAGATCACCAACGCCGGTATGGCTCATCTCACCGGACTGACGAATCTGGCTGCGTTGAAGTTGACTGGCAAAGACAGCGTTTGCACGGTCGACGACGATGGCCTCGACGATGTGTCAAAGCTCACCAGATTGCGTGCGCTGGCGCTAGACTCGCTGTGGATCAGCGGCGATGGACTAACGAAACTCAGTCCGCTGGCAAGTCTCGAAGAACTTTTCATCGGCGGCGACGACAACTTGATGGACGACGAATCGATGGAGATCATCGTGCAGTTGTTCCCTGGTTTAAAAAAGCTGCGCATTTCCAAATCAACGGTCAGCGCGGATGGGCTCGCACATTTGACCAAGCTTTCGAAGCTGGAAGAATTGGATCTGAGCGAGTGTAGCCAGTTGTTTGATGATTCGCTGTCGCACCTTGCGGCAATGAAACAACTCAAGCGGCTGAATCTCTGGCGAGTTGGAATCACCGATACGGGAGTCAAACATCTCGCTGGTCTGACGAAGATGCAATGGCTCAACCTGGACAACACGCAATTAACTGACGCGGGACTTGAGCATCTGCGAGCGATGAAGGAGCTGACGTTCCTTCATCTGGGTTCGACCTATATCACCGACCAAGGGCTCTCCCATCTAGAGAGCCTCTCTGCTCTACAAGACCTGAAGGTCACGCGCACCGCCATCACCGAAGACGGTGCCGCAAAGCTGAAAGAAAGGCTTCCCGACGCCGAAATTCAGCTCGTTTACATCGAAGGCGAATAGCCGTAACTACACGACTTCCCAGCCCTTGCGATACTCTTTGGTGATGTACTTGTCGGCATCGGGGCAATTTGGTGCCTTCAAGGCTTGGGCGTCCCATTCGAGTTTCTTACCCGTGCGAAATGCCACGTTGCCCAAAAGGACGGACTCGGTCAACGCGCCGGAATAGTCAAAGTTGCACGTCGTCGGCGAGCCGTCTTTGCAAGCCTTGATCCATTCGGCATGGTGTCCGATGGAACGTGGAATCGTGGGCTCTGGCGGTTTGTAACCAGCGAATTTCTCGGTTGGAAAGAGCTTGTAGCTTCCGTAGTTGGCAAACATCTGTCCCTCGGTACCAATGAACATGACACCGCTGCCGGGTACCTTTTGACCCGCGACCGTCTTAGGAATCAATTTGCCGTCGTACCATGTGAAGTTAATCGGGCCGCCCTTCATGTCGCCAATGCGATGTTCGGGAAATTCATAGCGAACGATCAAACCCAGCGGGCATGTTTCCGGATGGACCTCGGGACCCTCCGCTTGGCAACTGGTCGGGTGGCGCAGGCCAAGTGCCCAGAACGGCAAGTCCATGTAATGGCAAGCCATGTCGCCCAGCGTTCCTTGTCCAAAGTCCCACCAGCGTCGCCACTGCGCCGGGTGATAACGACCCGCGGCATAGGGACGCACTGGCGCGGGGCCAAGCCACAGATCCCAACTCAGCGTCTTGGGTGGTTCCTGGCCTTTTTCCGGACGCTCGCCACCGCCCCAACCTTTGCCGACCCAAACATGGACGTCCGTCACGTCACCGATCGCTCCCGACTGGATCATCTCGACAACGCGGCGATAGTTTTCACCAGCATGAATTTGCGTGCCAAGTTGCGTGGCAACGCCTTGCTTCTTCGCAGCTTCCGCAATCACGCGAGCTTCCTGCACGGTGTGTGTCAGCGGCTTTTCGCAATAGACGTGCATCCCGGCGTTGATCGCGCGGATCGAGGCGGGCGCGTGACTATGATCCGCGGTTGCGACGACCACGGCATCGATTTTGCCTTTTTCCTTTTCGATCAACTCGCGATAGTCCGCGTAGGTTCGAGCATCGGTGAATCGACTCGAAGCGCGATCGAGGTAGCCCTTGTCGATATCACAGAGCGCGACGATGTTTTCACCTTGAACTCCGGAAATATCCGCCGACGCGCGATTGGCGGTTCCCACACAAGCAACGTTGAGTTTTTCATTGGGCGACTTCGAATCTTCGGCGGCCAATTCACTCCACACACCGCCCGTGACGACGGCGGCACCGACACCCGTTGTTTTCAGAAAGTCACGACGATTGAAATTCGATTTGCTTTGCATGTTGAAGATTCCATTGGGGTGGGAAATGTTTGGCAGCAACGCCGGTAAGCTAATCAAATGATAAATGATCCCACCACGTCGTGCAAACGTCGCATCATTGACTGGACCGAGGCAAAAGCGATTTTGCAGACAATCACGAGGGAAGTGTCCTCATTCTGAGCTGTAGACTTCCGAAGTTTCGGGAAACTTCGGAAGTCTGGGTTTGGCCAACACGCTGATTAGGACACCACCATCACGAGGCCGTTCTAGCCAAATCAGCAGCATGTGAAATAGAATGAAACGGCGTTTCGCCCCGATAGCTCAGTTGGATCTAGGGCTGCACTCGGCCCACACTTCTTCACTGAGATCATCTTTGATGAGATCAGTCGGCCTCACGAGTTTCACTCCCCGATTCGCGGCCATACTTCTCCACAACTTCAATGACCAGCGGAATGATCGATTCATCATCGGTAAAGGAATCCGCAGAACAACCGAGGGCCGTGAGCCGGACTTCTTCCTCAGCGTGCAGAATCGCTTTCATAATTTGGGATTCAGGAAGTCGCATGTGGAGCATTCTACCGGGCCGGTGACGATCCCGGTAGAATCGCGGTGAACGCGAAGGAACAACACTGATGGCAACGGAAGTGCAACATCTCATCGAATCGAAGAAGTTTTCGCCCGAAGAAATCGTGGCCAGGACAGACGAGATTTACGACACGATTCTCCGCGAATCTGATTCGATTGACGCTGGGAACTTCACTAGAATTCATCCCGCAGACGTAGAGCGACTATTCGACCTCTATGACAGCCACTTCTATGACGGCGGCTGCCGAAAGTTGCTCGGCGACACGCCAATCAATTTTCGCCTGTCAAAGCGAATGACGCAGGCTGGTGGAAAGACTGGTCGCCGCGAATTCTATGACGAAAGTGGCAAGGTCGTGCGGATAGAATATGAGATCGCGGTTGCAACGACGTTGTTGTTTCAGACATTCGAGGACGACCACAGGCCCGTCATCATGTCGGGCATCGAATGTCGCGACCGACTTGCTGCACTTCAACGAGTCATGGAGCACGAGATGACTCATCTTGTGGAGATGCTGATTTGGGTGGAATCGAGTTGCTCGGCTCCGCGTTTCCAATCCATTGCAAACAGGTTCTTTGGGCACACCGACCACCAGCACCAACTCATTACGCCACGCGAGCGGGCATTCACAAAGTTTGGCATCAAGCCGGGCGACCGAGTGTCGTTTCGCATCGATGGCCAGCACCACACGGGATTCGTGAACCGGATCACGAAGAGAGCGACGGTGCTGGTTGAAGACGAACGTGGTCAGCCTTACTCAAACGGCAAGCGGTATTCTAAGTTTTATGTTCCGGTGGGAATGTTAGAGCCGGTCGAAGAGTGAACCGATGTCGGAATTGACGAGAGCAGAAAGTGGAACATTGTCGTGAGCAACAAACCGCCCAAACCCGTGAAAGAAGACCAGAAGTTGGCGAATTACATCGCGATGGTCATCCGCAACGCGATGGAAGACTTCCACTGCGAGCACTTAAACGACGATCAAATGAGGGAACTAAATCCGATCATACGCAACGCGATCTGCACGGCCCTTCACGCATTCAACAACTACGAGCACGCCGATGCTGCCGCGAATTTCGTCGATTACAACTTTTGCATGGTCCCGAAGTATTGGGAGAAGGCAGAACTACTCGATGACTACGTGCAAATGTGGAATCGGGATGACGATTTGCCAACGGTACATGCAGATGAAAACGAATAGATGAACCAAAGCATCTGCAAATCCTGCTCCCAATTGAAAGAAGTTGTTTCTGGCACCGGCTCGCGTTTTCTTCTTTGTCAGTTGTCACAGACAGATCGGCGGTTTTCGAAGTATCCGTCGCAGCCGGTCGCGCGGTGTGAGGGGCACGAGAGGCAGGGAAAAGAACACAGCGAACGTAGTGTTTGAGCCTACACTTAAAACGGAGCGTTGCTTCCCTGCTTACCTTTCCAAAAAGGACAGAACGGACAGTCTTCGCCGACCGGAAAATCTTCACCTTCCTCATGCGGGCATCCCATGTTCTCGTCAGTTGCCGCGACGGACCTGACTCCGTGCTTGGCGAAGAACTCGTCAATCCCTTTTTGAACTTTGGGATTCTCCATCACATCCGTTCCCACCCATCGCTCGATGATCGCTTCTGCATCATCTTCGAGGAACACACCAGCAACGATTTTCGTCGTCGTCTTGTCATCAGGACCGTAGAGAGCGACCGTGCCGATGGGATACTCTACCGGCTCGTGTGAACCATGTTCCGCCTCGTATTCCTCAATCGCCGCATCCCATTCGTCGAGTTCCGCGTCGGAAAGAAGATGTTGATTTGCTTCCGTCACTAGCCGACCAGTTTTTTCTGTGGCGTGAATGATGGCAGGATCGATTCCAGCTTCTTTCATAATCTCGATCATCTGGTGTTCCATGTGCTCAGGGTGCGGCATGTTCGGGAACACCAAATCATCAGGACCGGGTTCCCGGCCATGCTCATCAACGAACGCCTGATGCTGATGGTCGAGGATTTCTTTCATTTCGTCCGATATGGGCATGGACTTGTAAAAGTTTCCGTCGTCATCTTCAAGCCATTCAAAGTCCTTGTGAATGCAGCACTGTTTGTACTTTTTGCCGCTCCCACAAGGGCACGGTGCGTTGCGTGATATTTTTCTACGGGACATTGTGAGTTCCTTTGCAGAGGCAATAGTCATACTATAACGCATGACAAGTGGGAACGACCGAATGGATACCACCCCCGACAACTCGAAACTCCGCTGGTGGCAATTCAAACGCCGCTGGTTTCGTTTATGCCTACGGGCGTTTCTTGTCCTAATGACAGTCGGCTGCATTTGGCTGGGCTGGCTTGTCCATCGAGCGAATCAACAGCGTCACGCGGTCCAGTGGGTTATGGAGTTGAATGGAAGCCTCGTTCGATATGACTTTGAATTGAATAGTAAAGGTCAGTCCATCAGAGATGGGGAGCCGCCCAAACCTGAATGGTTGCGTAACCTCGTTGGAATCGACTATTTCGCAAATGTCGTCATGGTTTTCCTTCATAGTACGCAAGTCAGCGATGTGACGCCGTTGGCCAACCTCACCAAACTCAGGTTGTTGGACCTCAACGACACGCAAGTTGGTGATGTGGCACCATTGGCAAACCCTAACAACTCTCGAATGTTTGTACCTCAGCAACACGCAAGTCCGCGATGTGACTCCGTTGGCCAACTTGACAAGTCTCGAAGAGTTGCGTCTCGACAACACGAAAATCAGCGACGTAACGCCGCTCGCCAAGCTGACGAACCTAAGAGTGTTGATCCTCGTGAACACGCCAGTCAGCAAAGAGGACTGCGAGATGCTCCAAAAGTCGTTACCGTCGCTACCGTCGCTGACCATATATAGCAACAAATAATCACACACTACGCAAAACCTTCAACGCTGCTGAGACTCAAGGCCCTCGTCTAGCTGCCATTCTCCGCGTTCGTTTTCATAAATCAATTCATGTCCGGCTTCTCTGCAATCAATCCGCCCAATACAATGCACGCTTCTGGTGGAATGGCCTGAACACGTTTATTTCTGGCAACACCGCTGAGACATTTTTTGAGGAAGTAGATTTATGGCAGAAGGCACGATTAAGAAATTGACGGACAAGGGCTTCGGATTTATCGACACCGGAGCGGACAAAGATTTATTCTTCCACCATTCGAGTCTCGAAGGTGTGAGCTACGATGATCTCCGAGAAGGCGACCGAGTGTCTTTCACGGAAGGACGCGGACCGAAAGGCCCCTGTGCTGAAAACGTCAAGCCAGTCAACTAGTCAGATGGCTAAGATTTGACCAAAGAAGCCGACGATTTTCGTCGGCTTCTTGCGTATTGAGTCGAATTTGCCTGCTAACTATTTCTTCTTCCGATCCTTCCCCATCCGCTTGTGCAACTGCTCCGTAAGACTCTTAACGACTTCCTTGCTTTGAGAACGCTCCGAGATGTTGACGTTCTCGCCAGAATCGGCATCGTGGTCATATAGCATCCGAGCCACCGGCTTCCCATTTGCACCGGCATACTCAGTGAATCGGTGCTGGTCTGTGCGGATCGTATCACCTGATCTGAATCGCCCAACCGCCGCTGGCTTCCACGGCATATCGGGCTTCTTCATTAGTGGCACGAAACTCTTGCCTTGAAGATGGTCCTGCAACGAAAGTCCTGCCAGTTCGCAGAGCGAAGGGTAGATATCGATAAACTCCGTCAGGCCGTCTGTCTTCTTGCCGCCGTCAACGCCCGGTGCGCGCACGATCAATGGTGCGTGCATCGATGTTTCAAAGCAGCAATGTTTGCACCAAAGCGTGTGTTCGCCCAGGTTCCATCCATGATCGCCCCAGAGAACAACGATGGTGTTGTCGGCGAGGTCCAGTCGCTCAAGTTCTTTGAGAACTCGGCCAACTTGGGCGTCGGTGTAACTCACACAGGCGTAGTATCCGTGTATAAGTGTGCGAGCGAGTTCATCGGGCAGCGGTCCTTTCTTCGGCACGTCCGCATACGCTCGTAATTCTCCCCAAGTGTGAATGGATTCATCGGGAGCGTCTTTGGGACGGTGGTAATTGTCTGGCAATTGAATCTTCTCGCGATCATAGAGTTCCCAATACTTTGTCGGAGCGATGAACGGCAGGTGCGGCTTGAAAAAACCGACCGCCAAGAAGAACGCCTCGTCCTTTTTACTAAGTCGTCGCAGATCGGCGATTGCTTTGTTCGCAACTTTACCATCGCCGTAGGTGTCGTCTGGAACATCGGCTGACTCAAAGGCTGGCCCGCGACCACGCCGACCGAGTTCCTTCGCTCTCGTCGCGGCCAACTTTTGGTTATCGGGGATGGCGTAGGTCTGCACTCCCTTTGGTCGCCAAGCAGGTTCCGACCAGCCTACTGCGTTGTCGGCAGGATGGTGAAACACTTTGCCATTGGAAATTGTGTAGTAGCCGTTCTTTTTGAAGTGCGTGTTCAACGTCGTGACGCCTGGGGCATCCTTTTCGGCCCAAGCCAGATAATTGACAAATCGATTTCGTGACGGTCGGATGCCGGACATCAAACTCGCCCGTGAAGCACCACAGGTCGGCACCATGCAATATGCTCGATTAAAGACAATCCCGTTCGCGGCCAGTCGATCAATGTTGGGTGAGTGAATGCCGGACTTTCCATAGCAACCGAGTTGCGGTCGTAGGTCGTCCACTGCGATGAACAAGACGTTTGGCGATTTGTCTGCGGCGAGTGCCGATGCACAAAGCAGCAAGCCAACGAAGATGGAAAGGTGTTTCATCTGGTGTCCTTCATTTTGTGTTTTACGCATTATCCTCAAACCACGCGGCAAGTCCCGTTTCCAACGTCGCCATTGCATCTGCAAGAGTCAAGCAGTCCTCGCTCTCGTAGATCAAACCGCCATTGTCCAAAGCAGACGAAGCCGAAGGATTGCTCGGAGCCGACTTCGATCCAGCCATAGGAGCGAACCCATTTGGCAACAGAAGGGAATTGGTTTTCGATGTCGGACGTTGGCTGATATTCAACCGCTCTTTTCTCGTTGATCCATGATCTTAATCCAAACTCGTCTTCGGCGGATCGCATGAACCGGGAAGATTCGCCACGTTCTTCGATGTCTGTGGCCAAAGCATCCCAAACATCAGCTTCACTGGCTCGCCACAACTTCATTTCCACGATCTGTGAGGCAAGCCAATAGCTGGATTGCGGTTCCCCTTGGTCTCCAAGGATGCATTGGCAGGCGTCGAGTAGGCTTGTGATCTGCATGGCATCTCCAGGATACGTTTTGAAAGCCCGGGATGCCATCTTGGTTCGAAAGGACAAAGACCCTATCGCCGGTAGGCGGCGGAGTTTCCACATCACTTGCTCTCTCCGTAAATAAAATTCATGTCCGGCTTCTCGGTGCAAAAGTAATGCACCCAGATGTAGGCGTGGCTGAACCCCGCGACCACCAATGCCGCCCGCGAAGCAAATGCAATCGCGATCACCCAGAATATAAAGAAGCCAAAGACATACATCGCGTTGCTTGTCCAACCGAAGATTCCGTCCTTCACCAGAGAAGCGTTTCGGTAAGCGGGATCAAAATGGTCGATTCCCATCGCCCGCGAGAAACTAAAGTATTTTGCTATGGAGTAAAAGGTGTAGATCGCTGGAATCGCCATCAGGATTGGAGCAGCGATGCGGACGGCAACTGGTAGTCCAATTGAGCCGCGATCAGATATAGCCAAGGCGAGCACGGCCAACGGTCTGGAGACTAGCATCACCATAAACACAACACCGTAGAGCCTGAATCTGTCTTTCGTGATCGCGGCAAAGCAAAGTTCACTTCGCCAAGCAAGCCAGACGAACACTTGATGCACGATGGGGATCGCTATCGACGCGATGAACCATGTTCGTGCGGTGGCTCCAAGGTCTTTTGGATTGACGAGCCAGAATGTTGCGATCAGAAGGACAGCCAGTAAAAACAGATGAAGGAGTTGGCCTTTGAAGAAGAACGAACTTGGTGGTCTTGTGGCGTCCATGCTTTGGACTATCCCAGTGTTACTGCTTGCCAATGCAAAACAGCTTAGAGTCAGTTCGATGAATCAACCAATCTCCCGTGATTGCGGGGGACGCCGTGATCCTTTCGCCCAAGCTGTTTTCAGCAACCAGGCGAAATGTTGAACTGGCTTGTACCACAAACGTCGTGCCGTCATTGTTACTGACATAGATTTTGCCATCGCTGGCAATTGGTGAAGAGTTGCAGTCGCCGCCCAGCCGCTTTCGATATTGCTCACGACCCGTCTTGCCGTCAAAGCACACCAGCACGCCGTTGTCCATCCAGGCATACAGCAGGCCACGGTAATAGAGCAATGACGGCTCAACAGGACCGGGCTTTTCACTAATCCAAAGTCCTGTTGGTGGGTTACCATCTCCATTTAATCTGACCGCGTGAATCTGGCTCTGCCGCCACAGTTGAAGGAATGCAATGCCGTCACCGTAAACAGGACTGACGATGATCTCGCCGTTGTATGGCCCTGAACCTTCGCCGTACACCCAGAGTTCGTCGTGAGTCTTTGCGTCGAAGGCAGTCAGACGGTGTTTACCCGGCACGAGGATGTCACGCTGTCCGTGATGCTCAACCAGTAGCGGTGTCGCGTGGGCTGTCCCGATGGGTCGATCTTCCTTCCAGGCAAAGTTGCCGGTCTTCTTGTCAAGTCCAATCAGAAAGCACGGTCCTTTATGATGGTCCCAAGGAAAGAGAATCGCGTCTTCCAACACCACGGGACTTACGCAGTATCCCCAGGCCATCTTTGGATCGCCGAATGTGGGGATGTATCGAGTCGTCCAAACAAGTTTGCCATCATGGGAATATCGGGCTGCTTCTGCGTTGCCGAATGCCACGTAGACTGCATCGTCGGTCACGGCGGGTGTGTTGGTGGCAAGATTTGATTTCTCGTGCGTTCGCTGGTCTACGCCCAATCCATAGTCATGCCGCCAAAGTTCTTTTCCGGTCGTGCGGTCAAAGCACAAAGTTAGCAGCGACTTCTTCCCTTGGTCTTCGACCTCAGACGTAACGAAGACATGATCCCCGAACACGACTGGTGAACTTGTTCCCCATCCGGGCAGCTTCGCTGACCAGATGATGTTCTCGGTCGTGCTCCAACGGATTGAAAGACTTCTTCCATCAGCCACGCCGTTCGCGTTTGGCCCTCTCCATTGCGGCCAGTCGGTTGATTTCAGCGACTTGAGCTCGGCGGCGGGAAGGCTCTGAGCGTAGAATAGGCAGGCGAGAGCGATCACGAAAATCAGGTGTGTTTGCTTCATTGTGCTTTCTTGATTCTACTTTCAATCGTCCATTCTACGTACACATCGCTGAAGGTGGTATGCACTCTCGGTCCATTGGGACAAGCACCCGGCAATCTGTATCGATTTAGGACTTGGTAGGAGCAGTTCATTGGGTGCGTTTCAATGTCCCGAAGAATGACAGTAAGTTCGTCTATCGTTACGATACAAACCGATAGAGAGCTGCATGGCTTAGATTGCCACACCGTTTCGACACAACAAGGAAAGAAGCATGACGTCATTCAAATCCGGGTTGATCGCCTCGACGGTTCTTGTCGTTGTTTTTGTGCCAGTCTTGGCAGCCGACGACGAGGGGAGGCTTGCCGAACTCGACGCCTTCTGGGCCGAAGTGTCGCGAACCGTTAGAGAGGGGGACTTTGAAGGGTACAAGGCGACCTGCCACAACGAAGGCGTCTTAGTCTCGGGATCAAAAAAGATCAGCCAGCCGCTCTCAGAGGCACTGGCTCGATGGAAGAAGGAATTTGTGGCGACCAAGACCGGCAAGGTCAAAGCAAATGTGGAGTTCAAGTTCTCTCAACGGTTCGGCGATAGCGCGACTGCCCATGAAACAGGAATCTTCCGCTACTCGATCATCGACTCGCTGGGAAAGAGCAAGGATGAGTACATTCATTTTGAAGCGTTGCTCGTCAAGAAGAATGGAAGGTGGAAAACTCTCATGGAATACCAGAAATCGAAAGCCACGCTCGATGAGTGGAATACGTTGAAGTAGGAATCACGAGCGACCTCTTTTCGTCTACCGGCCTAGGCCCATGGGTGGGTGATCAGATGCTGGATTTGGCCATCCAACCATGCTCGTCGCGGGAATGACGGATCGCTTCATGTTGTCGCTTGACTTTTGCAGAGCAACATAATCGTCCGGCAGTTGGTCGCTAATCGCGTTTGCGCAAGCAGGCCAAAGAAATGATTACGAGCAAACCCAAGAGCGAGAATGTGGATATCTCAATTGAACTCTTCGACCCGCTTTCTGCCACTTGTTTCTGTTGATCTACTGGAATCGCGCCTACCTTCAAGATTCCTCGCTTTTTCGGAGCTGGGGCATGCAGTTTCGCATCGTAGGTCGACGCCCTGTTACGTTTCGCGGGCATTCGATATTCGGCGAAGGTGAGATTCTGTCGAGCCAACACCTCGCGCGGAAAATCGCCGTCTACGACCGTGAGCGTCATTCCTTTGAGCATGACCAGGGCTTGGTCAACGGTATTGCGTCGCTCTTTGCTCCAAGACGCGTTGTTCAATTTGTCAATGTCCGGCCCCCGTAATCCCAATCGCTCGCCAATCCGAAGCAACTCTTTTTCACGCTCTTCGTGAGGTAAAGCCAATTCGCCGCTGTCAACGGCCAATAGGTCAGAAGCAAATAGTTCACCCGCCGCGCCGTTCTTGGGGATAGGGTTGCGCTGAGCAGGCAACTGCTTGCGGCGATACTCCGGAATGTCTGCTTCGGTTCCGCCGATGATCCGAATTGGTAGTGGCTCAGTCAGGTTTTTGATTAGCTGTTGGCCAGTGATCTGCCGGACGACGTATTCTTCCGGGATCGAACGAATCTTACGCGGACCGTCCGTCATCAGATAAACGACGTTTCGCAACTCGCCTTCGTTAAACGCGGACAGCCGCATTGGTACGACTAACTCGTCGACCTTGAACCGAAAGCCCATTCCTTGTACATGGCCGTCAAACGTAGATCCCTCTGGTAGTTTCGATTTCACGGTCCGTTGACCAGGCTCGGGATCGACACCATCCTTCTGACCGACCTTCGTCTTGATCGCAACAAAACACCAACCTTCGTCGACATAGTCGTTGACTGGCTTGTCCATCCCGTCCGGGTACTTGTAACCGTGATCGTCCATCCAGCGTTTCAGTGCAGCAGAACTGCCCGCTTGCAACACGGCAACTTCGTACATGCCGACAGCTTCTTGGCGCAGCACGGTAACTTTGTTGCGAAAGGCTAGACTCCCCTCGTCAGCGCCTTTCTTTGTTCCACTAATAAACGATGCAGGGGCAGATGGTGGCAAAGGTGTCAAATCAACGACGACTTCTGGCGGATCAACGGCTGCAGCGATGTGACTGAAGATGTGATCCGGCACCTTGCGAATGGCTGGTGGCGTGGGAAACGGAATGAGCATGCCAAATTCATCGACCTTGCCGGTGAACCCTGGGCGAATAACGAACGTCTCGACGCCGTCCTTGTAGAACACATACGTTTGCTGAAGACCTACGCGGGCGAGTGGAACAACCTCGCCGGGATAGATCGGTGGGACCATTCCGCACGGGTCTGCTATTGCTCGATGATTGAATGTGCAAACGAATACGAGAATCACCCAAGTGTGAAGTTGCGTCTTCATCGAACAGGCTCCTAATTGAAGTTACTTGTCATTCGGGACGAGGTCCATTGTAACGCGATATACATTTCTCGATCATTTGGTTTTCAAGAAATACATGAGCTAGATAATGGAGTTTCTCAGCGACGATGCTCCTAACGCGCCAATCGTTACCGAGCATCTCGCATCGTCGTTGTTGAACTCGTTCGTTTTCAAGATTCCTCCATTCGTGATCTGCCGATTCTAACAAAGTTCGAACCAAGTAGGACAAAACCCCGTCACCCGCGAAGCGGTGACGGGGTTCTCTGACTACAATGCGTCATCCCTTTCGCACCTGGAGCCAACAATGGCCTTCGACGAAATCCTTGCCGCTCGCATACGTGAAGTGCTCGACCGGCAAACTGGCATCGAAGAGAAGAAGATGTTTGGCGGCGTCGGCTTTTTACTCAACGGAAACATGCTCGTTGGAGTTTGGAAAGAAAACCTGATCGTGCGAATCGGTATTGATGCCTATGAAGCGACATTGGCGGAACCGTCCGTCGTAGAGTTCGACATCACGGGCCGGTCGATGAAGGGCTGGGTGATGGTCGAGCCGGAAGGCGTGGATGAAGATGAGGATTTGAAGAAATGGATTGGGCGTGCGATTGAATTTGTTGAGACGTTGCCAGGGAAGTGATGCGAACAACTCAACCCAAGGTAGAGAAAAAGCCCAATACCCCCGGCAGGAATCGAACCTGCGACACCGGCTTTAGGAAAGCCGTGCTCTATCCCCTGAGCTACGGGGGCAGGACGTGGCTGTTTCGCCATTTCCTTTCTGGGCAATTGAGCACAACCTGCCATCATATTACGTAGTTGTCGGAGTCCGCAAGAATGGTCTTTTGCTAACGCTCGGCAACAAAGAATCGACAGTTGCCTTTTGTAATCAACGTCGCCGAACGGGATCGATTCTTCCGAAGAAGCAGTTTGGTCAATGACCATATTCGGCCATTTGCCACTACAAAGGAGCGTTGGGCCACGTTGCGTGGTGTTGCCGTCATTGACCCGAAGCACTTGTTAAACCAGAACTTGTGCAAGTAACCTCACGAAATCAGCGGCATTCAAAACTGCTTGGCCCTGACTTCCTAAAACGCAAACCGTTACTTGCCCGGCCCCGAATCAACTCCGATCTCCGCCTGCGTCCAATGGGGTTCGAATCCTTCTGGAACATTGTGTAGATCCATGACCGGTCCCTTCTTCAGGTTGGGAAAATGGTCCGTCAGCACTTCATGAAACAGCGGCGACCGGCCTCTTGCAATGGGGGCGTCGGCCAGTCGAATGATTGTCATCTTTCCTTGCAGCGGCCACGTCTCGCCACCGATCACAAAGATTGCATACTTGTCGTCCGGCGAAGTGCATCCGCTCCAGATGTGTTTTTTGTCTTCGGCAAAGACCAACTCCGATGGCTTTCCCTCAAGTCCGCTGCGCCACAATATTGCGTAGTAAGCGGGACAGATGCCGTAGTTGTTCGCCGAGTGGAGTATCCGCGGCGTGCCACCTTGGAACCAGTCGCCGTTGCTGTCGGTGGCCCAAACGGATGTCCAATCGGGGAAGCGCGCCATCGCTGTGCGTTTTCCAGTCTCGATGTCTAGGCTGACCATTTTCCCCACGCCAAGCGGATACTCGATTCCTTTTCCTAATCGTGTCTTGCCGGGAAGGATGTTTGCGGCGCCGCAGATTCGTTTGCCATCGGGTGACCAAACGGCGTGGCTGTGAATTCCGCCGGATCCCAACTCCTTGACTACGTCCAAAGTGTCGGCCCGTCGGATGACGATCTTGTAGGAAGGTTTTTGTTGCCCGGCCAGTTTGCTCGCGGTGGGTCTTTCGGAGACGACTTCTTCGAGGCAAGCAATCTGCTTTCCGTCCGGTCCCCATGTGGCCCAGGCGTAGGCCCCGTCACTGCCCAGCGGCTTGGGAGAACTGCCGTCGGTGTCGGCTATGACCAGCGTTCCCATTTGAGGCCAGGTGCGCAGGGCCGCTGTGCCGACATCTTGCGGCAATCGGCTGCGCTGCCAGATTCTGGTCGCCTTGACCGTCCGCCGATACAAGATCTTGTGTCCGTCGGGAGATACGCGAACTCCGTATTCATCAAACTTGGGCGTGTTCGTGATGTTCCGCAAGTGCGATCCATCGGGTCGCATCAAGAAAAGATCCAAGTCACTACCGGGACCAGCCGCGGTGAAGAATATCCAACCAAGTCCGGCAACCTCCCCGCGCAGCTTCTTCACCGCAACGTCTTCGGATTTGCCGGACGCCGGCTTTGGCGGCGCAGGGCTAGTATCCGATGCCGCAATCTGCACACTCGCAGTTCGCGGATCTTCCAGGGTCAGATAGCCGTAGAAATCGAAAAACGTAAACGGCCGCGACGGAATCTTCAGGATGACCGTCTTTGAATTCTTCGAATCGGTTTGCTTGTACGGTTTGATGACGATGGTGGCCGATGTCTCACCAGCCGGTATCGTCACCGTTCCCGGCAGCGCCTCGTAATCCACTCCCGCAATTGCTGAACCACCCACGGAGTACGCTATCTCCGTATCGCGTCTTGGCGCCGGCTGGGCAGTGACTTCAAAGGCAGCCAAGGCCTTGTTTTTAGGTGTCGCATTCTTAACGACACTGATTCTGACCTGCGGGCAATCATCGTCCAGGAAAGTCATCTTCGCGGCGCCGAGCTTGGATGCGAGGCGATACGTGGGATTCGGAACGATCAGAAACGTTAACATGCGTGTGCCATTGACCAGCGTATCGTCGATTGGTGTGACCGGAACTTCCACTGTCGTTTGCCCAGCTCGGAACGTGATCGACGAGGGCAGAGGAACGTAATGAATGTCGGCGATCACCGGATCGTGGCCGCGACGGGATGTCAGATGGACGGTCACTGGCTTTGCGGTGTTGCCGCTGCGGGTGAGTGTGAGAACGCCCGGCGTCGCCGGTTCTACCACCGGCGACTTGGTTTGAATGTCAATGACCGGCACGTTGGCTGTCCGCCCAGGAAGAGGTTTCACTTGCAACGCGGCAGGATGGCTCAACACAGAGCCTGCGGCGTTGTTGACCGTTACCGAAAATGTGGCGCTGTCGTCTGGCTTGGTTTCGCGGATGAAGTAGTCTTGGCTCGTGGCCCGGTCGATCACTTTACCGTTTCTTTTCCATTCGTACGTGAATGGTGGTGTACCAGAAGCGACGACGCGAAATCTTGCTGGTTGCCCAATGGCCACGCTGGCATTTGCCGGTTGTGTGGTAATCGTGGGTGGCTTGTCCGCTGGCTGAACGTCAATGTTCACCGTGGCTGGCGTCGAGGCTAGTTCGCCCGCCGCCACCTCGAACGTAAATTGGTCCTGACCTTGGAAATCCTCTGTTGGCGTGTACGTTAGCTTGGGTGCAGTGCCAGAGAGCGTGCCATGCGCCGGCTGAGTCAGCACGCCGTAGGTCAACGTCCGCTCGGCGTCGTCTGTGCCCAGAAGCTCAACAGGCAGCGAACCTCCACGCTTCACTCGCATGCGTCGGCTGCGTGCCACAACGTTCGGGTTTCTCGCCTGAAAAAACCAGACCACTCCGTTGTCCGTGCCAACCAGCAGGTCCGTTCGCCCGTCACCGTCCAAATCCGCAACCGAGATCCGCGCCTCGGATCCGACCTGGACATCTTTTTCACCAGCCTGAACGACAGCGTATCCTTTGTACTGCGGCTGAATTTTCGAACCGACATTCCGGGCAAACCAAACCTCACCTCGTTGACTTCCAACCACCAAATCCTTCTTGCCGTCTGCGTCCCAATCGACCAGCGCCGGACTAAGCCGCTCAGACGGAAAAACACCGCGAACTTTTGTGCCCAGACGAGAGCGTTCGAAATCGAACTTCGGTGTGCCACGCGTGCCCTCGTTCAGATAAACGTAAACGCCCCGGTTCCGTCCCATGATCAGATCCTTGTTACCGTCGCCGTTCCAATCCGCGATACACGGCTGAACGGTTTCGTGATAGGGCCGGATGCCTGCATCCGGAGGAAGGTATTGAAGATGATGCGTAGAAAAGACCGGCTCGGCGTCCGTTCCAATATTCTTCCAGATTCGAGTTTGCGCGCCGCGGCCATCTCCAATCACGCAGTCCTTTTTCCCGTCGTTGTTCCAGTCGACGACGCGGGGACTAACCCTGCCGGGCCCCGGACAAACGCAAGTGGCCTTGTTAAATCGCCAGGCCCAGATCGGCACGCCTCCGCTCCCAAAACTGTCCTGGCGAACAATGTCCGTCCTTCCAAACGTCATGCCAACCTTCCCAACGCCGCGATTCAGATAAACGATCAACGCGCCGGAATAATGGCCGACAACGACATCGTTGAGGCCATCGTTGTTCCAATCCACGACATCCGGCGCTGCCCATCCCTGTAACCGGGATGCTCCCAGAAGGAGCCTGACACCGGGTTTCAGTTCAAGTTCGGCGCCGATGACGGAGCAAGTCAGGGGCAAGATCGCAGCCGCCAGGGCAAATCCAACTCGTCGTCGATGCATGGTGAAGCGTCCTCACGTGGTAAGCGTTTTCCAAAGCTGGTTTCCATCTTAGGTAGCAGCCGACTGGTGTCGCAACTCAACCTTGACCCAACGAAGCGATTCCATATAGTTATCTCTAGCGGGGAACCTCTAACCAGACCACTCCATCGCCCTCATGCCACGCCTCACCTACCACCCCTACGTAAGCGTCGTGCTCCTTACGACGTTTTTGATCGTCGGTTTTATCCAGCCCATTGTGTCGCACTCTCATGCCAATTGCGACGCGACGCATTATCACACAGTTCATGTACACGGACATGGTTTTCATGAGCACGACGGCCATTCCCACGCACACCATGCCCACCATGCCCATAAGCATCACCACGCATCGCCGCATTTTCACGTGTGCTTTTTCGGCTGGAACCTGACGCTGCCCACGCCGGAGCACTCGTCTGATGGACATGAAAACAGCTCGCATTCGGACCGCTGTTTTGTTTGCTTCGCTGGTGAAGTGACCTTGCGCCCGCAACGATCTCGCTCGTCGGATTTTGATGCTTCTGTCGACATCGCTACGGTGTCACTCGACGACGTCTTGGCTGTTCAACTCCAGCGCCGTACCCCGCAAGTCACGACCGCGCCTTTGTGCGATCGTGCGCGCGGCGAGCGCTCCGGCGTGCAACTCTGCTAAATCGACTTGGCCGGTTTCTCCAAAGCAAATTATCTGCGCTGAACCGTTCGCGCCCGCTGCCTGCTTGTCCAGCAGGTAAAAGGTTTGCTCCGCTAAGGCGGGCAGCGGATGAATCAATTTCGAGCCAACCGCTCAATCTTTGTACCTGCCACGCAATGTGACAGGTGTATTATGAACGAACCCTCCCTCATTATTCAAGGAATTTCACCATGCGTACATTGATCCTGTCGACACTTTCCGTTTCTCTTCTTTCACTCGCGATCGGCTGTGGCCCCGGCACACAGACGACAAACGATCCACCGGCGAATAACAACGACTCCCATCCTCACTCACACGGTGACGAGTTGTTTTGGCAAACTGAAAACCTCGCACATGAAGACGTCACGATCTCGCTTGGCCATCACGGCACAGACGTCTACTCCGCTCACGACACTGAACCGGCTGTGATGATTGTGCGGGATGGAGAGCCTGTCGGAGATGCCAAAGTCTTCGTCACGATGTTGTCGGCCGACAACGAGCCCATCGGAGAGGAACAATCGACAGAATACGAACCAACCACCGAGGAAGAGCCCGGACACTATGCACAAGCTATTTTTAAGGTGCCAGCGAAAGTCGAAAGTATCACGTTGCGATATCGTATCGAATTCTCCGGCGACCAACCCGAATTCACGAAAGATGTTCCCATCGCCGTGGAGAGCCACTGATGCGGAAGAAATCTGTGCGAGTTAATCCGCTCACGAAAACCGCTGGTTTGTTCGTGCTGTTGGCCGCCGCGCAATTGGTCGCGCTCGAGGGATGTGGTCCACCGGAAAAGGCGGCCGACGACAAGAATGAGGGGTCGCAAAACCCAAACGTCTTGCAACTCAGCAAGGAAGCACGCAACTCCATCGGCATCGATGTCGAGACGCTCACGCGCACGGACTATGCCAAGTCGATTCGCATTCCCGGCCAGGTGGTTGAAATCCCCGGTGTCACGCGTCACGAAGTCACCACGAAAACGTCCGGCGAGATCGCCAAGATCCACGTCCTTGAAGGCGACGAAGTCAAGCCCGGCGCGGCGTTGTTCGAGATCGAGCTGACGCACCAGGAAGCGATCCAGTATCAACTCGAAATGCTCGACGCGCTGGCCAAACTCGAAGTGGTCAACGCAGAGATCGATCGGCTGACGAAATTGCTCGATTCGAGCGAAGGTGCGGTGCCGAAAACGCGGCTGCTCAAAGAACAGTACGAGCGGAATCACCTGCGACACACCGTCTCGTCGCGGCGTCAGATTCTCGGCTTGCTGGGGTTGGACCACGCAGAAATCCAACGGATGATCGACGAGCACAGGCATCATCAGCAGCACATGGACGATACCCAGGACCACGTTCATGAACCAACCTTGATTACAACGGTTCGACTCACTGCGCCAAAAGTCGTGACGCTCAATGGAGAAGAACCTGCGGCGTTTATCATGCAGGATCTGCCGATTCAATTGGGCCAGCACGTCGACGTCGGTGATTTGCTCTGCAACCTGGTGGATCTGCGCCACCTGCACATCAAAGGCGATGCGTTTCAACGCGATCTGAACGTGGTTCGCCGCGCCAAACGAAACGAGTGGCCGTTGTCTGCCGTGTTTCCTCAGCGCGACGGACGAGACTTCGTTCGTAAAGAACTGCCGATCAACTACATCGCATCCAAAGTTGACCACGAATCACGCTCGGCCAAGTTTATCGTCAAGCTGCCGAATCCTCGCTTGGTCCAGCCGGATCCAGAGGATGACAAAGATGCCCCGCGCCAGTTCTTGCCTGGTCAACGCGTCGAACTGCATGTCCCGATGAACGATTTCAAAGCGGCAATCGTCCTGCCAACCGATGCCGTGGCACGAGATGGTTTAGAAAATTACATCTTTCAAGCGAGTGGTAACCAATTCGTTCGCCGCACGGTCGGTGTTTTGTTCCGCGATGAAAACCAGGTCGTGTTGGATGAGAAGGCCAAGGTCTATGTAGAAAAATCGATCGCGATGTCGGGTGCGTATCAGTTGCAACTCTCGCTGCAAAATCGCTCCAAAGGCCCAGTTCAACACAGCCACGCCGGTGGCGCTCCGCATAGTCACTAGTTGGTTGAGGGACGAGGGACAAGAGTCTAAAGCAAGAAAACAGGTAGAGCAAATATAAAACGACGAGAAAGCGAATGTTTCGATTTGAAAAACTTGATGTTTGGCATGAAGCAGTCGGTTTCGCGGATTTAGTCTATTCCGTAACGCGAAAGTTCCCAACCGACGAGAGGTTCGGTTTGACGAGCCAGATGCGACGCGCGGCGGTTTCCGTTTCATCGAATATTGCGGAAGGAAGTAGTCGTAGATCCGACATTGATTTCGCGCGTTTCCTCGAAATCGCCTACGGTTCACTCATGGAAGTGGTTTCACAATCTTGCATTTCGAAACAACAACACTTTTTAACCAAAGATAACTACGACTTGGTATATGCGAGTGCAGAAAAAGTCTCGCGGATGTTAAGCGGCCTCAAGAACTCATTGGAGCGATAACTGTGGCCCTTTGTCCTAGACTCTAGACTCTCGTCCCTCGACCAATGCTCAACTCCATCATTCGTTTTTCTCTTAAGCAACCGTTGCTGATCATTGGCCTAGCCGTTGTGCTGATGTCGGTCGGTGCCTGGGAAACCACTCGCCTTCCCGTCGATGTCTTCCCGGATCTTGATCGGCCGCGTGTCGTCATCATCACGGAGGCCCATGGGCTCGCTCCGGAGGAAGTCGAAACGCTGATCAACGTGCCGATCGAATCGGCGATGAATGGCGCGACGGGTGTCGAAGCGGTGCGCAGTTCCGCGGGGATTGGCATCTCGGTGATCTACGTTGAATTTGCTTGGGGCACGAACATCTACACCGACCGCCAAATTGTCGGCGAACGTTTGGATCTGGTCCAAGATCGCCTGCCCGAAGACGTCCAACCACAATTGGCACCAATTTCTTCGATCATGGGCCAAATCATGCTCGTCGGCATGTGGGTGGAGAAGGTCGAGGGTCGAGAGTCTAGTGTTGAGAGCAAGAACTCTTCACTCTCGACCCTCGACTTTCGACCCTCGACTTCCTTGCTCGATTTGCGCGATCATGCCGACTGGCTCGTGAGGCGGCGGTTGATGAACATTCAAGGTGTCGCACAAGTTTTCGTCATGGGCGGCGAAGGCGGTGGGCGGCGGCAAGTGCAAGTGTTGGTCAATCCGCATGACCTGCGGCGGCTCGATGTTTCGCTGCACCAAGTCGAAGAGGCACTTGCTGAATCCAACGACAACGCGACCGGCGGATATTTTGAAAACGGGCCAAATCGGTTGCTCGTCCGTGGCATTGGCCGAATCGAGTCGATCGAGGAGCTGGAGTCGCTGGTCGTGGACGGTCAGCGAGAACCGCCAGTGCTGCTCGGTCAAGTGGCACGCGTCGTCGATGGGCCAGAAATTCCCGTTGGTCGATCGGCTGTCAAAGATCATCCGGCCGTCATGTTGACGATCGTCAAACAACCAGGCATCGACACTCGGAAGCTGACCAGTGAAGTCGACGACGCACTCAAAAAGATTCGCCTCGCGCTTCCCTCGGACGCTCGCATCAGCACGGAAGTCTATCGGATGGATCATTTTATTGACCGCGCCATCGCAAATGTACTGCATGCACTTCGTGACGGCGGAATTCTGGTCGTGATTATCCTGTTCGTGTTTTTGCTGAATTTCCGCACGACGATGATTACGCTCACGGCGATCCCCTTGTCCCTCGCTGTGACCGTGTTTGTGTTTCGCTGGTTGGGACTGTCAATCAACACCATGACGCTCGGCGGCATCGCCGTCGCAATCGGCGAACTCGTGGACGATGCCATTGTCGACGTCGAGAACATCTACCGGCGGCTGCGCGAGAACCGCATGTCACCCAACCCACGGCCCGCGTTGCTGGTCGTTTATCAAGCCAGTCTGGAAGTCCGCAACTCGATCGTCTTTGCCACCATGCTAGTCGTGCTGGTTTTCGTACCGTTGTTCGCGTTGGGCAGCATGGAGGGGCGGCTGTTCACGCCACTGGGCATCGCCTACATCGTGTCGATTCTCGCATCGCTGTTGGTCTCGCTGACCGTGACGCCGGTGCTTTGCTGGTGGCTGTTGCCGCGGGCAAAGTTCATGGAGCGCGAAGAGGAAGGCCTGGTCCTGCGAACGTTGCGCGAATGGTCCGGCAAAGCGATTGGCTGGAGCGTCGAGAATCGTCAACTCGTGCTCGTGACCGCCACGCTCGTCGCGGTGTTGAGCATCGTTGTCTTGACAAGTCGAGGTCGAAATTTCTTGCCGCCGTTCAATGAAGGCAGCGTCCAAGTTAGTGTCGCTTTGCCACCGGAAACTTCCCTCGAACAAACGGATAGAATTGTCGGCCAGATCGACCGAGCTTTGTTGAATCTCGATTTCATCACCAGCGTCGGCCGCCGAACTGGCCGTGCCGAAGAAGATGAACATGTCGCGGGCGTCAGTTTCTCAGAAATTATTCTCGAATTGAATCCGGCGTCGCGCCGCTCGCGCGACGAGCAACTGGCAATGATCCGCGATGCGCTCGACACTGTTCCCGGCGTCGAAAGCAGCTCCGGGCGATCAACAACCGAGCAACCGATCTCGCATTTAATGTCGCACATGCTGACCGGCGTCAAAGCTCAAATCGCGATCAAAGTTTACGGCGACGACCTGGCCGTCCTCCGCAATGTCGCACAAGAGATCCGCGGCGCGATCGAAGGAGCCGACGGCGTTGTCGACCTCGCCGTCGAACAACAAGTGCTCATCCCGCAAATGCAAATTCGAGTCAACCGAGGCAAACTCGCTCAACACGGCCTCCGCCCAGGCGACGTCAATCACGTTGTCGAAACGGCGATGCAAGGACGTGTCGTATCGCAGTTTCTCCAGCAACAACGTTCGTACGACGTGGTCGTTCGTTTGGACGACAAGTTTCGCAACGACACGTACGAGATCAAAAACCTCGCCATCGATCTACCATCCCACGGGAGCATTCCTTTGGTCGACGTGGCCCATGTCCATCTCGATCGGATGGGCCCAAATTCAATCAACCGCGAAGGCGGCCGGCGACGGATCGTCATCCAATGCAACTCCGACGGCCGAGCGATGAGCGAAGTTCGTCAAGAGATCGAAACGCGATTGCAACCGATCGAAGAAAAGCTCAGCGAATTTGGCTCCGGTTACTACATCGAATACGGCGGCCAATTCGAAAGCGAACAAGCCGCCACGCGATTGCTGCTGTTGCTCAGCATCGTCGCACTGATCGGAACGTTCAACGTGCTGTACGCACTGTTTCGCTCCGTGAATCTTTCACTGCAGGTGATGGCCGCCCTGCCCATGGCCGCAATCGGCGGAGTCGCCGCGCTGTTGTTGACCGGCCAAAACTTAAGTGTCCCCAGCATGGTTGGTTTCATTACACTGGCCGGCATCGCATCGCGCAACGGAATCTTGCTGATCTCACATTACCTGCACCTGATGCGTCACGAGGGCGAAGAACTGACTCCACACATGATCATCCGCGGCGGCCAGGAACGAGTTGCACCCGTGCTAATGACCGCGCTAACCTCCGGCATCGGTCTGTTGCCGCTCGCGCTGGCGGCTGGTCAGCCAGGAAAAGAGATCCTCTACCCCGTGGCAACTGTCATCATTGGTGGCTTGATCAGCTCGACGTTACTTGAGTTTTTCGTTCGTCCAGCGTTGTTCTGGACCTACGGCCAAGATGCCGCCAAACAGTTGCTAGAACCCGAGTTGGCACAGGACGAATTGCTTGATGCGTAACACAGCCAGTTTGGCTGTGAGGCGTGCGGCAAATGAGAATTTACCGTAGTGGAATTCGCCAGAATTCCTTTTCAGAGGGAAGGAACTCTGGCGAGTTCCACTACGGCGGGTAAGAACTCATCTGCCGATCGCCTAAAGACACGCCGAACAAGCTGGCACCCTGTGTTACTTTCCAAAGGCATCGGCAAACTGCTTGCCCAGGTCAAGGTAGCCGGCGGTATCGTAGTGCCAGGGGTCGGAGTTGCCGTAGTTATCGGTGGTCTTCACGAGGGCGGCATTCTTGTCCTCTTCAACAAACGACGCCTGTGCGGCGCGGACGACGTCGCCGTGAGTCCAGACTTTCCAATCGGTGATGCGGCCGATGACGATGCGTGTCGACTGGTCGCCGAGCGATTTGCGAATCAGGGCCATCAGCATGGTTAGATTTGCCTCGTACTTATCGGCGACATCTTTCGTTTGAGCGTCGCTTTCTCCCTGCATCCAGACGATGCCGCTGGGGATCAAGCGATCCTTTTGTCCGTCGTCATCGATGTCTGAATCCGCGCGAGCAGCGGCCATGGTGGCGAGAAAGTGGTCGTATTGATTAATACCCTTGCCGTCGCCTTCGCCGCCGTCCCAGTCGGGAGCCCAACAACCGAATCGTGTCGCGGCGGGAGCATCCGCGTCGATCGATGTTCCGCCTCGCGAGTATTTGATGATCGCGATGTTCCGATCGGGATAGATTTCTTTCAATCGTTGAGCAAACGTCAGTTCGGCACCGAATCGATCCGAGTACTTGTTCGTCTTGCCGTTGCTGCTAAAGTTGCGTCCGTGGCCGGCTTTCAGTCTTGACCACAAACCTCGCCCATCTGGCGGAGTCCCGTCTTTGCCCATATTGCCGTGAAAGATCCAAACTTCCGGCACTCCGCCGCGCAGTTCTTCAGGAAGTTCTTTGACAGAGCCATAGCCATCCATGTTGGATTGTCCGCCGAGATAATAGACATGAAAATCCTTGGCCACCAGCGCGTCGGAAATCGCCAGTGCGGTAACAACGGTCAAAGCAAAGATAAAGCGTCGCGTCATGGTAGGGTTTTGCCTTTCGAAATCGCTGATTCACGTGGTCTACTTGGTTTTAATTAGCACTTGCCTTGACGCGCTTTGTGAAAACAATCCACTTGTCATCCGGCGACCAATCGGCATCCAGGTTGTGTGCATCGATTGCTTGCCCGACAAATCTCCTTGGCTGCGGTTTCTTTTCTTCTCGATTGACCATGTACAACTGGAAGATCTTTCGCATCGGGTCCTGCATCGAGATCAGAATTCGCTTGCCATCGGCGTGCCATTTGAAACAGGCGTTGGTTTCGCGCTTCAAGAGAACTTTGAATCCTTTCGAAGACCCGACGACGTTGGTCACCACAACTTCATTCTTCCTGTTATCGCGACGTCGACCTTTGAAGCAAATGTGTTTGCTGTCTCTCGACCAGCCAAGATTCCAGTAGTTGTAGTCGTAGAGTCTGGCATGGTCACCCTCAAGAATCATGCGGCTCTCTTTATTTTCCAAATCGTAAACGACAATGTTTCCACTCTTGCCAAACGCAATCATCTTGCCATCGGGTGACCATTGCGCACCCCAGCCACTTCGGTCGATCAATTGCTTGCCAGTGCCATCGACGTTCATGATGTGGACTCCCGACCAAGACAATGCAATTCGCTTACCATCTGGTGAAAAATTCGGCATCGCTCCCGCACCAAGGTCTCGCAGACCGGTGCCATCCGCGTTGATGATGAACATGTGGACGTTGGAAAACTTCTCCGGCTCGCGCCAGGCGTCGAATGCAATCTGTTTCCCGTCGGGCGACCAATCGGGCGATCCTTGCACGACATAGTCCGTGTCCTTGGCCAGTTGACGCGATTGCTTGCCATCGATGGATTGAACGAACAACAGGCGGGGTGGCTCCGCGATGGCTGCAGGCAGATGCAGAAGGAGAACGATGCCAAAGATCAGGGCGGCAAGAAATCGTGAACCCGTGCCTGCAAGACTCATCATTGTTCAACCCTTGTTCTGGACTGTTGAAACATTCTGGACAGTTCTCGACATGATATCACGCCAAGAGCTATGAATGTTGTTCCAATTCCTCCCAACGTGCATACGCAGCCGCAAGATCATTTTCTAACTCTTTCAAGTGCGATAGTCCGCTGGCGATTTGCTCGCTTGGCTGTTGATAGAAATTGGGATCGGCAATGGTTTCGTGTAACGCCGCGATCTTCGTTTCGATTTCTTCGATCTTCGCTGGCAGGGCTTCAAGTTCTCGTTGTTCGCTGTAGGACAAGCGGCGTTTTTGATCGTTCGCACGCGGCTTTGTTGACTGCGGTTTGGATGGTTGACCCTTTGGCGCCGGAGGTTCACGGGGCGGCTCAGGTCGCTGGCGCAGCCAGTCATCGTAACCGCCGACGTATTCTTTGACAGCGCCATGTTCGAAAACAATCGTACTGGTGACGACGTTGTTGAGAAACTCGCGGTCGTGGCTGACCACCAACACCGTGCCCTCGAAGTCCATGAGGCGTTCTTCGAGCAGTTCCAACGTCTCCGCGTCCAAGTCGTTGGTGGGTTCGTCCAAGACGATGACGTTCGCGGGCTTGGCAAACAATCTGGCCAGCAAGATGCGGTTGCGTTCGCCGCCTGATAAAAACTTGACTTGCGTGCGGGCTCGTTCGGGACTGAACAGAAAATCCTGCAAATAGCCGATGACGTGTTTCGATTTGCCGCCGATTTGGATCTGGGTGCCGCCGTCGCCGACGTTTTCTTGGACGGTTTGCTCGTCGTCAAGTTGCTCGCGCAGTTGGTCGAAATAGGCGATTTGCAGATTGGTTCCCAGTCGAACGTTGCCATCGTGGGGCGGCAATTGCCCCAGGATGATTCGCAACAGTGTCGTCTTGCCGATCCCGTTCGGACCGATGATGCCGACCTTGTCGCCGCGCATGATGGTGGTTGAAAAATCCCGGACAATATCGCGGCCATCGTAGGAGAACGAGACGTTTTTGGCTTCGGCGATGAGCGCGCCACTGCGTTGGCCTTGATCAATCCGCAGGTTCACTTTGCCGGGGGCGATTTGCCGCTCGCTTCGTTCGCGTCGCATCTGCTTTAACGCCCGCACGCGGCCTTCGTTGCGAGTGCGGCGAGCCTTGATGCCTTGGCGAATCCAGGCCTCTTCCTCGGCCAGCCGCTTGTCGAACAGAGCATTTTGCTTATGTTCAGCGTCCAAGGCAGCTTCCTTTCGCTTCAGAAACGTGTCGTAGTCGCAGGACCAATCGAACAAGCGGCCGCGGTCGATTTCAAAAATCCGAGTGGCGAGTCTGCGGAGAAACATGCGGTCGTGCGTGACAAACATCAAGGTAGCGGGCCAGCGCGAGAGAAAGTCTTCCAGCCAATTGATGGCCTCGATGTCCAAGTGATTCGTTGGCTCGTCAAGAAGCAGGATGTCCGGTTCCGACACGAGCGTCCGCGCCAACAACACGCGGCGTTTCATGCCAGACGACAGGACTTCGAACCGAGCCTCGGCGTCGAGTTCCATTCGGGACAGGATTTGTTTGACCTGCTGTTCCGATCGCCACTGCGCTTCGTGTTCGTCACTGGCGTTGTCGACCGTTGAAGCGATCCCTTGTGTCACAACATCGTCGATTCGGCCAGTGATTTGTTGCGGCACTTCTTGGCGAAGCAACGAGACGGTCGCCCCTGGTGCAAAGCGGACTTGACCGCTGTCGGGTTGTTCTTCGCCGCACAAGATGCGCATGAATGTCGTTTTGCCGGCACCGTTGCGACCAAGCAGCCCGATTCGCTGACCAGGCTCGATTCGGCAACTCACCTCGTCCAACAGCGGCGGTCCACGGAAGCCAATACTCAATTCGTCTACCGTGATCAACGCCATCGTAGTCCCTCGTAGCACAGCCAGCTTGGCTGTAAACGAACCGCGGAAAACAGGCTGGCAGCCTGTGCTACTGTGTCAATGTCTCGCCAATACTCTGATCCAGAATGGCCACCAACTCGTCGATTTGCTCGGCGGTGAAAGTCAGTGCGGGACCCAACGCGATCCAATTCGGATCGAAGCGGCAAAGCAGACCATGTTCCAACGCACGCCGTCCCACTTGAACACCGAATGCCTCTTGCGACGGAAACGGCTCTTTCGTCGCGCGATCGTGGACGAACTCGATGCCCAGGAACATCCCTTTGCCACGGATGTCGCCGATGCAGTCGTATTTCTCTGACAGACCGACCAGCGCCGCCTGCAATCGATCGCCCTGTTGGCGGGCGTTGTTTAACAGGTCGTTTTCGATAATCTCGCGCAAGACTGCCAGGCCGGCCGCACAAGAAATGGGGTTGCCTTCGAACGTGTGCCCTTCGACAAAGCCGGGGTTCTTGGCAATCGGTCCCCAAAATGTTTCCGCGATCGGTGCGCGACAAATCATTGCGGACAACGGCGCGTACCCACCGCCCAGCCCTTTGCCGATGCAGACGACGTCCGGAACCACGCCGAACGTCTCGGCCGCGAACATGTTGCCCGTGCGGCCGATTCCGGTGATGATCTCGTCGAAGATCAGCAGCACGTTGTGGCGGTCGCACAGCTCTCGCAAGATAGGCAGATACTCTTCCGGCGGATCGATGATGCCGCCGGTGTGACCGATCGGTTCGACCATCACCGCGGCCACCGTGTCGGGGTCTTCCATTTCGATCACATCGCTGAGGATTGTCGCACAAGTGATATCGCAGTCTGGGTATTCCTTTCCAAACGGGCATCGATAGCACGTCGGCGGAAACACTTTCAAAAAACCCGGTGCCAGCGGTTCATTGACCGTCTTGCGCGATTTCAATCCGGACGCTGACAGTGAACCCAACGTCGAACCATGCCACGATTGATAACGCGAAATGATTTTGTATTTTCCTGGGTTGCCCGTCAGCTTGTGAAATTGCCGCGCGAGCTTGATCGCCGCTTCGGTCACTTCCGATCCACCGCACTGAAATTTGACCGACGACAAATCGCCGGGTGCGAGTTCGGCGAGCAAGTTGGCCAGTTGAATCGCGATCGGATTCGTACCGTGCATCGGAGGTGAAAACGAAAGCGAATCGAATTGGTCGCGAATCGCTTGAATCACTCGTTGGTTGTTGTGCCCGACGTTGGCGACGTAGATGCCCGAAATGCCGTCGAGGTACTTTTTTCCGGTGGTGTCCCAAAAGTGGACTCCCTCGGCTCGTTCGAGAATGAACGGGTTTTTCGACCACTCGGCCATCTGATCGCGGACAAAGATCTGTCGCAGAAACTGCTCTTCGCTGGTTTGGGCGACGGAGATTAGATCGGGGAGTTCGCTGCTGGTGCTCATGAAACGCTCGGTGTTGGTGGGTGCGTGAGACCGCGATTATAACGTTGTTCGTGACCGATGGCAGATGTTCCCGCCAGTTTCAATGGCACCGCCATCAGGGGCCGGTTACAATGGATAGAAACAGGAAGGATGACCCATGTGTTGGATGCGATTGGTTTTGCTCACAGCCGGCGTTTACTGGTTTTGTGCTGATGTGTTGCCAGGGCAGGAGTTGACTTACCCGCCGAAACTGCCCGGTGGCAAGACGGTCGCCACGGACTCGTCCAAGAGTTTTCTAAAACCTGGCGAAAACATTTTGCCAGGAGTGGCAATCGCCAAGACTCCGCCGACCGTTGATTTTCTCTACTATCCGCAGCAGACCTATCCCGGCAATCCTTGGTCGGTTTGGGGTGACAGTCTGGCTGCCGATGGAAAATACTATTCGGCGATTGGCGACCATCAGGGTCCGAAAGGCAACGCGTTTGTGTATGAATATGATCCGGTGGCGAAGAAAATCCGCACGCTGGTCGACCTTCAAAAAGTGTTGAAGATGCCGGAAGGCCACTATGTGCCGGGCAAGATTCACAGCCGAATCGACATGGGAGCTGACGGCTGGTTGTACTTTGCCACCCATCGCGGATCGACGCGCGTGACAATTGACAAGTATCACTACAAAGGCGACTGGATTCTTCGCCATCATCCGAAGTCGGGCAAAACCGAGATTGTCGCACAAGGGCCCGTGCCAAAGCACTGCATCCCGACCAGTGTGCTCGATCCCCAGCGGCTGATTTTCTACGGCGGAACAGCCGCAGGGAATCGCACCGACCCAGTTCAGTTTTTTGCATACGACGTCAAAGCCAAGAAGGTCTTGCACACGGCAACCGACGGTCCATATCGATACATAATTTTCTCGCCGACAACCGGGCGCGTTTACTACACCAGCAAGGATGATGGTCCGCTGATGCGATATGATCCGGCATCGGGCAAGCCCCCGGAGCAGATCGATGGTTCAATTGGATTGCGAGCCGCCACTCAAGAGACAGCGGACGGCTATGTCTACACGGTATCCACACGAGGTGACGCGACGTTGTTTCGATTCAATACGAAGTCGGAGAAGATCAACAAGCTCGGCAGCGCCGCCGTCGCATCGCAAGATTACATCACCAGCATCGACGTCGATCCGACGGGCCGCTATCTCTATTACATCCCCGGCGCCCACGGCGGCAGCCAGCGTGATGGCACACCGGTCATTCAATTCGATGTGAAAACGCGCAAGAAGAAAGTCATTGCGTTTCTTCATCCGTTCTATTTGGAGAAGTACGGTTACACGCTGTTGGGTACGTTTGGGTCGGCGATCGACGCCAAAGGCGAGAAGTTGTACGTCACCTGGAATGGCAACCGAGGGGGACCGGATCGGCGAGGTCGTGTTCCGTTCGACACTTGCGCGATGACGGTCATCCACATCCCGGAGTCCGAGCGCACTCCTTGACTACGTTTGGAATTGGAACATGAATACGATGTTGCGAATCACCGGTAAAACCACCTTGGCGCTGCTCGTGCTGGTCAACGCGATTTCTGCGCGAGCCCAAGACGAAGACGACTTGGAGAACGACAAGAAGGAAAACATCTCCTGGCAGCAGTTGCCCAAACCTTTGGAGACGGTGGTCTTCAACGCTTACGACCTGCAACACGACGGCTTGTTCAAGATTCGAAAAGTCGAGTTTGGACGCATTGGCTTCAACAGCGCTCCAGCCATGATCTGGACGCTGGAGACGACCAAGACGGTCAGTTGCCGGCACATCGAGTTGATCTTTGAACCAATCCGTCACGTACACTTTTATCAGATCTTCAAGTCGGTCCGCGCGGATCGGGAAGAATACTTGCGCGAACGCCACGACACGATTTTGTATCTCGACAGCCGCGTGACGACAGGGTCGGCGAACTCGGCGTTGTTGGGGCGCGACGAGCTTTTCCGAGTCTGGATCTATATGAAGCCGGACGAAGTGGGATTGGTCGTTGGCAGCAAGGCAACACGGTTGCTGTTCAAAAAAGCGGTGCAATGAATTGAAACCACAAGGCAGCTTGCATCGGCTTTGACAACAGCGTGGCAAGTCCGAATGCCACCATTGCGCAGGCCAAATGACGACGTAGATCGGCCGGGCAAGGGTCCACGCGCCACGGGTCAGATTCAGGGCAATCTGCGAGTGCCTGCTTGGAGCCAGCCCAACATCAGGTCATTGTCGTGACCGACCAGTACATCGGCCAATTCCAGGATGTGGCCAAATTCGTGCAGGACCGCGGTTAGCAGGTCCATCTGGTCCAGAGCATCCGTGTCGGCAACGGTGAATTCCGAATCGTTCAGCGGCGTGGAGTCGACGAACCAGCCGAAGCCTGCGGCGTTGGTGTCGATGACGATCGTGTTGTTGGACGCCACGCCAAGCAGGTTGCCCGACAAGTCGTCAATTTGCACGTCCACGGATCGCAGCCGGTTTACCTGTTCGGTGGTCAGGCCGGCGTCTTGCCAGATCGAAATCGCCGCGTTGACGATCGGCTGGAGTTGGGTTGGCTGAAGCTCCTGACTCTCGACGCTTGTCCCTTGACTCGCCGCTCGCAGCGGCGTCGTGACCGTGCCGGGGTTGGAGAATTCGGAGGTGTTGCCGTTGGCATCGGTGGCGGTGGCTGAGATGAGCGTTCCCGCCGTCGCGCCGCCTGCTGAGACGGTGGCTGTGGGCGTGGTGCCTTCGTTGTAGGTGGCTGAGCCAAGGAAGGTTTTGCCGCTGCGCGTGAGGCCGTCGGTGATGAAAAAGTCAATCGACAGCGGGAACGTGGCGTTGGGAGTGATCGTTGGCACGGAGTAAGTGATGTCGAGGTTGCCGCCGGTCAGGACGACGGTCGTCAGGGCAGGGAAGTTTTGCTTTTGGTTGGGACCCACGTCGGGATCGTCGGCGTCGTTGGCGCTGACGCCGGCCAGGCCGACTTCGATGCCCAGTGTGGCGTTGTTGAAGATCGAGTTTTGCCGGATGGCGTTGCCCGCCGACGTGCCGCCGGTAACTTCGACTCCGGCCGCAATGCCGCTGAAGGCGACTATGTTCGGCTCGCCCACAACCGTGCCGCCGATGGTTGTGTTCGACGCTTGAAAGAGAGACACGCCGGCGCGGTTGTTGCCCAGGGCGGTGGTGCCATCGACCTGCGTGCCGATCGTGTTGCCTTGAATCACGTTGCCGTTGGGACCGTAGGCCAGCAAGATGCCATTGCGGCCGTTGCCTGAAATCAAGTTGCCCGCGCCGGCCACCGTGCCGCCGATCGTGTTGGTCGAAGAATTGTCCAGCCACACGCCGTCGCGGTCGTTGCCTCGGTCGAGCGTGCCGGTGGTGTCCGTGCCAATGCGGTTGCCTTGAATCGTGTTGCCGTTCGCATTGCCTTCGAGTTTGACGCCTGCTTGGCCGTTGCTCGAAATCAAGTTCCGTGCGCTGGCCGTCGTGCCGCCGAGGGTGTTGTTGTCGCCGGCGAAAATTCGCACGCCTTGAAAGTCGTTGCCCAAGGCTGTCGTGCCACCCGAGTCGAGGCCGATCGTGTTGCCTTGCAGGAGGTTGCCCGTCG
>CAYFJO010000041.1:0-42948 GCA_964343305.1 uncultured Pirellulaceae bacterium | reverse complement strand
GAACAATTGGGACAATTGTTCTACACTGGTATATTCTTATCTGCCGGTCGCCTTAAAACTCACGACGAACCATGGCTCGTCGCTACGCGATGTTAATCTGCCCAATTCTCAATGTTCAGATTTGAGATTTGTCGAAAGTGTTTGAGATTGCGTGTGACAAGCGTGGCCTTGTTTGCCAGAGCAATGCTCGCGATGAGTAGGTCGGCGCGGCCAATTTTCCTGAGCTTCTTTTTCTTGCAAAGCTGATCAAACTGGTCAGCGGCGGCGGCATCCACCGATACGATCAACAGCTTTCGCAGGTCGGCCTCCGACTGGTCGAGCCAATATTGTGCCCGCTGAAGTTGTTCGCCATCGACCGCTTTTAAAACAAAGTCGAATCGTGCCCGCAGGATTTCAATCCGAGTCACAACCGTCGTTCCCACGGTTTCTGTCGACGCCTTGATGTGCTTGACGACGTTCTCGTTCCCACCAGCCAGCAGCGACACCGTATCCGTATCCAACAGGATCATGACTCGCTTTCCGCAGCCATCGCCCGCCCGCGCTCTTCGTAGATTTGAGCCAACATGTCATCAAGATAGGGATCGTGCTTCCAAGCACCCGCAAGTTCCATCCAGTTTTTCTTTTCCATGAACGGCGACCGCAACCAATCTTGAAGTGCAACTTTCAACAAACGCCACTCGTTGCCAATTTTTCGGGCGGGAAGCCCTTGGCTTTGTACCAGGTCGTGTATCTCGGCCTCGGAAACTCGCAAGTAGTCTGCGGCCTCCGGCACTGTGAGCACGTCAGGAAAACCGTTTCGCGCGTCTGGTTTGGATGTATCCGCTGTGGTTTGAGACATTTGGAATCTCCTCATAGGGTTCTTAATTATACCATTTCGTCCTTGGTCGTCGATGTCGTTCTCTTCAGCCTAGTCGAGTCGCCAGACCTATTTGAGAAAGCTCGCCTGAGCCACGTCGATGCCGGTGTCTTCGAGGATCACCTCGCGAGCCGGCTCTTTGTTGCTGGCCGATTCAATTAATGTCTTTTGATCAATTGTGCCTGTGCTAGGATTGACCAGCAAAGCAAACTGTGTCGGAAAGCGAAGTCGCATCCGATTCGGATTCCGACTTCACCGGGCGGCGGCCGATCGAGTAGTACACGAAGCCCGCTTCGTGCATCTGCTCAATCTTATACAGATTTCGCCCGTCAAAAATGAGCGGCGTTTTCATTCGTTGCTTCATCTCTTCAAAGTCGGGACCACGGAACTCGTCCCACTCGGTGCAGATGGCAAGTGCGTGGGCGCCGTCGAGTGCATCCATCGGTTTCTCGGTCGTGGTGACTTTGTCGCCGTAGATTTGGGAGACGTTGTCCATGGCTTCGGGATCGTGAGCCTGGACTTTTGCGCCGACTTCCAACAGCCGGTCGATCAGCGTCAGGGCTGGAGCCTCGCGAATGTCGTCCGTTTTGGGCTTGAAAGACAATCCCCAAATGGCGATTGTTTTGCCGTAGATGTCGTCACCGAAGTGGTCCAGGATGTTCAGCGGCATGACGTTCTTTTGGCGGTCGTTGACTTCGTCGATGGTGTTCAGAATCTGCGGCACGTAGCCCAGTTTGTTTGCCATGTTGGCCAGCGCGCGGATGTCTTTAGGAAAGCAGCTTCCGCCGTAACCGATGCCGGGGAACAAAAACGCAAACCCGATTCGCCGATCGTGACCTATGCCGCGACGCACATCGTTAATATCACCGGCCATGCGTTCGCACAGATTTGCCATTTCGTTGATGAAGCTGATCTTGGTTGCCAGCAGCGCGTTGGCGACGTACTTGGTCAGCTCCGCGCTTTCGGGCGACATGACCAGGAACGGTTTGTCCGTCCGCAGGAACGGCTGGTAAAGTTCACGCAAGACTTCCGCCACTTCGTCTCGTCGCACGCCGACCACGACGCGGTCGGGATATTGAAAGTCGTTGATCGCCGCACCTTCCTTGAGGAACTCGGGATTGCTGGCCACGTCGACCTCGCGTCCCGTGCATTCCAGCAGCCGCGTGTAAATCCCGGCGTTGGTTCCGACAGGCACGGTGCTCTTGGTGACCACAATCGCATCGTCCGTCAAGTGTGGCGCGATCGATTGGACGACCGTCCACAAAGCTGAAAGGTCAGCCGAGCCATCATGTGCCTGCGGAGTTCCGACGGCGAGATAGATTAAACGTGCCGACTCAACAGCGGCTTGAAGGTCGGTCGTAAAGTGCAACCGCCCTGCCGTCGTGTTTCTCGTTACGAGTTCTGCCAGACCCGGTTCGTAAATGGGTACCTCGCCGCGATTCAGGCCCGCGATCTTCTCTTCGTTAATGTCGACACAAGTCACATCGTTGCCGCTTTCGGCAAAACAAGTTCCAGTCACCAAACCGACATAACCAGTTCCAATCATCGCGATTTTCATCGAAGGTCTCCAAGAGCGTAGTGGCCACAAGCTGCCAGCTTGTGAGCGTTTTGCAGCGAAACGGCAAGCCGGGAGCTTGTCGCATCGACAAGGACGATTACACGCAGTGTACGGCACTGACGTACAATCCTAGAATATCGATTTGCGCGCGGTCGGACTGAGACTCGGGCGAAGATCTGCTAGCAACGCGCTGGATCGGCACATTGTTGACGTAACTCAAGAATCCTAGGATATTTGAGGCAAGGGGAAACGTTTGCGGAGGAACAAAAAGTGAATCGTCGATTCATCGCGCTGGTCATGGGAACTTTGGCGACACTTTCGTGCTCGATGAACAGGGCCGAACCGCCAAGTATCACGGCTGGGCAAGTTCGCGATTCGATTCGCCTGGCCAGTGAGTATCTGATTAGCCAACAAAGCAAAACGAAAGGCAACTGGCCGGAACACCAAGGGCAGCCCGGCGGAGTGACGGCGCTTTGTACGTTGGCTTTGCTCGAAGCGGGTGTGTCCAAAGATCACCCGTCGATTGTGCGAGCAGTCGAACATTTGCGGTCGCTCGAACCCAAGATGACTTATGCCACTTCGTTGCAGACGATGGTGTTTTGTGCACTGGGCGAGAAGCGCGACATTCCGCTGATCCGCGACAATGTCCGCTGGCTCGAAAGTGCACAGATTACTCGTTTGAGCGATCGGCGGCACGGCTCGTGGACTTACTCCGATCGTGATGGAAAGGGTGACAACTCGAATACGCAATTCGCATTGCTCGCGCTCCACGAAGCCAGCCAGGCCGGCATCGCCGTTCGCAAATCAACTTGGGAAGACGCGCTCAGTTATTGGTTGCGGTGTCAAAATGCGGCGGACGGATCGTTCGGCTACGTCGAAGGACATCCGCCGACGGGAAGCATGACTTGCGCCGGAATTTCATCTCTGATCATCACGATGGAAAAGCTCGACAAGTTCAACCAAGACGCGGTAGTCAAAGATGGCAACGTTCAATGTTGCGGCGAGGGTGCCCGCATGGATCGGCTGGACATGGCGTTGGATTGGATGGGTCGCAAGTTTGATGCGATTCAGAATCCAGTGCCCGCGGAGTTTCAAGCGACGCTGGGCAACACGCACCGGCTGTATTACTACTATGGCCTGGAACGCGTCGGACGGTTGTCTGGCCAGCGGTTCTTTGTCAACGCCAAGGGCAAGCGGCGCGATTGGTATCGTGAGATCGCCGCCTACCTGGCCGGCGCCGAAATGCAGGACCCGCTGACCGGCAAGTTTCAAAACGTGGGCTACGGCGAACGTGATCCGCGCATCGCGACCGCGTTCGCGTTGCTGTTCTTGTCGAAAGGCCGTCGCCCCGTCGTGATGTCGAAGTACAAATACACGAATGACCGCGAATGGAATTTGCATCGCCGCGGCGTTCACAATCTTGCACAGAGTCTCGAACGGCGTTGGAAACAGAGGCTCACCTGGCAAACGATCGAGGCGCGAGCTGCGACGGTCAACGACTTGCTAGAGACGCCGGTGTTGTTCATTAGCGGCCGCAAAAAACTCGATCTGCGTCCCAAGCAAAAGGAAACGCTCAAGGAGTACATCAATCAAGGCGGCTTCATCTTTGCCGAAGCTTGTGATGGCGCGACGTGTCGTGACGAAGGATTTCGCGAGTCGTTCATCGCATTGATGGCCGAGCTTTTTCGAAGCAGCCAATGGCGCAAGCTGGAAGATACGCACCCCATTTACTACGCCGAGCAGCGAGTGTTTCCATCGGTCGACGGACGTGTGTTGGAAGGGCTAGATGCTTGCTGCCGCACGAGCGTCGTGCTTTGTCCCAGCACGTTGTCGTGCTACTGGGATTTGAAACCGGTTGGAATCGGCAAGGAATACCCGGAACCGATTCAAAAAACGATCGACGAATGTGTCGCGCTGGGCCAGAACGTTTTGGCGTATGCAACGAACCGCGAAGTGAAAGCCAAATTGGAAAGGCCCAAAGTGATTTCCAGCACGGGTCTCGACAAAGACCGCAAGCGTGGCACGCTGAACGTCGCCAAGATCAACCACAACGGCGGCGGCAACGACGCTCCCAACGCCCTGGCCAATTTGCTCAACGTCGCCCGCAACGACCTCGACATGAACGAGACGATCAGCTTGCGGACACGATTGATTTCGCCCGACGATGTGGCAATGTTCGAATACCCGATCTTGTTCATCCACGGCCGCCGTGAGTTTCGCTTCACAGCGACGCAACGCAAAGCGATCGCCGCCTATATCAAACGAGGCGGTTTCATCTTTGGCGACGCGATCTGCGCCAGTCCCCAGTTTGCCGAGTCGTTCCGATTGGAAATGCAAGCGATCTTCCCGGATGCGAAGCTGCTGCGCATGCCGGCCGATCATCCAATCTTCACGTCCGAGTATCGTGGCTACAACATCCGCAATGTCACGTTGCGAACTCCCAGCACGGCGGGTGATTCCGAAGCTTTGGCGACGAAACTCAGCAAAACGGTGCCGTACCTGCAAGGACTCAAAGTTGACGAGCGGCTGGCAGTGATCTTTTCGCCCTACGACATCAGTTGCGCGATGGAGAACAGCGCGTCGCTGGAGTGCAAAGGGTACATCAAGGAAGACGCGGCAAAGATTGGTTTGAACATCTTGTTGTTCGCGTTGCAGCAGTAGATTTGTAGTCTTGGAGTATTGAAGGCCGGAACAAGCTTGCGCAGTTCCGGCATCACGCGTTCCCAACAAATAATGCCCGTGCTTCTTGTCTCTTTATGAGAGATTTGTGAAAATGTTCCATTTGCTGCGGCGGTTGTTTGGGTTAAGGCAGTCAAGAATTTCTCGGCCAACAATCGCGACGCACAAGTCGACGATTAGCATCGATGCGAGTGAACGCCCTCGGGTAGCTGCATCTGAAGACGTTATTGTAAGGGAGGAACTTCCGCTTCCCTTCGTATTCTATCCCAGTCTGTACGGTGCCTTTATTGGCTTCTCGAAAACGATTGACGGTTCCGTTGCCTTTTGCTCATGTGCTCGCACCGCGATTGAAAACTACATTCAATACCGAGCGCTGCAACGCAAAGAGTTTGAACATGGGACCGCGAGATCGCACGTGATCGATTCGAAGGAGTTTCCGACAAGGGTGCTCCACCGGTTGATTGCCGAGAGTGTCCCGAATACCCGAGACGTCTTGAGAAGCTTATACTTTGAAGATGGAGTCTGCCACGAATGCAACAAAGCTGTGCCGACATATCGTTACTGCCGCGAACAGTACGGTAGCAAGTTGATGCAGTCCTTTGGCTGGTACTTGAAGAAGCGAATGTATCAGCTAGGAGTATTTACGTTCGCGACCGCACGAAGCGGCATCTTACCGAATGTGTGTCCACGCGAAGTCCTCGATATTGTTGACGTTAAACCGGGCCAGGACAGCGATGAAAGAGCTGAAATTGAGCTACAACTCGGTGTTCACCAGGAACGTCAGATATTGAAACATTTCGAAGAATTGGCACGAGAAACATTAGACAGGGGATTGGTGCAAAGACTCACCAAACAACGTAAGCGACTCCAAGATGGAGACTTTTTCAAGAAAGTTCAGATAGAGACGCTAGAGCTGTCAGCACGTTACCATGCGAGGAAGAGAGGGCGTCGAGTTGAAGTGTCGCACGACGGCGAAACAATGGGAATCGAGGAATTTGTATGGCAATATTTTGAGAGGGGAGGATACACGGCAACATATTTCGAGAATGCCCCGATTGTTGCTCTTTTCTGTGTACTCATGTGGCCGCTTATTCATGATCGTAGTGATCCACGCGTTCAATTGGTTAGAAAAGCCAGTACGGCAGATTGGGTCGCTGGAAGACGCCCGTCTGAGGTCGCAATCTTGATTTCAGACGATTTTGGAAAACCATCCTACGCGGCAAGACGGGCAAGACAAATAGATGAGCATCTAGATGGGCTTCTCCGTCGCGGAAATGAACTTCCGAAACTCTACGACGAATGGAGAGATGCGAGCGAGGGCCTTCGTGACTTCTATTGGACTCACCCACGGTTGGCCGGATCTGTTCGTCCACAAAAAACCTGAATTCTTCTTTGCGGAAGTCAAGTCATCAAACGACGAATTGCACGACAGCCAGTTGGATTGGATCTACAATAATAGCAACACGATTCATTTGCCGTATATTCTTGTCAGTGTCCTAGAAAAAGACTGACAGGTCGGATTGGCAATCAGATTCAATCAGATTCACTCCAGAGCGAAGAAACGGGATCGGGTCTCGTTTTTTAGAATGAGACCCGACCCCGTTTATTCGTTTGCGCACGGCCGATCGCTTCGCATGCCCGCGAGTGAACTTGCTGCAAGTATATTGCGAACCGCGAAGTCATCGCAGTAAGATGTGGACTCACACATCACTTGATTTTTGGGGATAAAGCAATGGACAAAGTTGTTTCGAAGTTGGTGGCTCTTGGCGTCCCTGGACTTGTACTTTTGGGAGCAATGGCCACCACTGGTTGGGCTGGTGGGGCGGCAATCGTAACCGGACTCGCTACTCTTGGAGGTCCACTTGGAATGCTCGGCGGTCTCGGACTGCTGGCTGTCATGGTTCTTGTCAGTGATGCTATTGCTCGATACGGTTCTGAAGCGATCGCACGTCGTGTTGTTGATGGACTAAAGAAAAAGGGTAGGACGGTTGGTGAAATCCGAAAGTCGATCGATTCTTATCCAATCTCAAGGAGTCTCAAGAAGCAACTTCATGAGTACTTAGATCAATTTGAGCGCAACGGAAAGGATGAGGCTTAGCCGTTCGAGGATATAGTACGTTACGTTCGAAGTCGTAAGCAGTCCCGTCAATGGCGCGACCAAGTCGGCGGAAGGTCACCGTGCGTACTGCCGGAACCGCACATGCCTGTTCCGGCCTACTTCAACTTCGTTCCCAGATGGTCAGTCGTAATAACAGCGGCAACACGACCAAATTGCCAAACAGTCCGCCCAACATCGAGAGGCTGACTAGCACGCCGAAGTAAATCGTCGGCACAAAATTGCTCACGCACAGGATGGAGAAGCCGACGATTAATGCCAACGTCGAGAAGACGACCGCTCGGCCCACAGTCTGTTGCACTTCGGCCAACGAATCGTGAACGCTTTTGCCGACGCGGCGCTCGCGCTGGAACGAAATGATGTAGTGGATCGAGCTGTCGACAGACAGTCCCATGGAAACAGCGGCGATCATTGCGGCACCCATGTTGATCTTGATGTGGTCATAGTACTCGCCCAGCCAGCCCATCAGGCCGAAGACCATCACAATTGGCAGGGCGTTGGGAACGAGAGCAATCAGGGCGAGCAAGAGACTTCGAAACGCAATCAGCATCATCACCGCGATTGTCGCCGTCGCCACGCCAAAGCAAACCCATTGGTCGCGGATCATGCTCTTAATCAGATTGGTCAACAGCACAAAGAAACCTGTCACTTCGGCCTTGCCCACGTGGTCGCGGACGTCCGCAACAATTTGATCCCAGTTTTCCGGAGCCGACTCACTCTTTGACTCAGATGGATCGGAGCGAAGCGATTCCAATAGATTGCTCCATTCTTCTTCCGAAACGCTCTCTTTGAGATTCTGTAAATACTCTTGACCGTTGACCATGGCAACAAACGACTCTTGCCATTCGTCACTGGCTAGTTCGTCGGCAACGATGTGTTTGACTTGTTCGATGACCGCCAGCTTTTTCGTCGCCGATTGCCGCTCGCGGGCCCGGAGCATGATGCGCAACAACCCGTGCTTCGGCCCAAGTTGATTGTGAGCGCCGTGTAGCTCGTTCAACAGAACTTCGCTCGCCGCAGCCGTTACCGGAACCGGCAAACCGATCGCTTGATTGCAGGCCATCATCGCCGTGCTGGCGAAGAACTCCGAGTAAACTTCCCAGCCGACAGAGTTGATCATGGAAGCGTAAAACATCGGCAGTTCGTCTCGCATTTTGCCGAGGCGCACGCGGGCACCCATGTAGGTCAATAGCGAATTGACTTTCGTCGCTTCGTCGGCATCGGCAACGCTGACGACCTTGGTCAGTGCCGGTTCGACAAAATGAATCGATTCGCGAAAGAGATCGTACGCCGCTTGCTTCTGCTCATCGACCGGCGCGGCGACCGAGATTTGGTACAGCGCGGGTCCATTGAGAAGATACCAACTCTTGGAGATCCATTTGGCTCCTTTGTTGTCGTATTCGAAAACAAGTTCGACGGCGGATCGACCGTCGATCGTCGACTCATTTCGCTCTTTGGTTAACTTCGCGAATCGCTCGACCACCTTTTCGATGATCGCATCCGGGTCGGCCGCGACGTCAGCGGGAACGAGTTGCTTGTACACTACCGAATAGATCAGCGATGTCTTTGTTGGGGTCGATTGATACTGGCTCGTCACCAGCCCTCTCTTGTCACGCCACGACACGTACTTTGGTTCCACAGGAAACGCCGCCGAAAACCGCGAAGAAGCACGGTCGTATCGTTGCCAACCTTTCGGCAATTCACTCTCATCCGTGACGGGAATATGCGGAAAATCACGCAGACGTGTTTCTAATCTCCGCATTCGATCCAAATAGTCGTCGGTCAGTGAAGAGTTGTCTTTGGTTTTGGGCGTGGGCAAAATGATGTCCCAAACGCCCGCGCCGCCAAGATTCTCTTCGACGTATTCATACGATGTGACGATCGGCGTGTCGGCGCGGAAATTCCTCGTGAAGTCCGACTCCACGTCCAGCCGAGACATGCCGCTGACCGTCAGTGCGACGACAAGCAAGATCAACCCGCCGACGAGCAATGGCGACTTTTCCACGCGAGAAACAATCCGATGCAATTGGCGATCGAGGATCTTCTCACCCCAAGCCGTTTTGGGATCGAGGCCAAACGAGCCCATCAACACGAGCCCAGGCACCACGAGAACGACGCTAAACAAGACGAACAACGACCCGATCGCAAGCATCAGGCCAAAGTCCTGAACCGGTCCTACCTTGGCGACCAACAGCGATCCAAAACCCGCTGCGGTCGTCAGGCACGTCCAAAACACTGGCACGCACAACAGCGTGATTGTGTCGCCCAGTGCTTCGCGGGGTGGCAAACCTCGTTCGCGGAATTCGCGAAACCGAATAGTAATGTGTATGACCGTCGCAATGCCGGTCACGGTGACGATCGACGTAAGCATGGAACTGACCATGCTGAGTTGAAAACTCGATACCACCAAAACGGCTTTGGTCATCAACACCGCGAACTGAACAACGACCAGCGGAATCACCACCCAACGCAAGTTGCGAAAGCAAAGGATAATGGTCACGGCGAGCAAGATCGACGTCGCCCATCCCAATCGCCAGCCGTCTTCTTCGACGTAACGAAATCCGTCGACGACCATGGCCGGTTCGCCCACGATCAAACCGTCCAACGGCAGCGCGACGTTTTGAAATCCAAGATGGTTGCCGTTAAGCAACTGAGCAGTCGTTGCCAAATTCATTGGCAAAGGACATCCAAACAGATTGAGAGTCTCAACACTAACCGCGTGCAACACCGTTTGATTGTTCACGTTGCCAGGCAGCGGCAGACTCGAAGCGATGGCGCGGAGTTGCTCAATCGTCGCGGCTCGCGCGTTGGAATCCCGCTCGGGATACAACATAGAGACCGCGGCCACGGTTTTGTTATCCGTACCATGAGTGTATTTAACAAACAGACCACGGTAGTTCCGCCCCAACGTGCTGTTCGGATCGACGACACACAATTTGTCGTAAGTGCGCAAAGGGTCCATCGCACGAATTTTGTCCAACACGCGATTAACCGCAGACAGCGACAACACATCGCGCACGCCGGGAACATTTTGCAGCCGCTGGCTAATTTCCCGCAGCCGCTCAATTCCGCTGCCGTCCTCGTTGAGCAATTCTTCGTCCCGATAGACCAGTCCTACGATTTCGTTGCCACCGAACGTGTCTTTCAATTCTTGATACGGCGGCAGCAATGGATCGTCCGGGGCGAACATCGTTTCGATCCGGCGATCAAAATCGAGCCCCCGCGATTGATAGTAGGCGAGCGTCGCCAAAATGACCGCCAACAGCAACAACGGCCAACGAAATGCAATTGAACCGCGGGCAATCGCGTGAGTGAACTTGGCCATACAATCCGTTCGTAACAGAGGAGAAAGACTTCCGAGCCTGCCCCTTGAGCGTACCAAATGCCGGTTCGTTGCTACAATGCGGGTTATTGTCTGAAGTGTCCTAATTCTGAGTTGCAGACTTCCGAAGTTTCGGAAAACTTCGGAAGTCTCGTCCGTAGCAACACAAACTTAAGACACTACCTACTGTCTGCTCGAATCTGGATATCGATGTGAAAGAATCTCCACCGCACGTACCGTTCTCTTGGACAGGGTTCACCTTGGTCATGTTGGTGGCGGTCATCATGCGTGGCGGTGTCCTTTGGGTGCGATACATTAACCTCGACAAAGATCCGGACGCTTACCGAGCGATCGCCGACACACTCGTCACGCACCAGGTTTTCGGAACGAAACAATATCGGACGCCAAACGGCGCTAGCGCCGTTTGGGAAGTGACCCCGACCGCGTATCGGCCCCTTCTTTATCCTTGGGTGCTCTCGTTGTTTGGGCGGTCCGAAGAATTCCACGGAATCCATCCCCTTTGGGTGGCCAGATTACACTTTGTCGTCGGGCTATTGACGGTTGCTTTGACGGTCGCCCTGGCGTGGCAGCTCGGCATGGGCAGTGCAAGCTTGTTCGCGGGTGCTTTCGTGGCCTGTGATCCACTGTTGTTGTTCTCTTCCACATTCGTGATGACCGAGACGCTGGCAACGTTTCTGGCCGTCGTCTCACTGTTGGCGCTTCGCAGGTTGAGTGACGGTGTTGGGATGGTCAACGCCGCGATTGCCGGCGTCAGCATGGGTTTGGCAATCCTTTGCCGTCCGACGTTCTTGGCACTTTCACTGTTCGCTGCCTTTGCAATCTTTTTTCTCAAAACGTCTTGGCGGACCCGAATCGGCGCTTTAGCCATCTTCATTTGCACACATTGTGCCGTGCTCGGTCCGTGGACCTACCGCAATTATCGACAATTCAATCGCCCCGTCTTCGCCACGACTCACGGCGGATACACGCTGTTGTTGGGAAACAATCGCTACTTCTACGAGTACATCGACCAAGGAAAATGGGGAGTCGCCTGGGACCATCGCGAGTTCGAACAGTTCTGGCAGCGAGAAGCCCGCGGAAGCGAAGTCGATCGAGACGCGCAAGCGTATGGTTTGGCACTCGCGGCGATCGAAGCGTCGCCACGGGCGTTCGTCGTTTCATGTTTTGTGCGGATGGGACGGCTCTGGAATCCGTTGCCGTATCAACTAACAGATCAAAACTTGCCTCGAAGCGACTCGCAACGCTATCTCGTTGCAGGTTGGTACATGGCGATCTATCTGATCGCGGTCGTGGGCATCGTTTCGCTTGGCCATCGCGCGGCCCAAACTCCATGGCTATGGGCGATCCTGCTTTGCTTGTCCATTACCGCCGTCCACACACTTTACTGGAGCAACATGCGCATGCGTGCGCCGCTCATCCCAGTCGTTTGCTTGCTGGCTGCTGTTGGGATTCGCGAAATCGCAAGACGATTCCGAATTCGTGGAGGTAAAGATTCTCGGGAGAACTAATTCTTCGTCCGATCATTTCGGATTATCTTGTTGTCTTGCGACGCATTGCTGGCAGAATGATGGATGGCAGAATCATAGGAACAACGAACTGTCTTTTCATTCTGCCATCCATGATTCTGCCAGTTTTCGTCGGCGTGATGCGGTAATCAAAGTCTTTCCAGCCACTCGACGAGATTGGTGAGGCCAGCGCTCAACTGCTCGTCGCTCGGCCGAGGTTCATCTGCTTCACGAATCCGCGCCGTGCCCATCACCACGATTTCTCGCGCCCCTTGGCAACCGTCGGCAAGCAAATCTTCGATGGCTTCATCCAAACTGCCGCTTCCTATCAATTCCGAGACATCCTGCAATCGTTGTGCGTCGCTTGATTCGTTTTCAGTCATTGCGAATTCCCTCGATGCACTTCCCGATTGCGTTCTTCATCAAGTGCCGTTCCTGGTGCAGCGTGTTGTCGTCGAGCAGCTCGTGGGTCAAAGCATAGACGTAGCCACGCAGACATCGGCCCTGCGCCCAGTCGAAAACCGATTGCATTGTGTCGTATGCCAACTGCCGTTGCCGTACTTCGTCGGTCTCTTAAAAAACCCGCTTGCTGGCGGCGAACAAATCAGACACCGCTGACATCAATTCATCACGCGCCCGCTCGACCGTTGGGCCGCCAGACGATTCGTTAGCCCGATCCCCCAGCCGCACACCGTCGGCAACCTCCAGCGCGTGCAACGGCAGGAAATTCATGACGCCGTCAGGAGCAAACACCAGCCGGTTGCCCGCCGTGAGTCCCGCATCTTCAAGGGCCGGCACCAGCGGCGTGAGGATCGTATGGCGAAGATCGGACAGCACGGCCGGAAGAAGCTGCATCAGCGCTTTGCGCATATCGAAAGCTCCAACCCCCGTCAACTGCGTCGCGGTAAGCATGCTGATGTTTTCGTACAGCTTTTTATGATCAAGATCCGGAAGCGGAACGGGGATGAGCCGGTCGCGAGTCACAACCATGGCGTGACAACCGTCGCTGGTTTGTTCCAACGTCGCTAGCAATTCGTCCACCAGATGAATGCTGGCAGTCAGGCCACTCGGGTCATGAAGGAAACTGGCTCGAACGGCCGATAACGCATTTTCGACTTGAGGCAAGATGTTCATCGCAAAACTCCTTTTCCTAGAAACTAACTCCTGTTCAACACGACTTTGGTGTGGTCTTAGATTCGCGCTGAGATCTTTTTGAAAACGGCAACGATTTGGTGCTAGCGGATTCGTTTGCTAGAGAGAAAAATGGTTCCGCTAAGCGTACTGGCGTTTGCCTTGCCGCGTTTTCCGTGGATTCCTATAATCCCCGCCGGTTTTGATCCCCCTACACTTTTCCTGAGCGGCTCGCGTCTTTTCACGTTGGCAATGCGCTCGCCGCCGCTCCGAGCAATGATCGAACGACTGGCAAGGAAGCCTTAGCACTGTACTGCGCGGTCTCATATCGTCGAACGACGGAGTCGCGCGCGCATGGACCGTGTCGCGCTGAGTGGTCGCCTGCGCGCGGACGAAACTTGAAATTTGTGTGCCACTGGCTCTGCCAGTGTTTGTTTAAATCAAGCACTGTCGCGAAACACTGGCAGAGCCAGTGGCACACATCAATCGCCAGTCTGCTCATCACACTCTTGTTTGTTCTGCAAGCCAGCGCTCAAGTTGAACCGCCGCCTTCGAATCTCAGTGACCCAATCGATGTTTGGGCGGAGCGTGGGAACCGATGGATCGACGGCGACAAGGAAGTCTGGCACTTGCGGGGCGGTGTGTACATCAAGCAGGGACGAACCATCGCGCGAAGTCACGAAGCGGTGTTATGGATTCATCGTGTCGATCCTTGGAGCAAAGAACCGAATCACGTGACTTGCTACCTCGAAGGCAACGGACCGAATGGCCAGATTCGCATTGACTTTGGCGGCGATCATTCGACGAACAGTTCCATCATCGATCACTGGTGGCAAGGTCGCTGGCAATCGGCGGCCGGGATTCGCACGAATGTTAGCCATGTGGACGGACCGAGATCGGCCAAGCCAAAGATTGTCGCGCGAGCCGAACGCGTCGTTCGTCCAACACCCTCCAGCGTACGTCCCGTGCAATTCACGGCTCCCCAAATCTCGGCACCTCCTGTTGCGCCGGAAGCCATCCCATTGCCGGCCGCAAGACCATCGAGGGGGCCTCGCCGTATTTTGATTACACCGCGCGGCGGATCACGGTTTCAATATCAAACGCGATTTGATCCTGATCGCAACGAACAAATCCAACTCATCGACCGGGGCGTCAAAGTTGTTGTCGAGGGCGTTCAGCCGGCCCAGCAGCTTCGCCAACTCGGTGATCTGGAGCGCATCGTCTTGGAAGCGGACCGCATCGTCATTTGGACATCGAAGCTCAGCGATTCCGACTTTACGACCGAAGCGATCCAAAGTGGCGACACGCCGCTTGAATTTTACATGGAAGGCAACATCGTGTTCGCTCAGGGCGACCGCGTGATCTATGCCGAGCGAATGTATTACGACGTCAATCGCCGCAAAGGGACGATTCTTCAGGCCGAGGTGCTGACGCCGGCGTTTAAGGATTACGAGGGGCTAGTGCGACTCAAGGCCGACGTGTTGCAGCAAATCGACGAGCAAAACTTCATCGCCTACGGCGGGGCGATCACGTCTAGCCGGCTCGGTTTCCCGCGCTACTGGTTCCAATCCGACACGATTGCATTTCAGGATTTTCAAACGCCCAAAATCGATCCGCTGACCGGCGTTCAAGCCTTCGACCAGCAAACCGGCGAGTTGCAAGTCGAACACAACATGACGGCGACCAGTCGCAATAATTTCTTCTACGTCGCGGGCGTGCCCATTTCGTATTTCCCCGTCCTGGCAACCGATCTGGAGGACCCGGTGTTTTACATCGATCGGATCAAGCTTGGCAGTGACAGTATTTTCGGCACTCAGGTGTTGACCGACTACAACGCGTATCAACTGCTCGGTATCCGAAACAAACCGGAGGGAACCAAGTGGAATGTCACGACGGATGGGCTCAGTGAGCGAGGCAACTTTCTTAGCGACGTCAGCGGATTGGGAATCGGCACGGACGTTGAATACAGTCGCGAAAACTTCTTTGGCATCGCGGGCCCGACCAAAGGCTTCTTCGATTCGTGGGGGATCAAAGACCGTGGTCGCGACAACTTGGGGCGCGACCGCCGCGCGATCGTGCCCGAAGATGTGTATCGCGGAAGATTGCTCTGGCAGCACCAACAGAAGCTGGACATCGGCTTTCAAGTCACTGCCGAAGCGAGTTGGATCACGGACCGGACGTTTCTCGAACAGTACTTCGAACGCGAGTTTGATCAGGACAAGGATCAAACCACGGGGATCGAAATCAAAAAGCAATGGGCAGAAAACTCAGTCGCCCTGTCGGTCGACTATCGCGTGAACGATTTCTATACCCAGACGGGCTGGCTGCCGCGGCTGGACCAGTTTCTGTTGGGCAAGTCACTGTTGTCCGATCGGCTCACCTGGTATGCACATTCGCACGTCGGTTACGGACGGTTCGACGTCGCCGACACTCCCACCAACGCGACGTTGGCCGGACAATTTCAACGACTGCCTTGGGAAACGTTTAACGGTTTGCCGGCGAATCGATCTGGTGTTCGTGTCGGCACGCGGCAGGAGTTGGACGTGCCGTTCGATTTGGGTGTGTTTCGCTTCGTCCCCTACGTGCTTGGCGATGTGACGCATTGGCAGGAAGATCTGTCGGCCAGTGACAGAACGCGCGGCTATGGCCAGGCGGGCATTCGGGCCAGTGTTCCCATGTGGCGGGCCGACCCGTCGGTGCAGAGCCAATTGTTCAACTTGAACGGCTTGGCCCACAAAGTCGTTTTTGATGCCGAATTTCTGTGGGCAGACGCGGACGAGAACATTGATCGCTTCCCGCTCTACGATCCGTTGGACGACGATGCCCAAGAGTTTTTCCGCCGGCGATTCTTCATGCCCGGTGCAACGTTTGCCGGGCTGCCAGGCGCTCCGCTTGCTTTCGACGAACGTCTTTACGCGCTGCGGACCGGCATGCAAAGTTACGTCACGGGAGCCAGCACCGAAATTGCCGACGACTTGATGCTGACGCGACTGGGCGTTCGGCAGCGTTGGCAAACCAAACGCGGCTTGCCGGGCCAGGAACGGATCGTCGATTGGATCACATTTGACATTGAAGGCACGTTTTTCCCAAAAGCATCGCGCGACAACAATGGTGCCGAGTTTGGCTTGATGAACTACGATTTCCGCTGGCATGTCGGCGACCGCGTCACGTTATTGTCCGACGGCCATTTCGATTTCTTCGGCCAAGGCTTGCGGACAATGAGTGTCGGTGGAATTCTGACGCGCCCCGAATTGGGCAGTTTGTACGTCGGCTACCGATCCATCGAGGGACCGATCAGCAGCAACTTGTTGTCCGCGTCGCTCAGTTACCGCATGAGCGAAAAATGGATCGCTACGGCGGGCTCATCGATCGATTTCTCCTCCGCGGGCAACATCGGCCAATCGCTCAGCTTCACCCGCATCGGCGAGTCATTCTTTGTCCGGCTGGGCATCCACAGCGACGTCAGCCGCGGCAACGTCGGCGTGGTCATGTCCATAGAACCACGCTTCTTGCCCAGATCGCGGCTGGGCATGGTGGGCGGCGTCCAAGTTCCCCCAGCAGGGGCTCGCGGTCTACAATAATTGAATGTCAGAAAAGTATCAGCCGCCAAAACGAACTTGGTTCGTCAAATTCCGCGATACGTTTCGTGGTATTGCGCTCGGCATCCGGGGACAAACCAGCTTCGCGGCTCATTTGTTGATGACTGCCGCCGTCGTGATCGCTGGGGTCGTTTTGCGAGTCAGTTTGATTGAATGGTGCGTGCTTGTTCTTTGCATCGCTGTTGTGCTTGGGGCGGAAATGTTCAACAGTGCTTTGGAAACGCTCGCCAAAGCGATCGACGAGCATGAGAACGATCACTTGCGACGTGGATTGGACATCGCCGGGGCAGCCGTGTTGGTTTTATCGATTGGTGCGGCCATTACTGGCGGAATCGTCTTTATTTATCGCTTGGGTGTTCAACTAGAGTGGTGGATTTAAGCCATTGCGGAGACTTGGGGCGCATAGGATAATTGGGGATTAAACGCAGAATGGACTTGGGGAACGACGGACGCCTTGATTTAACCGCGAGTGATTTTCGCCAGACTGATGTCGGATCCGATATTCCCGCCAACGCCGCCGGTTGATCTACTTGGTTTGCTGCGCTGCCGCGCCGATCAAACGCCCGATCGGATACCGTTTCGATTCGGAACGTCGCTCGATCATGCGACATCGTTGTCTTACGGCGAGCTTGATCGACGTGCCCGCCAAATCGCCGTCCACTTGTCGAACATGGATTTTGCTGGACAGCGAATCGTGCTTTACTTTCCCGCGGGACCAGAGTTTCTTTGTGCCTACTGGGGTTGTTTGTACGCCGGAGCGATCGCGATTCCGACGAAGGTCATGCATCCACGCCGCGAGCCGGTTCAACTGCGGGGCATCCTGAAAAACGCCGAGCCAGCCGCCGTGCTGGGAAACGCCGATTCGTTGGACGCATTGCGGTCCCAAGCGGCGCGGGACGACTGGTCCACGGATGTTTGCTTGTTGAACATCGACCAGTGCGATGAATCGGACGCGGATCGATGGTCCGCTCCCGACATCCGCGGCGATTGGCCCGCCATGTTGCAATACACATCGGGCTCGACATCCTCGCCACGCGGCGTCATCGTTTCGCATGCCAATTTAGTCACCAACATCGAGGCGATCGCGCGCTGCTTCGGAATCAGTTCCGAGACTCGCGCGGTGACATGGCTGCCGCATTATCACGACATGGGACTCATCGGCGGCCTTTTGGTTCCCATGTCCAGTGGCGTGGAGAGTCTGGTGATGTCGCCGATGGACTTTCTGGGCCGTCCCGTGAATTGGTTACGGGCGCTGACCGAAACGAAGGCGACCGTCACCGGCGCACCGAACTTTGCCTACGACCTCTGTGTGCGCGCGATTAACGACGAAGACTGTGCATCACTGGACCTGAGTCATTTACGGCTGGCGTTCAATGGCGCGGAGCCGATTCGCGCGGACGTGATTGACCGGTTTTGCGAGCGGTTTGCCGCGTGTGGATTCCGACGCGAAGCGATGTATCCTTGTTATGGTTTGGCCGAAGCAACCTTGTTGGTGGCTGGGGCCCAAGCCGGTCAAGGATCAATCATCCAGCGTTTCGATGACGAGCGATTGCGCGCGGGTACGATCCAAGTTTCCAACGATGAAGTTCACCAGCGACTGGTTTCGTCGGGACAACCGGTTTTTGAACAGACGCTCGTGATTGTTGATCCCGATACCTGTCAGCCTTGCGATGCTGATGAAATTGGCGAGATCTGGGTTTCCGGACCATGCGTCGCGGCGGGCTATTGGAATTCGCCGTCGAGAACCGAAGAGTCATTCGCCAGCCAACTGGAAGGCGACACAGCAAAATACTTCCGAACCGGTGACCTCGGGTTTCTCCAAAACGGTCAGCTTTTTGTCACAGGTCGGGCCAAAGACGTCATCATCATCCGTGGCCAAAATCACTATCCCCAAGACGTTGAAGCCACCGTCAACGACTGCCACGAGGCACTGGCTCCCGGTGGCGGAGCGGCGTTTTCCATCTCCGTCGATGGTTCGGAGCAACTGGCCGTCGTGCACGAAATCCAGCGAGAACATCGCACCGTTGACCCATCCACGATCATCGACGCCGTTCGCGAAGCCATTTCGCGAAACCACGACTTGCAAGTTCACGGCGTGCTGCTGTTACGTCCTGGCCAGTTACCGAGAACGTCGAGCGGAAAAGTGCAACGCAGCACTTGCCGAGATAAGTACCTCGCTGGGTCGTTTAAGACAGTTGGACAGATGGACAACTCGTCTTTCGAAAAAGCGGAAGGATTAGCAATTCGTCCCGTCGGGCAAGAGTCTCTGATCGAATGGCTGCAAAGTGCCATTGCCCAACGAATCAAAGCCGACAACGAAACGATCGACATCGACCAGAGCTTCGCCTTCTTTGGCCTGGACTCCGTTGCCATCGTAAGTATCGCGGGCCAACTCGAAGAACGGCTCCACCAGAATCTGTCGCCCACGATCCTCTACGAATACTCGACCATTCGAACGCTTGCCGCCCATTTGGTCGACGCCGCTGACTCAAAGCCGCGGACGTTGAACGCGCCGGCGGAAGCGCCATCCGCGAAGAGCTGGCCGTCCGAAATCGCATTGTCCGATATTCAAAGACGATTGTGGTTTCTTGGCGAGCTGGCATCCGCGCCGGGAATTCTAAACATCCCCGTTGTGCTCGACATTGACGGCCCGCTCGATCCGTCCGTGGCGCAGCAGGCATTGAGCCAACTTGTCCGAAATCACACTGCGCTTCGAACGACTTTTCATGCTTCCCACGATCAAATCGTGCAATCGATTGGTCCGCCGCGGCCCGTTGCTCTGCGGTTGATCGACTTGCGACCGTACTCCGATTCACAACGTGCCGCCTTAGCGGAACAGGAATTGAGACAAGCCGCCGAAGAACGATTCGATCCGTCATTGGCTCCGATGATGCGTGCCACGCTGTTGCGACTCGCCAACCAGCGGCATCAACTGGCCGTGACGATCAGCCATCTGATCAGTGACGGATGGTCCATGGGAGTGTTGTGCCACGAATTCGTCGCAGCCTATCAAGCCATCTGCCAGGGCCAATCGCCGCCGAACGTCGAGGCGAAGACCCAGTTTGCATCGTTGTTGACCGCGGACGGTGTACCACCATCGTCGAAAAATGGCGACAGCGGTCCGCAAGCATTCCGCGATCCGCCTGCGGTCTTGGAATTGCCTTGCGATCATCCGCGGGCAACCATGCCGAGTTTTGAGGGAGACCAACTCGAATTTGAATTTCCCACCGAAGTGACGGAAGCGCTGTTTGAATTCAGCCGCCAATTGGGTGTGACGCCATTCGTCACATTGCTGTCTGGATTCCAAACATTGTTGTATCGCTACACGGGGCAAAAGGACATCACGGTGGGTGTTCCATTTTCCGGACGCAATCAGGCTGCTTTGCGCGAGGTGGTGGGTCCGCTGATGAATCCACTGCCGATCCGCGTAGAACTGTCGCACGAAGAAGACATCGCCGAATTGGTAAGCCGTACAAGAACGGCAGTCGTGCAGGCGCAGAAGCATCAAGAGGCAAGTTCTCACGCGATCGCCGAGCAGCTTGACGAACCTCGCTCCGTCGGCCGGCCGCGTTTCTATCAAGTCATGTTCGACATGCAGGACGAGGTGCCCACTTTGACCGCCGAAAACGGTTTGGTGATTAAGCCGGCCGAAGCGAACAACGGAGCGGCGATGGTCGATCTCGCTTTGTCCATCCGGCGTGCTGGCGACCGACTTCGCGGACACGTTCAATTTGACCGCGAGTTGTTCGAACCAACCACGATCGAGCGTTTGATCCGCCACTACACGACGTTGCTGTCAAGCCTTGTTGAAAACACCGATGAGCCGCTCGCAAAGTTGTCGTTGCTTGCCCAGGACGAACGACAACAGTTGCTGGTCGATTGGAATGCCACCGAAGTCTCGTATTCACCCGATCGTGTCGACGAAATGTTTGCCCGGCAAGTCAATCAGCGTGGCGATTCGATCGCCGTTGTTTGCGGGGACGAGCAACTGACATATCGGCAGCTTAATGACCGATCAAATGCGTTGGCACAGATGCTGGTCGAGCAAGGCGTGCGAGCTGGCGATCTGGTCGGCATCTTGCTCGATCGGTCGCTGGATGTCGCGGTTGCCTTACTCGGTGTCTTGAAAGCAGGGGCCGCCTATGTTCCCGTCGATCCCACTTATCCGCCGGCACGACAACAGTTGATTCTGGACGACGCGACGGTTCGTTGCGTCATTTCGTCTCGGCAAAACGCGGATCGAATTCCGGATAACATCTGGCAAGTCTTGTTGAACACATCGACGCTGGACGATCAAGCGAACCCGGTGAATCACGGCGGTTCGTCCGAGGACTTGGCCTACGTCCTGTACACGTCGGGATCGACCGGCAAGCCCAAAGGCGTGATGGTGACACATCGCAATCTGGCGAACTTCTTCGTCGGCATGGATGCATTGCAATCGAGTCCGGAGCCAGGCGTTTGGCTGGCGGTCACCAGCATCTCGTTCGACATTTCGGTCTTTGAATTGCTGTGGACGTTGTCGCGCGGATACACGGTTGTGATTTTGACCGACCCGCTTGCGGCGGCCATCGACCATTCTGAAAACAGCATCGCACACCAGATCGAGCATCATGGCGTGACGCATTTCCAGTGTACGCCGCCGTTGATGCGAATGTTGATCGACGACGCTGATGCTCGACAAGCGCTATCGACGGTTAAAAAGATTTTCATCGGCGGTGACGCGATGCCGCAGGATCTGGCACGCGAGTTGACCGAACAAATGGCCGGCGATGTCTACAATATGTACGGCCCGACGGAAACAACGATTTGGTCAACCACCGAGCAACTTGTCAGCGGTGTGGACGTGACGATTGGCCGGCCCATCACAAACACACAGGTCTATGTCGTCGACCGCAACTTCCAGCCGCTGCCCGTTGGCGTTCCCGGCGAGTTGCTCATTGGTGGCGACGGCGTCACGCGCGGCTATTACAACAAGCCGGATTTGACCGCCGACCGCTTCATCAGCGATCCATTCCGTAGCCGGACTCGTGAGAGTTCGGATCTTTGCGCTGGACCGAAGTCTCACGACTCCGGCTACCTCTCAAGACTTTATCGAACGGGCGACTTGGTCCGCACGTTGGACGACGGCCGCTTGGAATTCTTGGGCCGCATCGACCATCAAACGAAGATCCGCGGCCATCGCATCGAACTGGGCGACATCGAAACGACGCTCCAATCACACGCGCTCGTGAAAGAAGCCGTGGTCGTGGTCAGCGGCGACGACGAACACACCAAGCGGCTGGTGGCCTTCGTCGTGCCGAGCAACGGCAAGATCGACCCCGCGCATCTTCAAAGCCATCTCCGCGATCATCTTCCGCCGTACATGATCCCCTCGTCCATCGTGCCGGTGGAAAGTTTGCAACTGACGCCCAACGGCAAAATCGATCGCAAGACGCTGGCCTCGCTATCCACCGCGCCGACGCAATCGATCGCAATGAACAACACCCCATCGAACGATGACTTTGCCAGCCAACTCGCGGCGCTCATCTCCGACGAACTCGCGATCCCGTCCGTCGAAACCAGCGCGAACCTGCTGGAATTGGGCGTTAGCTCGATGGAGATCGCCCGTGTGGCCAACCGCATGGAACGCGATTTGGGCTGGCGTCCGTCGTTTGCCGATTTCTTTCGCAACGGAACGATCGACCAACTCGCACAATCAAGATTCCCCACGACCAACGGCAATGGCCATCCACCAACATATGGTTCGCCGCAACTCCAGCCGCAAGATGAGTTCGAAGAAGGAGTGATATGACGACTTCTTCGTTGCTGGACGAATTGCAACAGCTTGGCGTGGTGTTTACGGTCGACGGCGATGATCTTCGATTCAAGGCACCTCGCGGAGTGATGACGTCAGGCCGCGTCGACCAGCTACGCCGTCACAAATCGGAACTGCTGAATCTCTTGCGTGGCGAGTCGAAGGGCAACGGGTACGAACCGAATTCAAACGGCGAGACAAACACCGCCGCCAAGGACGCCCGCATCTTGGATCGATTCACCGGTCGATTGTCGCGTCGCGGAAAGCAAACCGAGAACTTGCATCCCTATGCCGAGTTTGTCGAGCCGGTCAAGTCCGAGTTGCTGGCACGAGTTGGACTAGACAATTGCTACGTCCGTGGCGAGGGCTGCTTCCTATTCGACGAAGCGGGTCGGCGGATTTTGGATTTTGTTTCTCAATACGGCGCGTTGCCATTTGGATACAATCCGCCGGAGATCTGGCAAGCGCTGGAAGAAACGCGTGATCAACGCCGGCCGAACCTGGCGACCAATTCGTTGCTCGACGGAGCAGGCCAACTTGCAAAACGCTTGATCGAGATCACGCCGGATGAACTCACGCACGTGGTGTTCAGCAACAGCGGCGCCGAATCCGTCGAAGTTGCGATCAAACTGTGTCGCAGCGCCACGGATCGGCGCGGCATTGTCTCCACCGAGGGCGGCTTTCACGGTCTGACGCTCGGCGCGTTGTCGACGTCGGGCAATCCCGATTTTAAAGACGGCTTTGGCGTTGCGAGCGAAGACTTTCACTGTGTTGCGTACGGCGACGCGGACGCGCTGCGACGCGCCTTCGAGCAGCGACTTGGGTTTTATGCCGCGTTCTTGGTCGAGCCAGTACAGGGAGAAGCTGGAATCATTCAGCCGCCCGACGGCTATTTGGCAGACGTGCGGTGCATTTGTGATGAGCATGACGTGTTGATGATCGCCGACGAAGTGCAAACGGGTCTGGGGCGAACCGGCAAAATGTTCGCCTGCGAGCGCGACGGCATCGTGCCGGATGTGATGACACTGGCCAAAGCGCTCGGCGGCGGGTTGATGCCCATTGGCGCGGTCTTGTGTAACGAACGTGCCTATTCCGAGCGATTCGGTCTCCGGCACTCATCCACGATGGCAGGCAACGCGATGGGTTGCTACGCCGGGCTGGCAAGTCTTGAGTTGTTGACGAGAAACAACAATCAACTCATTCACGACGTGGCCAGCAACGGCGAGTATCTACAGCAGCGTTTGAAGCAATTGCAGGAAAAACACCCCGACTTGATCCAGCGCGTGCGAGGAGTTGGATACCTGCAAGGTATTGTGTTTGATTTCAGTTCGCTGCGCGATGCGCCCGGATTGCTGGGATTCCTGGGCGAACAACAATTGCTGATTCACTTGATCATCAGCTATCTGGCCAACGCCGAACGCATTCGAGTTGCTCCGTCGTTCATGGGACGTGACGTGATGCGAGTCGAACCGGCGTTGGTCGCCGGTCGTGAAGAGTGCGATCTGTTCGTCGATGCACTGGACCGGACTCTGGGTGTCTTGCAGGCTCGCAACACCGCTGCCTTTCTGGCCTCGATGATTGGCTTCGACGAAGCAAGAATCAGAAAACTGAGCAAAACTCAGACTTCCGAAGTTTTAGAAACTTCGGAAGTCTCAAACGCGCAACCCACCCCTCATGTCGACGGCCGGTTCGGCTTCATCGTTCACCTAACATCGCTGAACGACCTGCGGCAATTCGACGACACGCTTCAATCGTTTTCCGATGATGAACTCGCACAACTGAAGTCGAAACTGGTTGACTACGTCGATCCGTTTCTGATCGGCGAAGTGCAAGTTCAATCGCAGACCGGCAAACGGATTCAGGGGCAATTCGTGCTCGTTCCATACACGCCGAAGGAACTTGTCGAGATGGGCACGGACGAAGCACGCGAGTTGATCGCGATGGCGGTTCAAACCGCGGCGGACGAAGGAGCAAGTGTCATCGGACTTGGCGGTTTCACTTCGATCTTGACCCAAGGCGGCATGTCGCTTGATCAACCGAATTTGCCGCCGATCACGACTGGGAACTCGTTCACCGTCGCCGCGTCTGTCCATGCGATTCGACGAACTTGCGCCCAACAAGGCCGCGACATGAAGTTGTCGACGCTCGCCGTTCTCGGCGGCGCGGGACAAATTGGTCAAGCAGTTGCGATGGCATTGAGCAAGGAAGTCGGACGGTTGATTTTGATCGGTAGCGACAAGAATCCCGAGCGGACGATGCGACGATTGCATGACGTGGCAGCGAACATTTCGACGCACTTGCGGAGCGAAGATCTTGTCGGGTCGGGTGTGATTCAACTAGCAACTTCGATCGAAGCACTCGTCGAGGCGGATCTCGTCGTGACGGCGACCAGCGAAGTGGACAGTTTCATTGATTCGCGACATCTAAAACAAAGCGCCATCGTTTGCGACGCGTCACGGCCGCTGAATGTTCACGCCTCGGTCGCCGAGCAGCGCCCTGATATTACACTGATAGAAGGAGGCATCATTCGCGTTCCTGGCTCTACGGACTTCGAAGTTTACGCGGGGCCAGAGCCCGATCGAACATTTGCTTGTACAGCCGAAACAATGGTTTGGGCGCTGGAGCCGGACAAGATCCCCCGCGAATTGTCTGCAACGCTGGACCTTGAAACCGTGGCTCAACTCGATACATTGGCCAGCAAGCACGGTTTCGAAGTGATTCTTTGAACACAATCCATTGGAAAACTCCCCATGAAGTACAAATGTCTGTCGTTGCTTGTCGTCGCGTTCTTGGCCGCTTTATCGAACGCCAAACAGCCGAACTTTGTTTTCTTCCTCATCGACGACCTGGGCTACATGGACATCGGCGCATACAACCCGGACACGTTCTATAACACGCCGAACGTCGATCGGCTGGCCAGCCAAGGCATGCGATTCACGGATGGCTATGCGGCGAATCCCGTCTGCAGTCCGACGCGTTACAGCATCATGACCGGCAAGTATCCGACACGCGTTGACGCGACGAATTTCTTTGCGGGCAAGCGCGCTGGCAAATTCAATCCCGCGCCACTGAATGACCGTATGCCGTTGGAGGAAGTGACCATTGCCGAAGAGATGAAATCGGCGGGTTACAAAACGTTTTTCGCAGGCAAATGGCACCTTGGTCCCACCGAAGAATTCTGGCCGACCAAGCAAGGTTTCGACATAAACAAAGGCGGTTGGAGACACGGCGGACCGTGGTTTGGCGGCAAGTATTTTTCGCCGTATGGAAATCCACGCTTGCCGGACGGTCCTAAGGGCGAGCATCTGCCGATTCGTTTGGCCAACGAGACAAACAAGTTCATCGAAGATAACAAGGACAATCCATTCTTTGCGTATCTTGCGTTTTACTCGGTCCACACGCCGTTGATGGGACCTAAGCCGCTGGTCGAGAAATACAAAGCCGAAGCGGACAAGATCGCGGGCGAAGAGTTTGCACCGGAAGAACAAGTGTTCGGCAACAGGCCGCGTCGCGTTCGCATTTTGCAGAAACATGCAGTTTACGCCGCGATGATGGAATCGATGGACCGAGCCGTGGGCATGGTCCTTGACAAACTGGATGATCTTAAACTGGCGGACAACACGGTGGTCATGTTCATGTCGGACAACGGCGGTCTATCGACATCGGAGGGATCGCCCACGTCGAATCTTCCGTTGCGCGGCGGCAAGGGTTGGCTGTACGAAGGCGGAATTCGCGAACCGTATTTGATCAGATGGCCCGGAATCACGGAGCCCGGCAGCGTGAGCGACCACGCGGTTAACAGCACAGATTTCTTTCCCACGATCTTGGACATCGCCGACCTCGCACCGGCCGAGCATCCGATCGACGGCAAAAGTCTCATCAAAGTTTTGAAACAAGAAGGCACGACTGATCGCGACGCGTTGTATTGGCACTATCCGCACTACAGCAACCAAGGCGGTTTTCCCGGCGGAGCGATTCGCGTGGGGAATTTGAAACTGATCGAACGCTACGAAGACGGTCGCGTGCACCTTTACGACTTGAGCAAAGATGTTGGCGAACGAAAGGATCTCGCCAAACAAATGCCAGACCAGGTGGCAACGATGCGAAAGAAACTTCATGCGTGGTATAAGGATGTCGATGCGAAGTTCCTGCAACGCAGAGGCGACGGGCCGGAACCCTGGCGACCGTAACCCTGGAACGGTGTAGAAGCAAACAGAGGAAACGAAGATGCGTTCCTTTGTTTCCTCTGTTGGCTTCTGTTCAAAACATCTTGCCGAGCAAGTCGAGAAAATGTTCAAGACCTTTGTCCGATACGCATGTCTCCTCACGATCGTTGGACCGCTTGTTGTCCAATCGCGGGCAGAACCCCCAAACGAGTTAGAAAAGTGGTTCGAACCTCAAGCGTGGCAGCGCGACACCGATGGTCCAATCGTGTCCCTTGGCGAGGCCGGGCAGTTTGACGACACGCACATCTTCGCGCCGTGTGTGGCGAACACTCGTGACAGTTTTCAACTCTGGTATTGCGGCTCACGCGGCACGGTGGCAAAACGTGTGTTTGCGATGGGATTGGCGACCAGCGCAGACGGTCGCAAGTTCTTCAAATTTAAGTCGAATCCTGTCTTTGAATTTGGTGACGACAGACATTCGATCCTCACACCGACGTTGTTGCGCAATCCAGACGGTACGGTGTTGCGCGACGGCGGCAAATTGCGAATGTGGTTCAGTTCGACGTGGTTCGAGGATCCGTCCGGCTTGCACACGCTGCATGAAACAACCAGTGAAGATGGCATTCGTTGGTCGGCGCCGTTCGACGTTTTATTGAAAAACGCCTACGCCCCGACGATCATCAAAACGGGCCGCTTCTATCAAATGTGGTATACCGACGTCAGCGCCGATCCGTGGATCATGCGGCATGCTTCGAGCACCGACGGTCGCCGTTGGCGGGTGACCAGCGAGCCCGTGCTGGTCGTCGACCAGAAATGGGAACGATCGCGGTTGTTTTATCCGACCGTGTTGAAGATTGACGATGCGTATTTGATGTGGTACGGCAGTTACTCGACGGCGCGTCCGAACACGACGTCCATTGGTTTTGCTGCAAGTCTCGACGGATTGCGATGGTACAAGCATCCAAACAATCCCGTGCTCGTGCCGGACCCGGATCGCACGTGGGAGTCGCATTACTGCACGAGCCAATCGGTCATGCGGTTGCCTGACGGGAGTTTACGTATTTGGTACGCCAGCCGCAAAAAGCCGCCGTTTGTCAACAAGTATTTTGCGATCAACACGGCGGTTTGGAAACCTGCCGCGGAGACGGCAGCATCAACCACCAGGCGACCGCCACTCGCCAAGGATGAGTTCCTTGCCTGGCAAACTCAAACTCGTGCAAAACTTAGCGACATGTTGGGCATCCCCAATGACCGCGCGCCATTGGATGCCGAAAAGCGTGGCGAGTTTGAAAACGACGGCATCGTCATCGAAAAATGGGTTTTCTCCAGCGAGCCAGGTTCGCGAGTGCCCGCGGTTCTGTATCGACCGAAAAAACCGACGGGCCGAATGCCTGCGATCGTGTTGACCTTTGGCCACGGCGGCAGCAAAAGCCAGTGGCAATACAACTACGCCGGACAAGTCTATGCAAAGCTCGGTCTGGCCTGCCTCGCACTGGACCCGATCGGCGAGGAAGAGCGACATCACCAAGGCAAGCTCGGCACGCGAGCGCACGATCCCAAGTCGGTTCATGACCGCGCCGACAAAGCGGGCCGGTTGATGATGGGCAAGCTCGTCTTTGACACGATGCGCGGCATCGATTTTCTGATGCAGCGCGAAGACATCGACCACGATCGCATTGGCGTGGCCGGCAATTCGCTTGGCGGTGCCAAAGCGGGTTGGATGGCGGCGCTTGAGCCGCGCATCAAAATGGCGGTCGTCTCTGGCTGGGCGTATCACGACATTGGCCTGCGTACGAAGTATTGCACTAAGGTGCCCAATCAACGCATGCGAGAGATCTGTTCATGGACTCAATACGCGTCGCTGGCCGCGCCGGATTGTGCCGTGTTGATCACCAACGGCGATGCTGACTGGGTCATCGACCGTGAAGACGACAAGAGTGCATGGCTTGGAACGCGTCACGTCGTGCGCGAAGCATCCGCGGTTTGCAAATCACTTGGCAAACCGGGGCGCATCAAGGCCTGGTTTGAAAAAGACGGCGGTCATCGGCCCTACATGGTCTACAAAGAATCGCTGGAGTGGATTCACCAGCATCTTGGCACTCCCGGTTGGACACTCGCGCAGATCCGTGCGTTGCCAACCGTGAATTCCGGCGAGTGGTGTGACCAGCACGGCATCAAACTTGAACGTCTCTACGGCACCGATCTCCATCAACGCGGGGCCACACTGCCGGACTTCGGATTGCGGCCGACAGGCCGGGAGATTCTGTCGTGTTTGTATTCGAAGGAACTGGGTAGCCCGGCATTTACGATCGAAGGTTGGCTGAACCGGATCGAGGAGTGACCGTGTCTCGGAACTACGTAGCTTGGGTCTGTGACCCGAGCAAATCACTGCTTCGCTCGGGTTGAACCGCGAGATTTGTTCGCGCTTCGTGGTTTCTTGTTTGGTAAAATGGACATTTCGTGATCACAGAACTTACGGAGCCGCACCATGAATTGCCGCATCTTCATTTTGCTTATCGTCATCTTTTTTGCCAATGTGCCAGCAGACAGCAACGCGGAGGAAAAGTCGAACGTGTTGTTTATCGCTGTCGATGATTTAAACGACTGGATTGGCGTGCTGGCCGGTCACCAGCAATCGGCCACGCCCAATATCGATCGGCTGGCAAAACGTGGGATGCTGTTTGCCAACGCTCATTGTGCGGCACCCGCTTGCAACCCTTCGCGGGCGGCGCTGATGACGGGGATTCGGCCGTCGACGTCGGGTGTTTATTACAACGCTCAGCCGTGGCGCAAAGCGATGCCTGACGCCGTCACGTTGCCGCAACATTTCATGGCCAACGGTTACACGGCGATGGGCTCCGGCAAGATCTATCACGGCCGCTTTCCGGATCCGCCTTCGTGGGACGTTTACTTTCCGTCGAAGACGCAACAAAAGCCTGCCGATCCATTGCCGGACGGACGGCCGATCAATGGCATTCCCAAGACAGCTCATTTTGATTGGGGGCCAGTGGACGTTGGCGATTCGAAAATGGGCGATGCACAAGTTGCCGATTGGATCATTGGGCAGCTCGGCAAGAAACATGACAAACCATTTTTTCTCGCTTGCGGGTTCTATCGGCCACACCTGCCTTGGTATGTGCCACAAAAGTATTTCGACATGTTTCCGCTCGAATCGATCGAGTTGCCGAAGACGATCGATGGCGACTTGGACGACGTGCCGGCCGCGGGTCGCAAAATGGCGCGGCCCGAAAGAGATCATGCTAACGTGACGAAGCACGGGCAGTGGAAGAAGGCCGTGCAAGGTTACCTGGCGTCAATGGCCTTCACGGATACACAACTCGGTCGCGTGCTCGACGCATTGGACAAGAGTTCGCACGCCAAGAACACGATCATTGTTTTTTGGACCGATCACGGCTGGCATCTTGGCGAGAAACAACATTGGCGCAAGTTCGCGCTGTGGGAAGAAGCCACGCGGACGCCGTTGGCGTTCGTTGTACCGGGATTGACGAAGGCAGGCTCGCGCTGTGACCGGCCAGTCAACTTGCTCGACATTTATCCGACGCTGGTCGAACTGTGCGGCCTGTCGCAGAACAAGTCGCTCGAAGGAACAAGCCTGCGACGTTTGCTCGAAAACCCGGAATTTGAGTGGGAACGTCCGTCGCTGACGACACACGGCCGCAACAACCACTCGCTCCGGTCGGATCGTTATCGCTACATTCGTTATGCCGACGGCAGCGAGGAATTGTACGACCACGAGGTGGATCCGATGGAGTGGAAGAACCTGGCAGGCGACGAAAAACTAGCTCTCGTCAAGGCGCAATTGGCCATGTATCTGCCGTTGACCAACGTGGCGAACATCGAGGACCAAAAGAAAGTCACCGAACCATTCGCCGGCATGGGAATCATGGTCGGCGACGTCAGCACGAACCGGGCGTTCGTCCAAGTGCGTTTGACCAAGACTGACAAGGCGGTCGAACGCGAAGTGCCAGGGATGGCTGGTGTTGTCGAATTCGAATTGTTTAACGCCGAGCCGGCAGGCGACGGCCTCAAACAAACCGTCAATGCAACCGCCGACAACGACTTCATCGCCCGCGCCGAATTCAAAGACTTGCAGCCCGGTACGGAGTATCGCTGCGTCACACGCATCGGCAAAGACACCAAGTCGCTTCAACCTGGCCCCATCGCTCGATTCAGGACCCACCCAGGCAAATCATCCACGGAATCAGTGCGCTTCGTTGTCGTGACCGGCATGAATTATGCCAAGTTTCATGGCGACGACCGCATCGATCGCAAGATTCACCTGTTGCACAACAACACGGTGCTGCCCGAGCCTTACGACGGTCCTGACAAACATCTCGGCTATCCTGGCCTGGCGTCGATCCTCAAAGTCAAGCCACACTTTTTCGTCGGCACGGGCGACAACGTCTACTACGACACGCCCAAGAAGCCGCGCGCCGAGACGATCACCGAGATGCGGCAAAAGTGGCACGAGCAATTCGTCCAGCCGCGCTACCGCGACTTGTTCGCCGCTGTACCGACGTATTGGATGGTCGACGATCACGACTATCGCATCGACGACGGCGACAATACGGGCGACTACGATCCGTCGCCAGCAGTCGGCCGGCAGATGATGCTCGAACAATTGCCCGTCGCTGCCCGCGGCGATGACGACGCGAGAACTTATCGCACCTATCGCGTGAACGGCGACCTGCAAGTTTGGTTTCCCGAGAACCGCATGTATCGCAGCCCAAACGAAATGAAGGACGGCCCCGGCAAATCGATCTGGGGCGACGAGCAACGTGCGTGGCTCAAACGAACGCTCAAAGCGAGTGACGCAAAATACAAATTGCTCATCTCGCCCACGCCCATGATCGGCCCGGACGACGCTCGTAAGATCGATAACCACTGCGACATCAACGGTTTTCAACACGAGCGCGACGAGTTCTTCGCGTGGCTCAAGGAAACCGGCATCGACAAGAGCTTTTCCGTTTTATGCGGCGATCGCCACTGGCAATATCATGCGGTGCATCCCAGCGGCATCGAAGAGTTTTCTTGTGGAGCGTTGGTCGACGCCAATTCACGACTCGGTCGCAAGCCCGGTGATCCAGAGTCGACCGATCCGAAGGGCTTGATCAAACAGCCTTATTCGCAGTCGCCGCGCTCGGGCGGGTTTCTTGTAGTGGAAGTCTCGGCTCAGCAGAAAGATGCCAGCTTGACGTTCACGTGGCATGACGAGCATGGCAAGGTGCTTCACAAACATGTGAAGTAGGCCGCATCGCAAATCTCAATGGCTCGATTTCCGCCGGACCTGCCCCGGCGGGATCACAACGGGTCAGCGACTGGTTTAAACGTTGATCGCAGAAAACGCGAACATCCGGTCGTTGGGTTGGTGAAGTTGCCCGGCATCAAACGCTGGCAGGTCGAAGCCACGGTGGAGCGGTGCGAATTTACCGCAACTTTCGGAATCCTCGGATCCGTAATCAGCCCTCTCGCCCTTTCTTCTTCGCGTCCTTGTCGAGATTCATCTGAATCCATCTGGCAAGCGTTCCACTGCCTCGACCGTAACCGCCCGGCAGTGGTCGCAAATCGCGAGTTTGAATCCTGGGCGGTGGGCCCCAGTGGGCTGGGAACGGCTTGCCATTGGGAGCCTTGTAGACTTTGCCACCAGGATTCACCGAAATGCTGGAAATGACGACACCTTTCAACGGTGCGTCGTCGGCAATGCGAGTATCGACCGTGTAACAGGCCAGCAGCAGGCCCTGCTTGTCGAAGCGAAGGTAGCGGCGTTCATGCGCCGGGAGTTCGCGTTTCAGCACTTCGCCGGCTTCGGCATAGAGCTCGTCGAGCGTTTTGGGCGGAGCACCTTCTTTGTGCTTGCCCAAATCGTCGCCGGTTTCAACCCACTTGAACGCCGACTTTTTGGGTGCCGGCTGGCCTGGCTGGATAAGTTGTGGCCGATTGCTGAACTCCCGGAATCGTCGCTTGGATACTTTGTTTTCCTCGATAAACACTTCGGTTTCATGTCCGAACCCCGCGAAGCTTGACCAGCGAACCTTGTACGAATAGTTACCTTTGGATTTGTCGCGAACGGTTTGCCATTTTTTGAGGCTCTCCTGCAACGTTTCCTGGTCGTCAGGCATCGCCGTGCCGCAGAGAAAGAGTGTCGCTAACACGGAAAGCGTGAGTTGTTTTTTCATGGGAGGGTCCTGTGCGGGAAGAGTAGTTTTTTTCTCAACCAAGATACGACGGGTTGATTGTGACATAAGTTCCCGTCGATTGCCAGGATGACATTCCGACTGGAAATCGCTTAAGAGCGTGGACGGCCAGCGGCACGCATCGGAATTGGAAGACGCCTCGATTCTGGTCAGCGACGCCGCCTGAATACAGTGGATGCCGCCGCGAGCAACCACATTTTCGAATTGAAGAAAGACTTTGATAAGAATCGCAGGCGAATTCTCGTCAACAACGGATCGACATGTTAGGCTCTCGGAATGTACTCAGGCCTCGAAATCGTAGCAATTCTCTCGGATCTAGATGTGACTCGCGTCATTTGGGTTCCTGATTCGGAAATCGGCCAGTGGGAGAGCGACCTGGAATCGGCGGATGGAATCGAATTGGTGCGAGTTTGTCGCGAGGGCGAAGCGTGGGCAATCGCAGCCGGCTTGCATCTTGGAGGCAAATCGCTGGTGGTGATGATCCAAACGACCGGGCTGTTCGAATCCAGCGATTCGATGCGCAACGTACTGCTCGATTTGAAGTTACCGATTTTTGCGATCGTTGGCGCACGGAATTGGCTGGTGAAAGAGTCGCGTGACTCGGCGAAGTTGTTTGCCGAGCCGTTTCTGAAAAGTTGGCAACTTGACTACCGTTTGATCGATCGGCCTGAAGACAAGCCGATGTTAGCCGAACATTACTTGGCCTGCCAAGAGGTAGGGAAACCGGGCATTGCACTGATTGCTGAAGAGTCCATCTAGAATCTCGGAACGCTTAAGTTTTGGTAGAGCGATTGAATTCACGTATAATTCACTTGGCGAGTTTCATGAGTACGACGACCGGGCATCTCAAGATCAATTAGGAGTAGCATTGAAGAGCGACTCGGCACATCCTCAATTTGGAGAATTAATCATCAACCTCCGCAAGCGGCCGCGGATGGAAGCTCTACGCCACGTTGGAATCAAACCGCTGGGGCAGGTCATTATGGTTCTTGGCCTTGGATTTGTTTTTTGGTTTGGATTGCTGCTTGTCGTGGACTGGCTAATTGGTATTGAGTCGATCGGACGCGGTTCAACGTTAATGTACGCGCTCTATTTGTTTGGGGTAATCATTGCTGGAGGTTTGATGTGGTTTTTTCCAGACTTCACTCCGCAAATTGCCCTCTATGAGCGTGGGATGACATGGGGTGAAGAGGCAATCCCAATTTCCAGTATTCAGAATCTAACATTGAATTTCACTGGGTTCGCGAATCACCTGACGCTGCACTTGAATAATGGAGAGGTTCGAAAGGTTAAGTCGGCTGAAGTCGTGTTCGATGATGGCGACGTGTTGAGATTCCTACAGTCACTAACCGAACGTGCTGATTCCTTAGACGTGAAGAATCTTCAAATCATCCCAACGGAAGAACAAGAAGAGCCTGATCGCTTGACCTTCGGCGCATCCGCAGTTCATACGATAAGGTTGTATTTGTGGCTTGGAATGATTGCTGGTGGATTGGCATTTTTTAGTATTCTATCGCGTTACTGGTCGTTGCGAAACGAGGCGATAGCATTCACCAAAGAAGGTACGCTTCTTGAGGCCAGCGATAGGGACAAAGTACGCATCCGCGCTAAGGTAGCTGACGATCAAATGTCGTTTCGCTGGCGAATATCTTTTCCAGAAGGAAGAATAGACGACTATCAAATCAAACCGCTTGGATTAAAGCTTGAGAAACTGGAGTCGTTGCAAATCCCATCGCGCCATAGGAGTGAACTTCAAATCGTATTCAGTGTCAGGAAATGGGCTGGTGGCCGTGTCTTTTTCTGTTACCGAGTCAAAGTCGCAAATTGGTCATCTACCGAACTTGGAGTCACTCACGCTGAATTAAGTGAATTCGCATTTGAGAATTGGAAACAGGTTGTAATTGATGTCTTGGCAGATGGAAGACAGCTTGAGATAGAACCGCAAAATGAAATAACCCTATTGCGCATTTCATTTACAGACAAATTGCGTTCTCGTGCAACTTCGCTTTCGCAAGAAGCACAACAACGAATGCACAAGCCTTTCATCAGATTGTATTTAAGCGCGGAAGGCGAAGACTAAGCGACCACGAAGATATAGCGGGTAAATGAGCGATATCCCAGACGACTGGAATGCTGTGGAGGATTCTCCCACAAAGGCGCAGTGGGGCTTGAAGGACTTGCTGCTGTTGATTGCAGCCGCAGGATTCTGGCTGGGATTTTATCGGCTGGTACTGCAGGTAGACGAATTGGAGCGGGAGCTAGTGCGTGCACGCTACTTCACTACAATCGTGGATGTAAAGGACCCTGAGGAGTACGCGTTTCGGCACTCTTCCGACTGGCTTGGAGAAGACGACTTTTATGTATATCTTCCGCCCACTGGTCAGTACCAAGTTTGTTTTCAATTGGGCGATGGTCCCGCAGAATCACATCGAATTACACCTGGCCAGCATCACGTTCGGTACATAGTTCAACCGATCGATGTTTACGAAATACCATGGAATGAATGGGATATTCAAATCCAAATCGACGGCAAAGGGAATAGTTTTGCAAGACGCTGGCAAGGCGATTGGTCATTTCATCGTGACATCGAACATGGTATCAATCCACTAGATCCCGAAACACGGCTGCGGCTCTTGTCGGCTCCCGACAACAAGCCTACGCGTGATTCCACAATGGGGCTGTGGATTGAAAGAACTGCGCCGCAAATACCGCAACCCTAACTGAAAGCCAAGAAGCGATGACAACGGTTAAGGCGCTACAGGTATTGATTGGTTTACGCAAGAAAGATCAGGTTGTGATCACGATTCAAGGTTCGTCGCGCGAATGGCCCAAGCTGACCAATCATTCACTCGACTTTCACTTTTTGCCGTCGGCGATGGGGGCGGCAATTCCCTTGGGCCTTGGAATTGCATCGGCTCAGCCTTCTCGCGAAGTGATCGTGGTATCAGGCGATGGATCGTTGTTGATGAATCTCGGTTGTTTGGTGACGGTGGCCGGCAGCGGGGCGACGAATTTGACGGTCGTGTTATTGGATAATGGCGTGTATGCGGTAACGGGTGGGCAGAAGACAGCGGGGAACGAGGCAGGTGTGGACTTTGTTGGGTTGGCGAAGGCGTCGGGGATTTGCAACGCTTGTGAGTTTGAGCAACTTGGCGAGTGGGAATCTTGCGCGAAGGATTTCCTGAAAAGTGATGGGCCGCGATTCGTTCGGCTGGCCGTTTGGGCGGAGCATCATCAACTTGGTGCCGTAAAACTATATCCGATTTCGCAGCGAGTTGAGCGATTTCGAGATGCTGTGGGGCGGATTCACTAATCCGTCTGTGTGGAGAGTTTGGACGGTTTAGGCAATCCGTCCTACCGAAAAACACATTAACAATGTTTGATATGTCGTGCCGATTTGTTAAACTAGCGAGCTAAAGCAAATGTTTTTGCGACCAACTATCAAACGGGAGTAACGAAGATGTTGACCATCAATTCGGCCAGACAACAAAAGTACTGTGACGGAGTTAGCCGTCGTGGATTCTTGAGGATTGGTGCTCTGGGCATCGGCAGCATGACGTTTGCCGATTTGCTTCGCGCGGAAGACGCCGCCGGAGTTGGTTCGTCACACAAAGCCGTCATCAACATCCATCTTGGTGGCGGACCGTCGCACCAAGATATGTTCGACCTGAAACCCAACGCCCCTGTTGAATTCCGCGGCGAGTTTAATCCAATTCAAACAAATGTCCCAGGATTCGAGATCTGTGAACACTATCCCAAGCTGGCACAAATGGCTGACAAGTTCGCGGTCATCCGATCGCTGGTCGGATCGAACGCGGGCCACAGCAATTTCCAAACGCTGACTGGTTACAACCAACGTAGCATGACCAACATCGGCGGCCGACCGGCGATGGGCAGCGTCACGGGCAAGTTGCTCGGTGCCACACCAAGCGGTGCCCCGCCTTACGTTTCTTATAGCGGTGGAAGCCCTGGTTATCTCGGCCCGATCTACAAACCGTTTTCGCCGAACGACGCAAGGAACGTTTTGCGATTGAATCGCGGCATCACGGCCGAGCGCCTGGGCGATCGCACGAACTTGCTTTCGTCGCTCGACACGATTCGTCGCGATATCGACGCCAGCGGACAACTCGATGCACTCGACAGCTACACCCAGCGTGCCTACGACATGGTCCTGTCCGGTGAAGTTGCCGACGCGTTGGACCTCAAAAAAGAAGATCCGGAAATCGTCTCGATATATGGTAAGACGAGCGCCAATCTTCTTTACGCACGCCGCTTGATCCAAGCAGGCGTGCGCGTGGTTTCCATGAGCGCCGGATGGGGCGGATGGGATACCCATAGTAACAACTTCAAAAGTCTCGGCACTCGCAACTTGCCGCAGATGGACAATGGACTCAGCGCGTTGATCGAAGATCTTGAAGGCCTCGACATGCTCAACGATGTTACGATTGTAGTCTGGGGTGAATTTGGTCGTACGCCGCGCGTCAACTCAAAGGCGGGCCGCGACCACTGGCCGAAGCTCAGCACTGCATTCCTCGCCGGTGGCGGCATGAAGACCGGCCAAGCGGTTGGCGTCAGCACCAAGTACGCCGAGTATGCCAAGGATCGCCCGGTTGATTATCAAGAAGTCCACGCGACCTTGTATCACAACCTCGGCATCGACACGGTCAGCACGACAATCACCGACCCCAATGGACGTCCACAATTCCTACTGGACATGCGCGAACCGATTGCGGAATTGATCTAGAACGAAAAACTCTGACCCATTCCAAAACAGCACCATTGAATTTATGGTGCTGTTTTTTTGCATACTCATTGCGCAAGCCACGACTCGCCGCCGCACAAGATCAGCATTTCGCGCGCCCACGGTGTGACACGATGCAGTTTCAACTCAAGCCCCTGTGATCGTAACGTGGCAACTGTTGTCGCAAGCATGCCCACAAAGGCTGCTCCAATGAAACTCGCCCTCAACTCCACATCAACGGTCTTACCATCAACATTGGAGGCTGCATCTTTCAAGATGCTCTGTGTCGCGGCGAGGTTCTCGAAGTTGAGGGAGCCGAGTTCCTCGAATGCGATGACAACAGGTGTCCCGTTCGAAGAAGAATCCGTCACTTGAGTGTTCGCAGTAGATGAGATATTCGACATGATGCGTCCCATTCCATAGCGGTGTGACGGGCACAAGATCCACTCTCGTCCTCCATTCCACTTCTACGCGCGACAATTAACCCGGATTATTCATGAACCGCCTTCCAAACAACGTAATGTTCTCTGTGAAAAGGAGTTGCCGCCATCTTGCCTAAAACACCGCGCAAATTCGAATCCACACTAACCCGACGCGCAAGCGAGGGGTTTTGGACGTCGCCCCTCGCTTGCGCATCGGGTTAGTGAATAATCCGCCTTAACAGCGCGACGACATCCATCAAATGAAAAAGAAGATTTGTGCCGGATTGTGGGAAAACATCGGGAATTACTCCAAAATCACGATGGGGTTTTCCCCATTTTCGTTTCTTGCCCACATCTCAGTTAATCCGCCCACGTAGTAACTGGTGTAGTCAAAAATAATCAAGGAATTCGCAGCCAGCCAATCCTCAACATCAGCTTGGATGAAACCCATAACAAGACATGTCCACATAACACCGAAGAAAGGGCTGATGAGATGTCGGGTCGCTGACAGCATCGAGATTTGGGTGTGTTGGGGTCAAACCGAACAATTCCCAAGCTTACCGCCTTGGGAGTCGTCGCTTTTTCCCAGCCACCCAACGATCTCGATGGCAATGCGCGAAACGGCTGCCGGAATTCTTTTGCCAAACAACGAGCAACCGCATACAAAGGAATAATCAACAACCATTGAATGTCTGGATGAACACGAAGATGAGGGACACACGTGGGCGAGGGCGTCTGGTTGACGATTGGTAGGTCCGCTGCCGACGACACGGACGATCAATCCCCAATGTTGACGGAGATTCGCCGATTGGTCGGCGAAGCGCGCTTGTGGACCGCGCTGCCGGGTAATGGAAATGGCAGCTCGTGGGTTTTGGTGGAAGTCGCGCAGGGAACTGCCAGTGAGTTGGTGGAGAGGGTCCTGGACGGCGCGCTAAATGAGTTTGAAGTCACGCGAGCCAGGGCAGTGGAATTGAGCGAATGCGAACACGACGCAGAACTCATCTTGCGGATTCTAGGCGGAGAACAGCAAGCGCTGGTGGAATTGATTCAAGAATTCGCGGCCCGTGTAGAAAAGTCAATGACGAAGCGGTTTTCAGATGTTCTGGATGTCGAGGAAATTGAAGGGGCTGTGAATGCGGCGGCATGCAATGTCTGGCGATCGGCTAGCCAGTTTAACCCAGCCGCTGGAAGTCTCGGCGGTTGGTTTTACAAAATTGCTGAACGGGAAGTTTACAACTGCATTCGCACTCATGAACTAGGCGACGTGCCGCTGGATTGGGACCCGACGGAGCCAGTTCGCAAATCTTGGGGATCGACTTCCTATCACACCAACGGCGATTTGATATCCGCGCTAAACAAAGTAATCGACCAGCTTCCGCGTTTGCAAAAGGAGGTTGTGCTGGCGGACCTGGCGGCCGGCGAACGTGCCGATGACCAGCGTCTTGCCGACCGATTGGGTTCCACCGTGAACGCGATTCGAGTCTCTCGTAGCGGGGCGAGAAAGAGGATTCGTGAAGAGATCATCAAATTGGGTTACGATCCAGACGACGGTCGGCTGGGCCCATTTAATGGACCGTCTGAATAAAGGGGTGGCGTGATGAATCAGACAGAAACAAATGATGACTGTTGGCTTGAAGTTGCACCGGAAATCCGGCGTTTGCGGCGTTTCCAGCCATTGGAACAGGAAGAAGTGGCGGAAGAGTTGACAGCTCGTGAGGCGGATAAATTAACCGACGAGCGAAGTTCTGAGATTGTCGACTTTGTCGCGTCTTCCGCCGTCACCGCCGATCCGGTCAAGGATGACGAAAAGAAGTTGACCATTGACCGATTCATCGAACAGGCGTCGTCTTGTGGGCTTGGTTCCGTCGATGAACTACGTAGTCTCGTGCAAAAGGATCAAGCCGAAAGCCGCTTGCGGACTCCGCGTGAATACGCCGAGGAGCTTGTGCGCCGCGGAGCGCCTGGCAGTCGTCCGCTCGAGTTGTTCGCGGACTATCTATTGCTGGACGCGATCGGACAAGGCGGCATGGGCCAGGTCTATCGTGCCTTTCATCTGAGAATGGATCGAGTGGTGGCCGTGAAAGTCCTGCGGCTAATTGCGGCTGAGCGTGACGGTGCCCAGCGATTTGATATCGAAGTCAAGACCTTGGCCAAGCTCAATCACCCGCATGTCGTGAGGGCCTAATGCCGGCGAATCGAACGGCATGCCCTATCTGGTGATGGAATACATCGATGGTTCCGATTTGTCTCGCCTGGTGTATCGTTTTGGTCGACTTTCTGTGGCCTTGGCGCTGGACTTCACGATTCAGGCCGCAAGAGGACTTGAGTATGCCCATAGCCAGGGAGTGGTGCACCGCGACGTGAAGCCCAGCAACTTGCTGGTGGATGCTCATAACGTGATTAAGATTTCCGATCTTGGTTTGGCGATGTTGAACAAGCTTGCTGGGCGAGCGGCGCAAGACGACGATTTGACCGCGCCAGGTGCGGTGATGGGAACGTTCTCTTACATGGCTCCCGAGCAAATTGGCGGAGCAAATCGGGTGGATCCACGGGCGGATATCTATGGGCTCGGCTGTACGTTGTTTTTTCTGCTCGTTGGACGCCCACCCACCGAGGGAACTACGAATAAGGAACGTGCGAATTGGCATTGCACCGCCGCCGTGCCGTCGTTGCGTTCACATCGGGAAGAGATTTCGGAGTTGCTGGACGAAACTTTTCAACGCATGTTGGCCAAGTCGCCCGACAACCGGCAACAATCCATGACGCAGGTAATCGAGGAATTGCAGACGTGTCGGGAATTGATTGACACACCGCGACCCAAAGGCGCTGACGATGCCGTTACGACGCTGGACCAACGTCTGGATGACACAGGCGGAAAAGGAAGCCGTACAGTTGATTCCCCGGAAGAATCGAGACCGAGCGGTGTTCGCAGATGGGGGCTTTGGGCACTGGTGGTCGTCGTGCCGCTGATCGTTTTGTCGGCCTTGTTCGCGCAGCATCTTCTTGGCGTGTTTGTCGGAGGGGACCCCGGAATCCAAAGTGTCGAAGTCGATCCGCTTCCAGTGATTACGAATTCGATCGGCATGGAACTGACCAAAATCCAAAGCGGCGATTTTGTGATGGGCGCGCCGCCGGAAGAAGAAGGCAGCGAAGACCGTGAGCGGCCGCGGCATGACGTGAAGATCACGAAACCGTTTTATATGGGTACGTTTGAAGTCACCAAGCAGCAGTATTCACTTGTCATGGATTCGAAGAATCTGATTTCGAAACGACCGGAGAAGGGCAACGAGCCGGCGGTCATCGATGAGGCTAAGGTCCCCATCACCAACATCACCTGGCACGACGCCATCGAGTTCTGCGATCGACTATCGAAGTGGCCGCAAGAACAGCAACACGGGCGCACGTATCGGCTGCCTACCGAAGCCGAGTGGGAATATTGTTGTCGCGCCGGGACGACGACTCCGTTTAGTAGCGGTGAGGATATCACACCGGAACAAGCCAACTTTGGGGGCAAATGGCGGCCGGCGAGTACAAAGTTTCCGGGTCGGCCACGCGTTCTCGAAGTCGGCAGTTATGAGCCCAACCCTTGGGGTTTGTACGACATGCACGGCAATGCGCAGGAGTACTGTCTGGACAAGTTCGGCGAATACCATCCCGATGCGGTCGAAGATCCCAAGGGAAGCAAAACAGGAGAAGAGCGGATCATTCGTGGTAGCGCCGTCACCTATGCAAAACATACCTGCCGTTCCGCCTATCGGCACTATCTTCGGCCTGAGAAGACAAATGAGTTTACAGGGTTTCGAGTTGTTTGCGTCATCGAACCCAATTAGTCCAGCCAACGCAGTGATGAAAACCAGGAGAAACCACAATGGCAAAGAGCACAGAGAAGAGTCGAAGATCGAGCCGAGTTCGGAAACCAAAATCCGCGCGGAGCGGACCGATTATTTCCAGCATCGCGCCTCAAAACGCCTGGGTTGGACAAGAGCATGTGCTCTCGGTCAACGCAAAGTCCAATTCGGACAAGGTCGTTTATGAGCTAGTTGATGCGACCAGTAGTGCCGCCATTGACGAAAGCAGCGGCGAATTCCGCTGGACGCCTAGCACTGACGACATCGGAGATCATTCCTTCAACGTCCGAGTCACGGACAGTGAAGGACTTACCAAAGATCGTTCCTTTAACCTGATGGTGCACAGCATGTCAAATCAACCCCCTACGATCGAGCCCATTCCCAATCAATCCACTCCGATTGGCCAGAACTTTTCATATCAGGTCAATGCCAGCGATCCCGATGACACAATGTTGATGTACGAATTGGTCAGCACCGTTCCCGATCTGATGATTAGTTCCACGGGACTCATCAGCGGCGTGCCGCAAAGCGTCGGGACGACGACCATCGAGGTCAAAGTGACCGATCCGCACGGTGCCGATGCGACGGAGACTTTCGACCTCACCGTGACCAATAATCCCCCGACGATCACTCCTATTCCGAACCAATCAACGCCCATCGGCCAATCGTATACCTATCAGGTCGACGCCAGCGATCCGGAAGGTGAGATGTTGATGTATGACTTTGCCAATTCTGTCCCTGACCTGAATATCAGTTCCTCCGGAGAAATCACTGGCACGCCCATGTCCGTTGGGACCATGACCGTACAAGTGCGAGTGACCGATCCACACGGGGCTTTCGCAATCGAACCTTACGACCTGACCGTGACCAACGATCCGCCATCGATTACTCCCATTCCAAATCAATCGGTGTCGATCGGTCAACCGTATTCGTATCAGGTCGACGCCACCGATCCCGAAGGCGAGATGTTGACGT
>CAYFJO010000040.1:0-43638 GCA_964343305.1 uncultured Pirellulaceae bacterium | reverse complement strand
CTTGCCAGCGTAGCTTCAATTGGCAGAGCACCGCATTCGTAATGCGGGGGTTGTGGGTTCGATTCCCACCGCTGGCTCTTTCGTTCCACCTAGAGCTGCTGGCTGGCAACCATCGCAAGCCGTTTGGTTTCCCCTTCAGCGACTTAGACAACTCAACGCCCCGGATAATTCAACGACCCTTGTTTAGCGGAGAACTATGTCATGGCACAGGCCTTGGAATTTGATCTGAAAGAAATCGTCCTTTCGAACAGTTCCTTTGGTCCCACCGAAATCGATCAGCTTTCCAGCGCCCTTACTGAAGACTTTTCGCAGTTTGGCGTGCTAAAGGATCTGGTGAACGAGCTGGAGGTGCAGGAGGATCGCAGTCCCGCGATGGCGGTTCGGTTGGGTGTGTGTTACTACCTGTTGGGCAAGTTTCGCCTGGCCGAAGAGACGCTGAAGAACGCCGACGGTGGAGCCATTGCCCAATTCTATCTTGGCAGAACACGCTTTGCGTTGAACCGATTCGAAGAAGCGATTCAGTGTTACGAAGCCGCCAAGAGTGCCGGTTACGGCGGCGACCAGTGTGCACTGGCCATTGCCGAAGCGCAACGCAACGCGCTGGACAACGAAGGCGCGATGAAGACGCTGAACGAATTGTACGGCCCCGTTGAGCAGACAGCCGAATACCTTTACCAACGTGGGGCCACGGTGGCGGCGCTGGGCGATAATCCATCCGAAGTTGTCGCGCTGTATGAACGAGCTGTGGAAGCTAATGGTAATCATGCAGGGGCCTTATTTGGTTTGGGTCTGGAAAACGATCGCCGCGGAAATGACGAGATTGCGTTGGATCTGTACGAGCGTTCGTCCAGCACATTTCCCGCACACGTTGGCGCTCTGCTGAACCTGGGCATCCTTTGGGAAGACCGCGAGCACTACAGCAAGGCCCAACAATGCTACCAGCGCATTTTGGACATCCATCCGACTCACCAACGAGCTAGACTGTTTCTCAAAGATGCGTCGGCGTCGGGCGACATGTTCTATGACGAGGAAGCACAAAAACGCCGTGATCGGCTTTCGCAAGTGCTGAACATTCCGGTCACGGATTTCGAATTGTCGGTCCGCAGCCGAAACTGTTTACAGAAGATGGGTGTCAACACGCTGGGCGACTTGACGCGAACATCCGAGCAATCGCTGTTGTCGAGCAAGAACTTCGGTGAAACTTCACTGGTCGAAATCCGCGACATGTTGTCGTCGAAGGGATTGGAACTTGGACAGTTCGCCGATCAACAGGTCGAAGTCGAACAACAGGTCGACACGTCCAACATGAGCCCCGACGAACAGGCATTACTGGAGCGGCCAATCGCCGACCTCAACTTGTCGGTGCGTGCCCGCAAGTGCATGGTTCGCCTCGGCCTGGGCACGATTGGCGAGTTGGTTCGCAAGACCGGAGACGACCTGTTGGAAAGCAAAAACTTTGGCGTGACCAGTCTCAACGAAGTGCGTGAGAAACTCACGATCATGGGCTTGAAACTACGCGGCGATTAGCCAAAACGCCCGACTTCCGAAGTCTTCCCAGACTTCGGAAGTCTGATTTGCCAATCCATTTCAACGCCAGTAGGTGACAGGGTAGCCAGGTGACCAAGTCACCTTTTTCTTTTGATCTGCTTTCGACGGACACTGGCTCGCACGCGCGCCGCAGCACGTTTCACACGCCACACGGTTCGATCGATCTGCCGACTTTCATGCCAGTCGGCACGCAAGCCACGGTCAAAGGCTTAACCGTCGACATGGTGCGTGCGACCGGCGCACAAATCATCCTGGGCAACACCTATCATCTGGCGCTTCGTCCTGGTGACCAGGTAGTCGCCAAACTTGGCGGCTTGCACGAGTTTTCGGGATGGACTGGCCCGATACTCACCGACAGCGGCGGGTTTCAACTTGTCAGCCTCGCGCAACGGACGAAGGTCGACGAAGCGGCCGCAACATTTCGTTCTCACATCGACGGTCATGAGATGATCCTCTCGCCGGAACGCGCGGTCGAAATCCAGGAAGCCTTGGGCAGCGACATCGCGATGGTATTGGATCATGTGACTCCCTTGCCGGCGGAGCCCGATGTGGTTCGCGATGCTTGTGAGCGAACCGTGCGTTGGGCTCGGCGTTGCCAGCAAGCGGCGAGTCGAACGGACCAGACGCTGTTTGCCATCGTCCAAGGTGGCCTGGACCCGGATCTGCGAGTGGAATGTGCGGGACAACTTGTTGAAATGAATTTCGCTGGCTACGCGATCGGCGGCCTGAGTGTCGGCGAGCCGCCCGTGGACATGTATCGAATGCTCGATGTGACTTGTCCAGTGTTACCGGCGGATTGCCCGAGGTACTTAATGGGAGTCGGTCGTCCGGAGGACATCCTGGAGGCCATCCGCCGCGGCGTCGACATGTTTGACTGTGTGATGCCAACCCGCAACGGCCGCAACGCGCTGGCCTTCACGGACGAGGGTCCGCTACGCATGCGAAACCTGAAGCACCGTGACGATGCGCGTCCGCTGGACCAGTCCTGCCCTTGCCCCGCCTGTCAGCACAGTCGCGGATATCTGCGCCATCTTTTTCAAGCCGAGGAAATGTTGGGACCGATCCTATTGTCCGCACACAATCTCACCTATTACCAACGACTGGTCACCGCCGCTCGAGAGGCGATCGAAGCAAATCGCTACACAGAGTTTTACGAATCGAAAATGGCTGGCTGGAGTCGTGCGTCCAACAGCCGCGAGTGATCGTTGAACAACCGCGCGGAGTTTGCGATAATGATTGCGTCCTTCCAATGTCCCATGTCGACTCGCCATTTGAGGAGAACTATTTCATGAATCGTGCAAAACTCGGTAGTCTTGTCATCGTAACCGCTTTCTTGTGTGGCGCAGGTTCATTGCCGGCAGACGACAAGGCCGGGGAAGATGATCAACAAGCGCGGTACAAGAAATTTGAAGAAATGCTGTCGGGCGTCAAGCTGGTCGGCAGTTTTACGATCACCGGCAAAGAGGGCCAGCCGCTGCGCGAAGAGGAGTACACGATCAGCAAAGTGTCGAAAACCGAGAAAGGCGACTACTGGCTGTTCCACGCTCGCATCAAATACGGCAAGAACGACTACGAAGTTCCGCTGCCGCTGGAGGTCAAATGGGCCGGCAACGACACGCCCATGATCACACTGACGGACCTTACCATTTTGAATCAAGGTCCCTTTAGCGCACGCGTGTTATTCTACAACGGCAAGTACGCAGGCACCTGGTCACATGGAAAAGTCGGCGGACACATGTTTGGCAAGATCGTGAAGATCGAAGAGTGATCGGCCTGAAGCCGATCAGTCAATGTTCACGATGACGGATGTCAAGGCGAGAGCCGCTGTTTCCGTTCGCAGGATTCTGGGACCGAGGCTATAAGATTGCCAGCCGCTGTCTCGTGCCTGATGAATCTCTTCGCCCGTAAAACCACCTTCCGGACCAATGGCGATGCGATAGGAATTGCGCGAGCCACCAAGCTGACGCGATTCACTATCAGGGATGGCAATCAGGCACAACTCGTCGATACCGGTATTGGCAAGGTATTGATTCAGAGGCGCGGGCGGACCAATTCTCATCAGGCAATTGCGTCCACACTGTTTGGAAGCTTCGATGACAGCCCGCTTGAGTCGTGCGATGGCGTGCCCGGTCGGCTGGGCAACGCTTCGTGCCGTGACGAGCGGGACGATCTCTGTAACTCCTAACTCGACTGCTTTCTCGACCAACCAACGTTGACGCTCACCTTTGGGCAGCGCAACGCCCAGCGTCAGTTGAAAGGGCAATTCACGATCGATCTCCGTGCGGGAAACAACTTCACATCGCACTTCGTTACGGCCAATTTGCGCGACATGCGCCGAGAACTCCGCACCGCTGCCGTCGAACAGCACTACTTCATCGCCCGCTTTGGCCCGCATGACATGAATCAAGTGATGAGCCTCACTGCCGGCCAGCAGCACTTCGTCCGTCTCGATCGGCGTTTCTACGAAAAAGCGGCGTGACATTTTGGTTTAAGTGCGATGAGCGACTTTACCGATTAGGAAAGAGTTAAGGATTTTTCGACCTGCAAGCTGACGTTGCGCCGCTGCTAGCACAACGGCGAGCGGAGACGCTGGATGTACCAGACGTATTGGGGACTGAGCGAACCGCCATTTCGCACTTCGCTCGATCCCAACCATTATTACAAATCGGCGACACACGACGAGGCGCTTGCGCGGCTGCAATACCTCGTCGACAACCATCGTCGCCTGGGCTTGCTCTCCGGTCCGCACGGCAGCGGTAAGTCGTTTTTGCAGAAGGTGTTTGCCCGCGAGCTTGCAACACAAGGCCACGCGGTCGTCAGCCTCAGCCTACTGGGCATTTCCGTCGCCGAATTCGAATGGACGATTGCTTCGCAACTGGGCACGAAACTGCGCCAAGACGCACCCACATTTCAAATCTGGCGAGCGATCGTCGATCGATTGATCGAAAATCGGTACCAACAGATTTCGACGGTTTTCCTTTTGGATGACGTCGATCAAGGGTCGGCCGATATCATCACTCATATCATTCGGTTGGTTCAAGTCGACCCGTCACTCGACTCGCGAGTAACCGTCATCGTGACGTCGACCGGCCATCGTGGCGAGAAGTTAGACCACCGTCTCTTAGACCTCGCCGAATTGCGTGTTGAACTCGGCTGCTGGCAAGAATCCGAGACGTCGGACTATCTGTCGCATTGCCTGTCGGAAGCCGGTCGCACTGAGCCGGTGTTCGACGACGGCGCAACCAACCGCCTGCACGAACTGTGCGAAGGCATCCCGCGACAAATCAATCAGCTTGCCCACCTAGTATTGCTTGCCGGCGCTGGCCAAGAATCTACGAGCGTCAACGAAGCGATCGTCGAATCGGTTTATCAAGAGTTGCTGGTTACGATCAACCGAGAACTGCAATCATGATGAGAGTGAAGACAGCCAGCGATCCAAACTCAATTGCCAAGATTGCCAACAAACTTCGAACTGGCTCGCTTTACGCTTCGAAACGCCACAGTTGGACATATCCCGCGATGTCAGCAGCCGCGACCCAGCGTTGGTCGGGCGAGATGGCGATCGAGTACAACCAATCTTTGAATTGGCCGCCGCGGCCTTTGCCCAGCGTAGCGACTTCTTTGCCGTCTTCGACTTGCAGCACGCGGACCACGGTGTCTCGACCGCTGGTCAAAACGTATTTTCCATCCGCTGAGAATTTTACGTCGCACGCGCCGCTGCGGTGGCCAGAGATCGTGCGAACAATCTTGCCCGATTCAACATCGATCAGTTGAATCTTGCCGGTTGATGTTTCTCCACCTTGGGCGGCTGCGATCAGTTTTCCGTCGGGTGAGAAACATGCACTCACCAAGCCGCGCCCCATAAACTCGCCCCAAACTCGACCATAGGCGTAGGTGTCGCCGCGATCTTCGTCTTTGGTCTTTGGCGACCAGACTTTCAACAGGTCTAACTTCATCGAGCCGTCTTCGACGTTCCACAATCTGGCTTGAGCGGCGGGAACGTCAAAACTGCTTCGTCGACCGGCGTATTCGGCGGTGAAGGCGATCTTGCCGTCAGGCGACAACGCGGCGGAACTTACCCAGACTCGGTCGTGACCTGTCCAACTTGAAATTTGTTTGCGCGATGCCAGATCCCAAACGATCGTCAGGCAAGCGTCGTCGCCACTGATTATTCGTTTGCCGTCGCCACTAATGCCCAGTGCCTTGATCCATTCCTTGTGGCCTTCCAATACTTGGCTTGTACTAACGACCTCGACCTTCACGCCGGGCGCTTCCAAGATCTTGGGCCTCTCGGCCGAAGGAACGTTGCGAGCTTTGCGCTGGCGATTGCTCTTGTCCAGCACGACTTCGGCGCTGCCTATGGGCGACGAGTTCATGTCCCAGATGCGAATCGTGCGATCTAGGCTGGTAGAGATGAGAGTCTTGCCATCGTCCGCAGTGATCAAATGTGAGATGGCGTTGGTGTGACCGTCGAGTCGTCGGAGTGGTGCAAAGTCGCTGGGTTCGCCTTCTCTTTTGCCTTCTTCGGCTGGCGGATCTGCGGGCAGATCCCAGATATAGATTTGACCCTCACGATTGCCCGCCGCGACTTGATTACTGCCGCCGAGGAATGCGACCGATGTCGTCCACGCACCTTCGAATGAGAGCTGCCACACGTATTTTGATTTGGCTGGATTCATGATTCTGTGGGACGGATTGCTAATCCGTCCGATTGGATGTAGGGACGGATTGGCAATCCGTCCTACTTGGTTGTTACACCAAAAGGTCTTCGACCACTTCGTGGCCAAACGGGGCGAGCGGAATGGGTCGTACGCCGGAATAGTTTTCGATATCCGGATCGACGCCCAACGACTTATAAATCGTCGCGAAGAAATCGGCTTCCGTGACCGGGTTGTCCTTCACATCGACGCCATCTTTGTCCGACTCGCCGTAAACCAATCCGCCTTTGACTCCCGCGCCGGCCAGTGCCGCGCTCCAACAACGGACGTAATGATCGCGGCCGCTGCGGTTGTTGATTCGCGGCGTCCGGCCAATCTCCCCCATCCAGACGATCAATGTGTCATCATATAATCCGCGCTCTTGCAGATCGTCGATTAACGCAGCCCACGCCTGATCCATCGTGGGCACTTTGGCTTTGTGACCTTCGAAATTGTCTGCGTGCGTGTCATAGCCGCTCTGACCGACCTCGACGAACGAAACGCCCGACTCGACCAACGAGCGAGCGATCAGACATCGCCGGCCAAACTTGGTGTCGCCGTACTTGTCTTTGTTCTTTTCCCATTCCTGGTCGGTGTCGAACGCGGGCAGGACATTTTGCAAGCGGCGAGATCGTTCGTACGCTTCGCGGTGCATGCGAGCCACTTCGACTTTGTGGCTGCTGGCAAATTTTTCTTCCATAAAGTCACGTAACGAATGTCGACGAGCTTCGACCGTGGGATCGAGCCGCGACTGGGAGAAGGTCGGCAATCGGCCGTCTCTGTCGAGACCGAACGGTTGATACCTTGGGCCGAGGAAGCCGGACCCAGCGTTGCCGTTGGACGAAATCTTGATGAAGTTTGGCAAATCCGAATTCGGGTCGCCGCAATACTTGGCCACAATCGCGCCAATTTCGGGAAACCGAACATTGGCCACTTGCGAGTAACCCGTGTGCATGAGGTAGATACCGCCGGGGTGGTCGATCTGTGACGTGTGCATCGAACGAATGACCGCGATCTTGTCCATCCGCTCGGCCATGTTGGGCATCAATTCACAAATGCGCGTGCCGGCGAGATTTGTTGAGATCTCACGGAACAAGCCGCCGGTCGGACGGCCGACTTTCATGTCGAACGTTTCGAATTGACTGGCACCGCCGTTGAGCCAAATTAGGATGCAGTGTTTGTGTTTCTTTTGAATGTTTTCGGCGGCAAATGCGGATGTCGTGAGGCCGCCCCAGTTCATCAACGTCGCACCTGCAGCCGTGCCAAGCGTTCCTTTGAGCCACGCGCGGCGGCTAACGTGTTCGCGAGTTGGACATAGCATAAGTTGTCTCCGTTTTTGGGCAGAAGCAAACGAAGGTAACAAAGGATTCTTGATCTCGTTTCGTAACCGTAGCCGCACTCGCCAGAGTGCGGTCAACTGCTATGTCGGATCCGCGTTCTGGCGAACGCAGCTACAAAGGATCTCGTCAAACTTCGTTTGCTTTGTTTCCTTTTGTTAAGAATTCGGTTTGTCTTCAGCTAGTGATTAAACCGAAACTCGCTGCAGGTCATCAACGTCCAGATCGCTTCATGCAATCGGTTGCTGGCATCGTCTGGCGCGGACAGATGTGCAACGAACTCCTCTACTTCTTCCATCGTCGGGCGACGAGACAGAACTTGGACAAACATGCGCTCGACTCGCTCGTCCCATGGGTCCTCGGACTTGCTCATCGTCTCGTGCAAACCACCCTTTTGCTTGGTGATCATCTGATGAACTTGACCGTTGTTCAGGAACAAATGCTCGGATATGCCGCCTTGAAAATTGCCAGCTCCGTCGGTTGGGTAGCCAAAGTAGCGGCGGAAATAGTCCCAGGTCATTCCTTTGATTGCGAAGCGTTTTTCGTCTGGTTTTTGACCAGCGGCGGCAAGCGACGCGTTGATTCCGCCCACCTCTTGCCATGACTCATATAGCTCTTCGGCCGACAGCGGACGATAGCGGGCACGTTCGTACCGCAGCGGCATTTCAATTTCGACCGCTCCGCCAGATGACAATTGGTAAGTCTTGCTGTTGACAATTTCGCAGATCAGCGACTTGAGATCGAATTGATTGTCGACCAAGTACTTCGTTAGCGCGTCGAGCAACTCGGGATGGCTCGGCGGATTCGACGGCCGCATATCATCGACCGGATGCACGATTCCTTTTCCCATGAACTGACCCCAAATTCGGTTGGCCGCCGCATGTGCAAAAAAAGGATTGTCGGCCGTCGCGATCCAGGCGGCTAGAGTGTCTTTGCGCGAAAACTTTGGCTTGGGCGGGGCCTTGCCGCTAGGAAAACGACGAGGCTCCTCAAAACCTTCGGGCAACTCCGGTTCGACCACCGCATCCCCTTTCATAAACTTGGCGGGAACGGGTTCGCCTTTCTGACCGGGCTTTTGATCGATCGCCGGACCGGTGAACAGCACGTCGCCGAGGTTCTTCTCGCCAGCGGCCATCTTTTTGTCTTTGCCCTTCTTGCCGACCTCGACCCACTCCAACCGTGCGTAAAACGCCGCCATGCCGTAGAAGTCAACTTGCGTGTAATCCTCGAAGGGATGGTCGTGGCAGCGGGCACATTCGAGTTGCACGCCGAGGAAGTTTTTCGTGACCGCCACGGCGGCATCTTCGGGCTTGCGATCGTATTGAATTAGAAATGTCGGCGCGCCGTCGTCGATCGTGTTGCCTTCGGCCTTCAACATCGCTTCGACGAACTTGTCGTACGCAACGTTCTGCTCGAACTGCTCTCGCACCCAGCGTTTGAAATCCGGTCGAACGCGAGCGTAGAATCCCGGTGGATTGCGGCCGAACAAGACCATGTCCCAAATGTCGCTTGAGTGGACGGCATAACGTGGATCGTCCAGCAACCGATCGATCAGCTTTTCGCGTTTGTCCGGACTGGCGTCGGCGAGAAACTCAATCGCTTGATCGTACGTGGGAATCACGCCGTGCAAATCGAGATGGATGCGGCGCAGGAACTCGGCATCCGACGCAGGCTCGGCTGGTGTGATCTTGTTCGCCAGCCACGCGGTTTGAATGTGAGCGTCAATCGCGGATCTCAACGGTTCACCGGCGGCATCATCGCAGAGTGTGAGTAATGCCGGTAATCCAAACAGCAGTAGGAGAAGCTTGTGCATGGGATTTCCGTCGGGGTAGGTCGAAAGACGAGTCCGCCTAGCATACCAGATTAGCAACACGTGATCCACAAATATTTGTCATGCCTTGGCGTCGTAATTCTTCCTCACACAGTCTGTCGAATTTACGTGCCGCTGGGTGGTTGATTGGGCGGGTTTTGAGGCGGGCGGCGAGTTTGGGGGTTCTGTTGAGGAGTGGCACGCACTTGCGGTTGCTGTGGCGGTTGAATCTGAGGTTGTTGTGCGGGTTTGGACTGGGCAACGGGCTTTTGTTGAGGCGTCGCGGGCTGTTGATGAGGTTGGGTTTGTGGTGTTGTTTGAATTTGCGGGGCTGCCACTGCTGGTTGTTGTTTTGGCCCTTGTTGTTGCTGAACGGGCTGTTGCGCTAGTTGTTGCTGAACCGGTTGTAGCTGAGGGGCAACATCAACCTGCGGATTCACGGGACTCGTCGGCTGCCCGGTTTGTGGTTGGAGTTGACCAGTTGTCATCGACGTAACACGGCGTTTTACACTTAGGGGAACGGAAGCCTCACATGTCGGACACTCGGTGCTCCCTTGCATCACAGCTCCGCGCAAATCCGTGCCGCATTGTAAACATTGGCTGTCTTCACCGGGTATGTTCGCTTGTTTTGTGAAGATCTGCAGCAGCGTGAAGTCTATTGCCAACGCAGCCGTCCAAACGGCAAGGTGACCCAATGCGGTAAACATAAGGGATTGCGTAAACATCGAAGCCGATTCAACACTTGAGAATGCCACCATGAACGACAAGGTCAACAACGCCGTAACCACCAAGCCATGAATTAACAACCTGGAACCCGCAAAAATACGGCGAGTCATCGGCCACTTCCGCTCGTTGGTACGCGTGTACAACAGCCAAACTTCCGCTCCCGCCATGACGATGCCGGCAACCAGCATGCCGAATCCCATCCGAGCGATCTCGCTGGGAAACTCGGTCGACTGTGCGGTCGATGTTCTGCCGAATCCCATTCCCTGTCCCGCTGGATAGCCGAACGGTTGCTCATCCGCGGCCATCGACAACAGATCACCAAAGATCGTCGCGGTGCCGTTGATGGCGATGATGGCGGCAATGGTGATCAACAAATGCAATGCAAACTTCACACCCAATTGCGGATCTTGCAACGATCCCCTGGCATCACGAACTCGCAAGATGATATAGATCGCCGCCCCCATTATGAAGAAGATGGGCAGCACAGCGGAGATCACCGTTAACGTAAGCGTTTGAAACATAAACGGCATTTGTCGTCACCTCAAGGACCGAATTGTTGTGATCTCGACACTCAAATCATGGAACGAACTACGGTGTCCGCTGTCCCGAGAGCTTAGCCACCTCCCGCATGTCGGGCTTCATTTCCCTTAAGGTTACCTTTGCTTCACGCAAATCACCAGCTTTTGGATGAAGAATTGACCTTGGCGCGATCACGTGGGTTTCTTCCTTAGCCCGATCATCGAAAACTGGTTTCTGGATACCGCAATCTGGTCCTGACAACTTACGGCCAAATCTTATCAACCCATTCCGGATGATCGATGAAAGGATTCCGATTTCCTTGCCGTTGGTGGATTCGTTCGTTTCTGCGCCTTTCAATTATTGTGACCGTTCGAACATCGGGCTGCAATCTGTGCAAAGGAATCGACGCCTCAGATGCGGATGCAGACTCTCACCCGGCGAACTTCGCGATGGCATCGGCCAACTCTTGCCAACCGTTGTCGTACGGGATGGCGTGGCCCGCGTCTTTTGTGAAGAAGATGGTCTTCTTGTCCGACCCGGCCTCGTCGTAGAACTCTTTCGCGGCCTGCCAGTCAATCACTTTGTCGTCTTTGGACAAGACCATCATCAACGGCAGTTTCAATTCGCCCGCACGACCGCGATTGTTGTCGATTAAGGCGAATGTTTCATCGACGACCGAGCGCGGAGTGAAAATGATACGACCTTCGTAGTCTCGCTCGGTCGGGTCGTGCGCGTCGATGTCGTAGGGCGACCTGGTCGTGCGTGTGAAAATCAAAATGCCGTTGGCAAACTCGTGCCAAAATCGCGTCGAAAACAACGGGCTGCGATCGTCAGACACTTCGATCGCCGGCGCGATCAGCACGATGCCGTCGACCGAATCGGGATTGTCCAGCACATGAGCAATCGAAATCGCCCCGCCCAGAGAATGGGCGACGAGAAACACTATCTTGTGGGACGCGCGCAGCCCCTTGATTTCGTGATCAACCGCGCTCAACCATTCGTGCCTCGTGGCGTGGCCATAGTTTTCGACCGTCTCGGCAAAACCGTTCAAACGCATCGCTCGACAGTGGAAGCCATTCTCGGCCAGCACTGGAGCCATCTTGTACCAGCAACGCGGCGAATCGTTGATCCCGTGGATCATCAACAGCGCCGTCGGTCCGTCACCCATCGCGAATTCGCCGAATCCTTTTTGCACACCGTCCGCGTCGCGCTCGATCGTGGCTTCCCATTTGGAAATGCTGTGCGCGACATATCGCGAGTAAACAAAGTCGCTCAAAACGATCAGGCCAATTACGCTGATTAAGCAGATCAATGCCATTCTTCGCCAACGAGATGTTTTCTTTTTCATGGGATTTGTCTGTAGATGAGTCGTTTTACGCGAGCGGCAGAAATGAATGAACCAATAGGGCCTGGAGACCCGTCCTACTGGTACGTTGACAACTGCCGCTCACCTTACCAGTCGTCGTAATCTTGAGTTCTTGCACGCGTTTCCATCGAATATCGAACAAGGAATATCGAAGGCAAAAGGAAGCAGAACTCATTCATCATTCGACATTCCTTGTTCGACATTCGATATTCATAAACTTCGTTCCGCTTAAACGCTCTCGCACTCAGTGGTATAATTGTACAGGTGTCAGTCAAGCCAATACGAGGGAAGTCATGCCCATTTACGAATACGAACCCGACAACGAATCCTGCGACCATTGCGAGGGCCGGTTCGAGCACATTCAAACGATGAGCGAAGAGCCGCTGAACGAGTGTCCTGAATGCGGCCGGCCCTGCCATCGCGTCTTTTCGACCTTCGCCATGAACACGCGTCTGGGCGGCGACTTGCTGAGCAACAAGAATCTCGAAGCGAAGGGCTTTACACAGTATAAAAAGTCATCGGACGGAACCTACGATAAGACATTCGGCAGCGGCCCCGACATGATCAATCGCGATTGACGGCATTCTGTCGTAGCTTGACTTTCCGAGCTACGTATGGAAGGCCGGTTTTTCTACTTCCAAATCAGCACTCGCCCGGAAAAAACCAGCCGGCAGATCGTGCTCTCAGGCAAAGAAGTCCACCGAACACCTTTGGCAGGATCGCGACCGGCATTTGGCTAATAATTTTCGAACGATGTGTCACGACCATCGGTCTTTCAATGCGAGTAGTCTTTGTTGACTGCGTAATCTCGCCGGTACAGAATGTGGGCAGACTCACCGTTTCATCATCCCGTCCCACACCCTTCCACTCAATATGTACCGCTCCACCACAGTACACGACTCGTTCGTCATCTTCGCGTTGCTTGCACTCTTCCCGCTGACATCGCTGGCTCAACCAAGTGTTTCCACGGCGATTCCAGGTGCGGTCAAACCAGGCGCGACGACCGAAGTCACTTTGAACGGGGCAAAGCTCGACGGGCCGTTGAGCATCTGGACAAGCTTTCCAGCCAAGGTGGAGATCGTTCCGCCTGCCGACGGCAGACCGAATCCAGCCAAGATTACTTGCAAAATCACGGTCGATGCGAATGTCCCCGTCGGTCTTGGTGGTGTGATTGTTGCAAACGGTGCGGGTGTGTCCAACACATTGATGATGTTGGTCGATGACTTGCCCAGCGTCCAGGCGTCGGGCAGCAATACGCGTCTCGCATCGGCACAAGTGCTCACGTTGCCAACGGCGGTCGACGGCGCGTCGCCTGGAAGTGCGTCGGCGTTTTACAAATTCAATGCCACTGCTGGCCAGCGTGTTTCGATCGAAGTGCATGCGCGAAGAATGACATCACCGCTCGATCCGGTGATCTGGTTGCGTGACGCGCAAGGTCGTGAGTTGGCTTATGCGGACGATGACGATCGGCTGGGGGTTGATTGCCGGTTGGCGTATCAGTTCGAGTCCGCTGGTGAATACATCGTCGAAATCCGCGACAACGCGTTTGCCGGCGGACGACGTTATCGGTTAAGGATCGGCGATTTTCCTCTGGTGTCGACCGCCTATCCGCTGGGGGTCAAAGTTGGCGAGCAAACGAAGCTGAACTTCGTCGGCCCGTCGATTGCCGGTGTTGAACCCAGGACCACGACGGTTCAATCGACGAGTGGCCTCGCCTCGGTGGGAGCGAAGATCAAAGGTGGTGTGTCGTCTGCCATCGTCACAATCGCAGCGACGAATCTGGACGAGTCGCTCGAAACAGAACCGAACGACAAAGTTGCGGCTGCAACGAAAGTGACAATTCCTTGTGCCGTCAACGGCGTACTGCAAACGCCTGGCGACAAAGATCATTTCCAATTCGATGCGAAGAAGGGCCAGCGCTTGGTCCTGAAGAGTTTCTCGCGCAGCTTGGGTTCCGCCACGTACGCTGCGATGAAGGTGCTCAAACCCGACGGCGGCCAGCTTGCGGCCAGCGGCGTGGGAGACGCCGAAGAGCAAACTCTGCGATACACCATTCCCGCCGATGGCACTTATTTGCTGGCGGTTTCCGACCTGTTGCATCGTTCTGCCGACGACCTTTCGTACCGCGTGTCGATCCAGCCTGGCGCCGGATTTTCGTTAAACGTCAAACACGATCCCAGGGCAGACGCAGCGGGCAACGCCTACAAACGGCTCGCATCCACCAGCGGCATGTTTACGCTTGGTGTCGACACCAAACGCGACGGATACAATGGCCCGATCACGTTGGCCGTCGAGTCGGATGCTGGTGAATTCAAACTGCTGAATAACGTCATCGCCGAGAAGGCGACGACAACGACGTTGATCGCCATGTTGCCCGATTCGCTCAAGGAAGGCACGTTCACCAAAATCCGAGTCGTCGGTCGAGCGAAAGTCAACGACATGGACGTCGAGGTCGTGGCCGACACGTTCAATCTGATGCGAGCCAAGTGGAAGCACGTTTCGTATCCGCCCGCCTGGCACGACGGTTTGATCGCTTTGTCGACCGCCAAACCACTCGATCCGTTTTTCGACATCAAGGTCAACGGCCCGATCCATTTTGCGGCTAGCGTCGGCACGGCAAACATCACGGTCACGCCGGAACGAAAGAACAAAGATTTCAAAGCGGGCCTGACCGTCCTGGTCGACAGTCTGCCCGAACCACTGAAAGCCACCGTGAAACTCAACGGCAAAGTCCCGAGCGAGACCTACCAAGTGACACTGACAGGCCCAAAAGATTTGGCCGACGGCGACCGCAAATTACGACTGTTGGCCTACACCAGTTTCAAAGGCCGCACGGAGAAGATCGTCAAAGAGATCTCGATCGAAGTCGTCACGCCGCTGACGGTCACGCTCGCACCCGCCGGCCCGATCGTCATCGGACAAAAGCAAAAGGTTAAAGTGATCGTCACCAGGCCCGCCGGCAGCGATCGCCAGCCGATCACGCTCACCTGGACCAAGCTACCCGCCGGCATCACCGGCCCGACGACACCCGTGAGCGTCAACGCCGACATCGACAAGCTCGAAGTCGATTTCGAACTAACCGCCGCCGCCGATGCCAAGCCTGGCACGTTCACCGACCTGGTCGTCCAAGCCGTCACCAAGTTCCAGGGCCAAGACATCACGGTGCCCAACACACCCACAAAACTCGAAGTGAAGTCCAAGTAAGTAGGCAGTGTGAGCCTAGCAAACCGCGAGCCCTGTGTCGCATCTATCGAGTTGAGTCAAAGGAGACGCCCGAGCGGCGGGTGAAAACTTACCCACCGCTCGTAGCCGAAGTCGTGAGACTTCGGTTCTTTACGGCTGCTCTGAAGTCTCACGACTTCAGCAACAGGTATATTCTCATTTGCCGCTCACCCAAAATCGCGCAAGGCTATTTAGGGCAGACACATGTCCAACAAGATCGTTGGTTCGCATGGCGTCAGAGTCAGTTGGCCGGAACTGGCCGGCACCAGCATCGTGTGGCCTTTTGCGAGCGGCCGTTCCGATGGATCGCTTTCGACCGCCACGCTTCCAGATAACACTGCAACGAGATGACAGCCGCCATCATCTGCAAGCGGCTTTGGCTCGTTGAATGTCCAACGGTCAAGCACAAACTTGTCGCATTCGACCAACCTGGACACATCCGGGTCGTTCGTTTGCCGCGGTTGTACCGGATCAATTGGACCCGCGTCGAAGTCGATCACGTCGAGCGCTTCTTGAACGTGAAGTTGACGTGGCTTGCCGTCGGCGCCAACGCGATTCCAATCGAACAACCGGAAAGTTGTGTCGCTGGCCTGTTGGATTTCGGCGACGACCAGGCCTGCGCCCAGCGCGTGGACCGTGCCCGCTTTGATGAAAACGCAGTCGCCGACATTTGGTTCAATAACATGCAGACACGATTCGGCCGTTCCCTGTTCGATTTCGTTGGCTAAAGTCTCACGATCGACTCCGGGTTTGAGGCCGGAATAAATCACGCTGTCAGGTTCGGCGTTCAGGATGACCCACGCTTCGGTCTTGCCTAAGTCGGGCGGGTCTAGCCGTGAACCCTGTTCATCGTTCGGATGGACTTGGACGGAAAGGTCACGGTTGGCGTCAAGGAATTTCATCAGCAACGGAAACTGTGTCTGTGGATGGTGGCGGCCAAACAGTTCTTTACCGTGTTCGCAGACTAGGTCGTGCAATGTGGTTCCGGCCAGCGGGCCGAATTCGACGACACTTTGGTCCTGGCCGTGGTCAACGATTTCCCAGCTTTCGGCAAAGTCGTCGCCTTCGCCGATTGGTTTGTTGAGGACGGATTCCAGACGTCGGCCGCCCCAGAGATACTGGCGGAAAATGGGTTTGAAGTGCAATGGATAAAGCATGGCCTGGCCCTTCTTGGCGACGGTCATCGTCGAATCAAAACAACAAGCACGCTAGTTTGTCGCATTCATCAACAGATTAGGATTAGTAAAAAGCTAATACTGCGGGTCATTGGGGTACGCCGCACGTCGCGCTCGTTGGACATTGTTTTCTTCCCCATTCTCCGCCTGATCATTCGATCTGAAGAATCTGATTTCGCGCGTCACATCGGACCGGACGGGAATAATGGTAGACGTTGACATCTTCGGCGACGGGAGTCGATTCCCGGATGATAAATTCGATCCAGTCAGGGCTATTGAACGCGGCATAGGCCAGTTCCAGGCTCGTTAACAACGAATCAGGTTCGCTGGTGAGATCCGGGAAAAGCACAGGGCCAGCATCCGTCTGGAATATCCAGTCGCGCTCGTTGGCGTTGATGGTTTTGACAGCGTACTCGATCAGCGCATGATAAAGATGGTTTTCCAATTCGGTACGGGCGACCAGGCTTTGGTTTGCCAGGACTGCTTCCACGATCTCCTGTGGTGACCTTAGCGGATTCCCATCGCACTCGGCAACATCGATTCGAACACTGTCAAAGGTGTCTTCAATGCGACCGCTTTGCCGGTCAGACTGCGCGCCGCTGCCGGGCGGATACAAGTCGACTGTCGTCCCAACCTTCGCATACGTCTTGAGGTTGAGATACCGGTCTTGGGTGAAGATGGGGCAAAAATCAGCATTGGGTTCCAGCCAGATATCGCGTTCGACTCCGACTCGTTCCGTCTTGCAACTTGCTCCCAGAACGAACGAGTGGACGTTGTTTGTAGTTTTCTCGGTGACGACACACTGGCACTCAATCGGAATCCGGGCGTTATTCAGACTGAAGGGCGGCTTATGCGAAACGGTTTGTGGCGGTTTCATCCTGGTATCGATCCGAAACGTGACATATGAGCGGTGGAAGTCGATAGTTTTCATACAAGTGTCTTTGACGAGTTTTGAAGTAAACAGAGTCCGGTCGATCTCCTACTCACTGCGGCGGTGGGGTACCGTCTGCATCAGCAACTTCAACGACTTGCGGAGTGCTTCGAAAGCCGGACGCATGATGCTCTAGCGGATCTCCTGGCGGCGGAACAGATTTCGTCTTCAGTTCCAGAGACGCCGCACGGGCAATCAGCGCGCGAGTCTGTTCGTCCACTGCCGTTATCGAAGCGTGCGTGCCGTCAGGGTTTACAGCACCCGTGAAAGTCAACTGCTCTCCGAGCAGCGCTCGCAACATCGGCAGGTCGTATTCCCGCAATCCGCCGAAGACCAAATTCGACTGCTGTTTCCGCACGATGGGCGACTCGACCACTTCGGTCCATGATTTGATCGAGCCTGAAATGCGCACCTCACCAAAAAGGTCCGGTTCCAAAGCCGCGGCGTGTAAGGCGGGGATCGCGGCTTCGCCGATGGCGATGAGATGTGGCCTGAGATTCTTCCTGCCCGTTTCTCTCCGCCAGGCGCGGACGACTTGCCAGATGTCTTCTGCCCGCATGCCGACATAGGTAATTCCCAGCAAACTCGCCGCCGCCGTGTCTTTCCAATCCGTGCCAAACATCTCATCAAAAACTCGCAGCCGCCCCGCCTTTTTGGTCTCTCCCAGGCCACGAAGGTCTACCGCGAGGACTTGCGTTTTCAATTGCTTGACGACTTGATTCACTTCGCCCGATTCGATCGCCACACGTTTGCCATCACCGTGGAGAAAGATGGTCAAGTGCTCTGAATTCGCATCGCCCACAAGGTTTGCTGGTAGCTGAATACCGGCGTCTGGCTCAATGATGTAACCACCAGCCGCTTTCCGCACGATCGGTGCCGGCAAGTCCGCCAGCTTTCGCGCCCCAATCAACTCACGCACTTTCGCTAGTAGTCGGTCGCGATGTTCCGGTTTCGCGTTCTCCGCCCGCTGGCCGGCGAAAGCTTTGTTCCGCTCGTCGTTGAGTTCGAAGATGGTCCGTGCCCCTGGCAGATCCAACACCCGCCCGTTCGGCGTCGCGTTCAGTTGCTCCTCGAGCAGCGGCTTAAGATCGCCCTCAGTGATCGGCGAATCCAGATCCAGCAGCCAACGTCGCATCCAGTTCGCCGCTCCGACTCGCATCTCAGTGGGAAACCCGTGTTCGGTGTTCGGCTCCACCAGATCGACGCGCTCGGAAAATCCCTGTCGCGTCGCAAAGCGCTTGCCGGCACGAAACAGACCCCACGCGCCCTTAATGTCGAAATAATCGCGCGTCGCGGCCATGATCAGAGTCGGCTTCGGCAAACGCATCAACACGTAGTCGGCGTGGTCCATTCCGAACGCAAGCTGGCCGTGAATGTTTTGCTCAGCGTCCTGCGGGCCGATCGTGTTGAGCAGACTGCGAAAACCCGTGAGGTAACATCCAGGGGCCGCCGCGGTAATCCGATCGTCCAGGGCCATGAGGTAACTGGTGTTAGTCCCGCCGCCCGATATCCCCGTGCAGCCAATCTTGTCCGCGATGATGTCGGGACGGCTTTGCAGGTAGTCGATCGCCCGCATGCCATCCCAAATCATTGTCTGTGCAACATTGCTGCCCAATAAATGACTCGCCTGGTTGATCAGCGTATGTTGGACAGTGCTCGCATAGGGTTTGCCGTCCGAATTGAACAACTGCTTGCGTTCGCCCTGACCAATGGGATCGTAGCAGAGGACTGCGCAACCACCTTTGACGATGACGATCGACGCCTGCTGATACAATTCGCGATTCTTCGCGCTCGCGCTGTGGCCTGTCGGATGGAGCACCGCCGGAAACGGACCTTTGCCCTTTGGCAGGTAAAGCGCTGCGGTCACATGCAGGCCGGGCTGCGATTCAAAGTAGAGTTTCTCGATGCGGTAGTCGTCGACGGCGAGTTGGCCCGTGATCTTCGCGTTGAGCGGAGTGGGCTCCGGAAAGCCGCCAAGTTGACGCCGGAAAAACTCGCGGCGATCTTGCTGCCAACTCTTCAACTCGTCGTTCGTGAGCTTCTCAAAAGCGGCGTCGCGGCGATCAAGGGCGGCCATCGCCTGTTTTTTCAGCCACGTGGCCATCATTTCTGTTTTTGGAACGCCTGGAGCAAGTTCATCCGGAAGGACTTCGAGGGATTGCGCGCCGCAGAATCCGAAAGGCAAGAGGAATATCACAATCGCGAAGCCAGGAATCAGACGCTTCATCATTACACCTCAGGGATTGCTACATTGTTGGTTCGGAACTAGGGGGAGGCCGGCGTTACCCCAGCCGCCGGTGGAACTGGCGGAAACGGTCGCGTTCATCATAGTTGAAATTCCTGACTTCGCGCGGCGGGAGAGACGCGGCCCTTTGCGTCCACGGCGGTGACTTCGAAGGCATAGATGCTGCCGAGTAGAAGCTGGCGACGGAGATTCAAGCTGGTGGAATCGTCTGGTGTTTGGATGGCGGCGTAAGGCAGGATCAGGGTCGTGGGCCAGAGGTCGCCAGGTTTGATGAGCACGGGAGTAACGCGATAGGCCACCGCATTCGGCGACGCTGTCCAAGTGAGCGTGCCGTCTTTGAACTTCGCGTTGGTCGGTGGGTTGAGGTTGTTTGCTGACAAGGGTTGAGGGCCGACTCGCAGATGCCACGCATCGATTCTGCCGTTCGCGGGGCTGGTCATGAGGAGCTTGTCTTCGCCGGCGATAGCGACGCCGACATTGCCGCCCGTCAGGCTACTGATGACAAAGGCGCGACTCCAGTTGCGGCCCGTCCCATCGGCAGAGAGATAAACGCGGCAATGGTTGCGGCTCAACGCGGTCGTGAGGGTGAGGATTCCGTTGTCCAGCAGATGCAAGGTCGGTAGCTTGCCGGCAAAGGGAAGGACTTTCGGCTGCTCCCAGGTCTTGCCGCCATCGCTTGAGCGCACGGAAACGAGGGCGGATTTCACAGTGCTGCCGGTGCGAACGATCGCCAGCATCTGGCCATCTTTGGTTGGCGAGACGGTTGCTTCCAACCAGGGCGTGACGACGCGGGCCCCCGCCTCGTTCATCGCGACGACGGTAGTGATAACGGATCGGACCTTCCACACCCGGCCGCCGTCCTCGCTTTGCAACAACACGGCCTTGTTGCCGCGTTTGCTCCAGGCATAAGCGGGCATGAGCAACAAGCGGTTTTCATCCTCGATGATGTGCGGCAAGGGTCGAGCGATTACGCCGACTTCCGGCGGACACTCGATCCTGGCCCGCGCGAGATTCCAACTCCGGCCCCGATCCTTGGAAACGGCGATCTGGTAGGCGTCCGCGGGCACGTCAGGGAGTGTGACTTCACGACGCGTCTTTGGATCGGGCGTCCATTTGATTCCGAATGCGAGCAGGTTGCCATTGCTGAGCCGTTCCGCCCAAAGGTCGATCATTCCCGGCATGGGCCAGTTGTCGCGGCCCTTCGTCCAGATCATGCCGCCGTCAGTTGAACTCGCCGATGCCATCCCTTTCGAGCCGCCGAAGTCATCCGGATGATTTGGAAAGAAAGTCAGAACGCGATCTCCCACGATCACCGGACAGCCGCCACCGGTGATGCCTTCGCGTTCGACCACCGTGACGCGCGGACTGACCACGACTTCCACTTCCGCAGCGGCAGTAATCGGCCGGAAGACCAGAAGGATAAGGAGACAAGGTGACGGGGAGATGGAGAGAGTGAGTTTCATGGCATTCGGGCGATGCGCAGCTTGTTGAGCAAGTAGGCCGGACCAAGTGCGGCGCAGTTCCACCACCGTCAGTATAGACCTGACACCCCATTCATCCCATTGCCGGAGCAGCAAACCGGAGACGTTCGGTCTGTTGGGCTTTACCAGGCACTGGGGCCGGACACGTCGAGGGGGTTGGACCGTCAAGACGCGCACGGCCGCCAGCCGCATCCGCCGGACGATCACGAGGATCGACGACTGGTGCCGCCCTGATCGAGCAATCGATCAGGGCCACCCGGCCGATCTGATCAGATTTTGAAACCGCTTCTAATCTTCCACCACCCAACTGCCGTCTCGGTACACGCACCGATCGGGCTTAAACTCCGTCAGGGTTTCCAACGTCAAGATCGGTACGGGCTTCTTGCCGTCACGATTGATCGCGTCGAGCCAGGACGCCGTGCGATCATCGACCATCGGCGGTGCAATGTTGCCCGAATTCGGCAACAGCGACAGTTCGATCACAGTGGAGAAAAGGTGTCAGGAACCAATTCGGTTATTGGTTCCTGACACCTTTTTGCTCTTAAAACCGGCTCTGCTAATCAAGTAGCTCCTTGCGAACAGTCGTTCCGAGATATCATTAATAAGGTACCGGTGCTGTGATGATGAGCAGTATTTCAGCGTCACCCCGCTTGACGTGAAACGCGCCTGACGGGTGTCGGTCTGTCTGGATCTTGCGAACGAAATCACCTTTCAGCCCGAAGATTGTCACCGTTTGTGCATAGGGTGTCGCCACCATGCCGAATGGAGCCATGCCTTGCGTCAAGGTCATACCGAGCGTTCCTGCATTAACTGTCTTGCCAACCCGATTGCCTGGCCCGTGGACGGTCGGCTTCAATGTCTTGATATCGAAAAGTTGCATACCTTGAAAACTATCGATCACTGCGAGAAGCCCGTGGTCCGGATATGCTCCGATCCAGGCCAGCCGGCTGCCCTCATGCAGAACGATCTCGGCCTTCTTCTTCAGTGTTGTCGCATCCAGCAACACTAACGAGTCCTGATCGTTGACGACGATTCGATCTGATGTGCGTGCGACAAGAGCTCCGGCCTTTACGCCTGCTGTCGAAGCCACAAGCTTCCAGTTCCGAGCACCGATCCATACGATGCGTCCATCGCTCAATCGGCAAAGGACCTTGCCTTGTTCGACACCAATCACCGCGACGACGTTCCAAGGTTCATCCACCACTTTGACTCTTCCGTCTGGCGCGGCATTGAGCAGGACACGGCGATACCATGTCTCGCGATCCTTAAGCTCCAGTCCCTTCCATCGCTGACACTCAACGACCAAGCAATACACATGGGGTTCGATCTCGAAGCCCGTCCAGCGGACCGAATCAGGCTGAATGCCATCTTGCGAAAGATCGGGACTAATCGATTCTCCCCGCCCCCAGTCAAGCCAGGCAATCCTGTTGGCGTAAGAACATGCCAGGGCAATGGCGAGCTTGCTGTCACGGTTGAACTTCCAGTGGCTTAATCGCTTGTAACCCTCGTCGCAATAAATCCAATCGGCATCGATCGTTGCGAGTAGAGATGACTTTTTGAAATCTGCCACGCCCAGTCGGTAGCGGTGGGGATATCGTCCCGTTGTCGAACCCAGGTTCACCGCCCCCACCTTGAAGTCCTTGGAAACTCCCAGGACGTCACTCGGCTTTATGTGCAGATTCTTCCAGTCGGCCGCCACGGCTTTGCACAACGAGTGTTTCTTGGGTTGCAGCAGCCAGATCGCATTCTTGCCTGGCAACAACAGAGTGTCCTCTTCGGAAGCTGCGTGCCGAATGTAGCCGCTCCAAGTAAGATCGAAATACCGCATGTCCATCTTCCGATCTGCGAGACGAACAGGCTGGCCACGTCGAAATGGGTCTTTCGGGAGTTCGTCGTCGCTGGCGACCGCGCACAAATTGACTACCGGATTCAATAGAGCGAAAATCAAAAGCAGAACTGTGATGCCAGATCGGACGTATGGTTTTCTCATTTTGAAATGAGACATGGCTTGTCCTTCCTCCGTATCAGAAAAGCGATTGCGGCTATCTTCATTAGAGATAGCGAAGTAGGCCGCACCAAGCGAAGCGCCGTTCCGGCAGCGTCAGTCGAGCGATCGTCGTTTCAGTTCACAAGATCTTTCTCAAACACTTTTGCCCGCACGCCTGTCTGCATCGTTGTGATCCACAGCTCGCCGGGCACCGGTTCGAAGACGTAGGGATAAGAAAGCCAGGCTTTGGGCTTGCGAGCGATGATTGCCGGCTTTGTCCAGGTCTGCCCTTCGTCTTCGGAAAACGCGATCAACAGTTCGCCGCGCTGCCAACTGGCGGGGCGCTCCGAATGGAGTTTGTCTGAGCGCACGAAATTGGTTTCACCTTGCGGATAGACGTCGTTCCAGATCAGCACCAGCCGACCGCTGTCGAGGCGCGAGACCATTGCCGGAGCGCTGCTGGCGCCGATTTTCGTCGCTTTCATCGGCGACCAGGTCAGGCCGTCGGTCGAGAACGATTCGTAGAAACAGCCGAGATTGGTGCGGAGCAACATCCACAGCCGGCCGTCCTTCAGCTCCGCAAGGGTTGGTTCGATCGACCCGTCGTGATGTCCGCGACCGCCGATGTCGAGCGTGTCGCCGCGTTTCCAGGTCGCGCCATCGTCATCGGAAACGAACATCGTTGTCATGTGGCGCGCGGCTTTCATGTTGATCTCCATCCCGGCCAACACGATACGCCCGCTCTTCATCTGGACGATGTCCCGAACCGCCCCAGAGTAGCTCTCGATGACGTGTTGCGGCTCTTCCCACGTTGCGCCGTCGTCGAGGCTGCGGCTGACCCACGTATCGCGCCGCGTCCCGGGCGCGGGGGCGTTCTTCACATTATTCCATTTCCAATGGGTGTTCGGATCCCTCGTGTTTAGGTATGCCAGGATCAGCACGCCGCTGGTTGTCTTCAGCATGGTTCGTTCGCCGCGCAATTGCACGGGCTGTTTTTGGCTGCCGATGGTAGCGGTGCGCGTCCATGTCTTCCCACGATCCTGGGAGATAAATAAGCCGGCATGATGAGCTGTTCCGATTTCGCTGTCGCCCATCCTGACAAATGGTCCGGTCGAATGACTCGCGACATCGAGCGGCTTCGCGAAATGCGGATACCAGATGTCCTTGTCGTCAGTCCAACCCTTGACCTCGGCAATCGGCTCGGGCTTCGGCAGAGGGTTGGCGAGGGCTCCGCGGATCAGCGGCAGAAGCGACTTTGCGATCAATTCGTGCCCGGCGTCGTTGAGATGCATTCCGTCTGTGAGAAGCAACTTCTCCGGGCCGCCTTCGGGTTTGTTGAACGCGGCCCACGCGTCAAAGAGCCGGGCTTTCTCCTCTTTGGCAATACGGCGCACGGAGTCGGCGTAAGCCGGCAGCAGAACGTTGAAGCCTTCGGCCTCGTCCGGCTTGTAGGGCGCCTTGCCGTAGAGTTTGAGGGTCTTCTCCGACCAGCGCAGCGGCGTCGGTGTCATGAGAATCGGCGTCGCGCCAACTCGGCGGCACATCCTGACGAAGTGACGAAGATTCGCTTCGTAAATATAGAGCGGCACCCGAGGCTTCGAAGCAGGTGGGTCTTTCCAGACATCGACCGCAGCGTCGTTGATGCCGAACATGATGGTGACGATGTCAGGCTTTTGGCTTAGCACGTCCTTGTGCAGCCGCAACAGGGCCATGTTGGTGTCATGGCCGCCGATTCCCGCGTTGGCAACCCGCACGTCGAGCAGCGCCTCTTGCAGGCGGTTGGCATAGACGTTAATCGTGCCGCGCGTCGCGGTGTTTGAATCGCCCAGCGCGATGATCCGGACAGGCTGCTCGGCGGCAGCCATAACGGGCAGGAGCGCCAGGAAGGCGAATTTCATCATTGTTCAGGCTTTGGAAAGCATCGACTGAATCCCGCTTGACAGCACTTGATCCATCTCCGGTGCGCACCACGCGACGCTGACGGCATAGCCGCCCTGGGGGTACGCTTCCTTCGTCGGGATGTACCACGGACCGCCGTCGCCGTATGCGGCACAGGCGACAAAACGGTTCGCTGCGACTGCTTGGGCTCGAAGCTGGTATTCGATGAAACACTCCGCTGGCAGATGCAGAAGAGACACATCGTTCACGTGGAGTGAACTGAGCGTGATGGGAATCTTCGCCTTCACGCGGCGGATGAACGCGACCGTGTACGACGGCCGGTTTCGCGAAACGACTCGGTTCTTCTTGTTCGAAATCCCGGCCATCAACTGTTCTTCATCGAAAGCCGGATTAAGCGGAGGCAGGATGTCGTGTGTCTCCCACGCGAGCGACTCAATGGGTTGCGGCCTGAGCTCCGCTTCGGAAGCCACGATGCCCTCGAACATTCTCTGCGTCAGTTCAACGCGTGCTTCTTTTGAACCGTTGTTGTACTTGCCTGCGCCAATGTTGCCGCCGCAGCCGTTGAAGTAGAGGTGGACACAGTCCGGCTCCTGTTTCTCTCGTTGCCTCCGAGCCAGGCCACAGAAGTCCGCACTGACCATTCCATCGCCGTAGTAGCTCATCGGGTGACACGCGTAATAGTGCGAGGCGACGAGTTTCTTTTCGCCGTTGTAAAACGCGACCGTCTTGAGCATCGGATCGATGAGGCCTTCCGGAAAACGATGATGCTCCGGCTTGCGAGACGAACTACCGCGCTGCGTCATCACTCTTCCATTGAGCCCGATGATACGCCGATTACTTGCGACCTTTTCAACACGTGCTTCACCTGCCGCGACGTGAGTTACGGGAACGGTCTGCTTCAGCGCTTCACTGACGGCCCTGCGTCCGGCGTCAAGGCAGCGTTCGAAGAATGCGGGCTCGACGATGTGCGGCAGATCGCCCTGTTCGAGGCTGATCTTTTCCGCGTCCATGCACGCGAAAGGTGCGTTGTGCTGATGCACGCACTGGACGGCGACGTGGTCGACGGTCGTCTTCGCCGCATCAGCCAGAGCCTGCCGCCACTGGATATGGGCGGAGTTCAGAATTCCCGTCCAATCCACCGCACAAACGACGATCGGCTTATCTGCACCAAGCAGGACGTAGCCGATTGCTTCGAGTGGATCGTCCACGCCGACGACCGGTTTGATCCAGCCGCCACAGAGCGAATGCTCCATCGGCGGAGTCACATCGAAACGGAACGTGGCCAGCCGCAGGTTGCCGGGCTTCTCAGCGGCATCTGCGCGGCTGGAAAGAAATGAGTTGGCAACGACAGCGCTGGCGGAAGCGGCGATGAAGTGACGACGATTGATTTCGGAGTTCATGCTTTCTCTTTCTCTCACACCGATTGACGAGAATCTGGCAGAACAATCGGATGGTTCGAACTATCGTTTCTGCTCATTCAACTGAGGTGTTGTCCTCTCCGATCCTGGTCTTCGGGAAGTAAATTGGAATGAGTAAATATCAGCAAGTAGGCCGGACCAAGCGCAGCGCCGTTCCGGCACTGTCAGTATAAACCTGCCTCTCCATTCATTCCATTGCCGGAGCGGCGTCGCTTCGTTCCTTGATTCGGCCTATGATGGTTCGCGCTAGGCGTCTTCACAGATGGTGTGAGCCGTGACGCGCCAGCAGTTCACGGAAGGCGCGTTCCTGCCGAGGGCTCGCCCGATGCACAAATGTTTCGTTTCACAATGATAATGAAGCTGGCAGGATCATAACTATGTTGGGATACTGGCTATCTGAGAAAACTCGCGGCAAACATCTGACTCAGGGAACTTCATGAAAGACACAAAAATCAGTAACAAAATCGTATTGGTATGGTTGGGGTTAATGGCACTGTTTGGCCTGTCCGCTGAGGCCGTTGCTGCACGAGAGAAGCCGAACGTCGTTCTGATTTACATCGATGATCTGGGATACGGAGACCTTGGATGTTATGGCTGTGCCGACATTCCGACTCCCAACATTGATCGGCTGGCGAAGGAAGGCGTCCGCTGCACGGCGTCTTACATTACCAATCCGCCGTGTTGCCCGAGTCGCTGTAGTCTGATGATGGGTCAGTACGGACAACGGTTTGGAAAGTATGGAATGTCTCGCGGGCTGCCGATTCCGGAGGACCGTCCAACACTGGCGAAGTTCCTTCGAGATCACGGCTACGTGACCGGGCAGATCGGCAAGTGGGACATCGGAACCAGACAACAGGGCCCGTTGAACGTGGGATTCACGGAAGTCGCGAAGAACCCACCGCAAAAGAAGTACACCGATGAAGAGCTCGCCGCTGCAACGAAAGAGGTGCGAAAACAGCTCTCAAAAAAGAAAGGCGTCTCGAAGTACTTCTGCGTGAACAAAGATGGCGAGACGGTGTGGCTCACGGATTACGACGGCGACTCGATGGTGGACTTCATCAATCGCCACAAGTCTGAACGATTCTTCCTGTACTGGTCTCCGGCCGCCGTTCACTCGTCCAACGCTGAAGTCCCCGACAAACTGATGGATCGCACGCGAGCCGAAGGCATTCGTCGAAAGCTGGCCGGTGGAATCGTTTCGGTTGATGATCAGGTCGGCAAACTGCTGCGGGTGTTGCATGAGCACGGTTTGCGAGACAACACGCTCGTCATTTTTACCAGCGACAACGGCCCGAACCAAAGCGAGCACGGAACAGCGACTCCGTATACAGGTGGAAAAGGCCAGGGAACTCAAAAGGAAGGCTGGGTTCGGGTGCCCACGGTTCTTTCCATGCCCAGTGTGCTTCCCGAAGGAAGAACGTACGACGGTCTGATGGCAAATTTTGATTTCTATTCCACGATCACGTCCCTGACCAACCGGACAATTTTGGAGCACTGTGATGGTGTCGATTTGTTTCCATGTCTGCGCGGCGACCGAACGGGGGACGCTCACGAATACCTGTATTGGCTGAACAATCAACCCGACGACGCGGTGCGCCGACACCTGATCGCAGTCCGCTGGCACGATTGGCGGCTCTACAAAAAGTACGAAAAGGACCCGTGGCAGTTGTTCGATCTCAGGTCGGATCCCAAGGAAGAACACGACATCGCGTCAAAGCATCCAGACGTCGTCAAACAAATGGCCTCGCAGCACACGGCGTGGTCAAAGACCCTTGCACCACTCGGCAAGATTTCAAAGATCCGCGCCAGCCAACCGATCATCCCCACCGGCCACGGCTGGGCATTTGCTGAATGAGGAGCCAAAGAAGGCCGGACCAAGCGCAGCGCCGTTCCGGCATCGTTAGTATAGACCAACCTCACCGTTGATCACGTTGCCGGAGCAGCGTCGCCTCTCTCTATCTCATGAATTCGGCCTACTCGGTTTGATGTCCCTCAATTCGTAAGGGTAAGCGAGCTGTGTCCGGCTGGGCTGCGGCAGATGAAGTCACACATCAATCTCCCGCGCGTCGATGGCCGCGAGTTCCTTTCAGCGGTCAAAAGCGAGGTGGAATTCATGGCCATCCCAGTGGTCATGCTGACTACAACCAACTCGCCGACCGATGTGCTCTATTGTTACGGCAATCATGCGAACGCATATTTGACGAAGCCGCTGCTATTCGACGATTGGGTCAAGTTGGTTCGCAGAGTTTCTCACTTTTGGCTGGAATTGGCCGACCATCCGCCCCGTTGATCGTCGATTCGAACAAACGCGAGTTTTTGTGCGAAGAGCAAGTCGCGGAATCGCAACGAACTTGATTCCACGGCATTCTCGCCAACAGCATGCCCATGCCACAGGTATCCGTGATTCCCGCGAACACGAGTCCCGCGCCAATGAAGGCTGGCAACAATGCAAACCATTTGCTCACGACGAGCGCCAATACCGCACCGATCAACACCAGTAAGCCGGCGACGATCCGCACCTGTCGTTCAAGCGAAATCGCTTTGCGGCCTCGTCGCACGGTGAGTCCGGCATCGACACAAGCTTCCGTGCCGCCTTCGACGTTGACAACTGGGAGGGCACTCGTTTTCAATTTCTCACAGGCCATCCGGCCGCGGCTGCCCGACTTGCAGATGAAATAAACGGTTGCCCCATGATCCTCCGTGGCGACCGACGAGATGGACTGCTCCGAGAGCCTGTCCAAGGGAATGTTGACCGCCCCGACGACATGGACTTCTTGAAACTCGGCCGGCGTGCGCACGTCGATCAGCACTGCTCCGTTGGTGTCGAGTCGGTCTTTCAATTCGTCGGCTGTTATCGTGTTCATCGTTTAACTCCCCTATTTGATTGCACGATAGCGCAGTGTCGCGCCACCGGATAAATTCTTGACGTTGGTAAATCCGTTTTGTTGTAAGATTCGTACGCCAACGTGCGCACGCAGGCCAACGCCACAAGAAACCACGGTTTCGATGGTCGAATCGAGTTCAACGAGACGCTCGCGCAGTTCATCGAGCGGGACATGAATCACATCTTCGGCTGCCGGCAGTGGTTTGTTCTCAACTTCGCCGGCCGTTCGAACATCGACGACCTGTTTGCCAGACAAATCCGCGTCCGCGTCGACAAAGTCGTCAACGCCGTCGAGTTGGTTGCACGCCACAAAAGCTGCCATGTGAATCGGATCTTTCGCCGCGCCGAACGGCGGTGCATAAGTAAGGTCGAGACCCGCCAGATCGCACACCGTCGCCTTCATCGCCAGGGCGGTGGCAATGACGTCGATCCGTTTGTCGACGCCGTCGCGGCCGACTGCCTGTGCACCAAGCACGATTCCGGTCTCTGGCTCGTAGACAAGTTTCAAGGTCAACGGCGTCGCGCCAGGATAGTAACCAGCGTGCTGATTGGAAACGATCGTCACACTTCGCACCGGCTTGCCGAGCCGTTTGGCGAGTTTGATCGAGAGTCCGGTCATGGCAGCCGTCTGTTCGAACACGCGCACGATCGCAGTGCCGAAGACGTTGGGCATTCGGCGAGCACTTCCGGTCGCCGCGTGTTCGCCTGCAAGACGGCCCGAACGATTCGCCGGTCCCGCCAGTGCAACCCGCATCGATTCGCCTGTTGGACCGAATGTGTACTCAGCCACATCACCGACCGCGTAGATGTGTGGATCGTTGGTCTGCATCCATGCATTGGTTGCGATGCCACCGCCGCGCCCGATTTCTAACCCTGCATCTTCGGCAAGTCGAATGTTCGGACGTACGCCGAGTCCAAGAATGACAACATCGCCATCTACCGTTGTTCCACTTTGCAGCTCGACCCCCGTCGCAACGCCTGCGTCGTCCGTCACAACTCGTTTGATGCCGTCTCCGAGCAGCAAACGAACGCCACGATCCGCAAGCTCTTGCTCCAGTGGCTGTACCATTTCGGCATCGAGCGGTGGCAGGACTTGTGATTGAAGCTCGGCAAGCGTGACATCGAAGCCGCGACCGACCAACTGTTCAACCATTTCCAAGCCGATGAATCCCGCTCCAACGACGACAGCCTTTTTCGTCGTTGAACTCTCTGTCGCGCTGACAATCCGATCCGTGTCGGCCAAGTTTCGGAGTGTGAAAACGTTTGCGGCGTCAACACCTTCGATCGGCGGCACCAGCGGCGCGGCACCTGGCGAGAGAATCAACTTGTCGTATTGCTGCTGGTAGGTTTCGCCGGTTGCATGATCGAAAACGGTCACACTTTGGGAGTCGCGATGGATCTGCCGGACTTCCTGACGCGTACGAACGTCAAGCCGAAAACGTCGTTCGAGCAATTCACGGGATGCAACGAGCAACTTCTTTCGATCGTCGATCTCGCCGCCGATGTAATAGGGCAGGCCGCAATTGGCAAACGACACGTGTTCGTCTTTTTCGAACAAGATGATCTCGGCGTGCTCGTTCATTCGGCGTGCACGCGTCGCCGCCGATGCGCCGCCGGCAACGCCGCCGACGATCACAATTCTCAAAGTTGGTTTCGCCACGGTTTCACTGACCTTTCTTCCGTGTAGGTTTCGTTGTCGGTTTTGTCTTCGATTTCTGATTTGTTCTCGACCGAACTCGGTCCGCAGCTTCCGCTCAGTCACGTTTGCACGCCGAAGCGCGGCAACACCCAGGCTTGCAGGACGAACCACAAAACTACAAACGCTAAGACGATGATCATTTCCATGGCTGGAACTCCCGTTTTGTCGATAGTGGCATGGTTAGGTTTCATGAACGAACAAGTAGCAATCGCCGTGCCAATTGATTGTATTGTCGTTATATCGTAATATTACGATCTATGTCGCAAAATAAAAACACGCTCAACTGCCAAAACGGCTCTCGATGCATTGCATGATGCTTGCCAAATGTGGCTCGGTCACTTGGTAAAACGTCCGACGGCCATCCTTTTCACTGGTCAGAAACCCGCACCGCTGCATCAACCGCAAATGCTCCGAAGCCATGTGACTGGGGATTTCGCAGGCCTCGGCCAATTCGCCGACCGTGTACTGGCCGTTGAGCAACATCTGCACAATCCGTAGCCGATGCGGATGGGCAAGCGTTTTCAAACACTCGGCGGCCTCGGCCAATGATTCGAGGTCGATGAGTTTCGGATGCTTTCTTGATTCTGTTGTAGCCATCGATATGTTAATATATCGGAATATTACGACATGTCAACCAGTAAAAGTGAAGCAAACTTGGCAGAATCTTTTGCGATCGTGCGAAATCGTCTTTGGGCGAGCTGCAGGAACTGACTTACCAGTAGGACGGTTTTTCAAACCGTCCCAGACGGATTGGAAATCCGTCCTACTGTAAGTTGTCACCCGCCACTCGCCTTGGCGACACTATCTTTGAGTCGTTCCTGAGAGTGAGAATCAGATGAACAGGATTCTACGAAGGTGAGTGAAGATCTCTGCTTCCAGCATGGGTAGACTTGACGTTGTGTCAAGATGTTGAGTCGGTAAATCGGACGGATCGTTTTCGTCCAGTCGTTGTTGTTGGTCGTAGAACTCCGGGCGTGTTTGCGAAAGTGAGTTGCCCGTCTCGATACGTTCTCGGATTCGACCGATCGCAACTTCTCTAGGACACTGGCAAACGACTACCAACGGCTCGGCATTGTAGCGACGACCAAGTTCGACCGCCTGACGACGCAAATCGGCCGAAAGAAACGTGCCATCTAAGATGACCGATTGTCCTTGGCCCAGCAACTCGGTCGCGCGACGGAACACTTCGTCATAAACACGCGCCCGGGCGTCTGGGTGATATTGTCGCTGTCCAAAATCCGCCGGCCGGAGTGACGGTCCAAACAAGTCACGCCGCACGGCATCGGTTTGGATCAGCTCCATGTTGAGCGATTCTGCGATGACCGTTGCGAGTGTCGATTTACCACTGCCCGGCAGTCCGCGCACAACGAACAAAATCGGCGGACCCAGCGTGTGGCCGTATTGCTCGCCGAGTTGCAAGTATTTTTCGGCTGATGCAAGCGCTTGTTGTGACTGCGTCTTTCCGAGTTGGGCGGCGCGCAATGACAATACTTTGGCTCGAACGCAGGCGCGATACAACTTGTAAAACGCGAGCAAGACACCCGGTGCCTTGTCACCACTCACTCGCTGATAGTGCTCAATTATGGTTTGCCCGATCCACTCCGCGCCTAGTAAATCGCACTCCATCGCCAGGAACGCGAGTTCATCCAACACGTCGAGCGAACGCAACTCGGCGCTGAACTCCAGGCAGTCGATGATCGTCGGTTGTCCGTTGAGATAGATGTGTTCAGGCCGCAAGTCGCCGTGGCCATCGATGATCCGCCCATCTTGGACACGGTTGTCGAGCAAATCGGGTGCGAGCCGCAAGAGACGCTGTTGAGCGTGGTCGAGGCGCTTGATCATCCGTGGCGAAAAATGATGTTCCCGGTTCATCAACTCGCGACGATTGGCGATGGTGTGCGATTCAATTTGTTGCCGATACTCATCCGTCCTGACCGTCAGCGGCGGTTGCCGCTGGTAGAAATCAGTCAGTTTCGACGCAACGCGCAGCACGTCTCGTTCGGAAATGTTGCCCGCGCCGATACGCCGGTCGAGCGCGTGCTTGGCGGGAAGTCGCCGCATCTTGACGACCCAATCGACGGGCGTGCCCCTGCCATTGAGTTGCAGTCGTCGAGATGCGCTTTGCGTGATTGGCAGCACATTGAGATAAACGTCACTCGTCATGCGCCGATTGAGCCGCAGTTCCTGGTTGCAGACAACATGGCGAAGCTCCGGCGTGCTGAAGTCGAGAAAGTCAAACTTGACCGGTTTCTTCAGTTTGTAGGCGTAGCCATCGGTGAGAAAGACCCGGGAAATATGGGTCTCGATTTGTTCCACCAACTTGGGTCGCTCCGTATAGGTGTTTCGGTTACACAACAACTCGACAACCGGATTGCTGTCGATCGTCGTCTCGTTTGCGTCGACGGTAAGCATGATGTTGTCCTGATCGCCGCTGTTTGCTCCTCGAACCGAGCGTTTTGTTTCGTTCGCGGAGCGAACCACGGCTTTTCAAAAGTCGCCGCTTTGCATTTGCCGCACAAATGAAGCGGATTCCTCGTCAACTGCGTTGAGCAGCGATGAAACGATGTCCATCGTGCTGATCATCCCAATCACGCGGCCGTCGTTGTCGAGCACCGGTAGACGATGAATGTGTTCGGTGTTCATGATGTGAGCGGCCTTCAGTAGCGTTGCGTCGGCACTCACTGACTGGACACCGAGAGTCATGTGACAACTGACCATGCTCTCGGGCACGGAGTTGATGTGAAACGATTGTTCGCCCGGCGGCTTGACCAGTCGGTGGGTCTCGCCCGTCAACGATTGCTCGTCGGCATGACCCGCGCCACATTCGCGTTGCAGAAAGTCCGTCGCACTCAGGATTCCCACGCAACGACCTTGTTCGTCCATCACCGGTGCGGTCGAAACGCCATGTTCCGCCAGCACGTCGGCCGCTTCGGTCATTGTCTGATTGGCCGAAACTTGTACTGGTGCCTTGTTCATCACGTCGCCGACATGTAACGTCATCAATCGCTGCGTTGCATCGCTCATCATTGAGTTCCTTGTGCGATTGTTTAACGGCAAGCCACGTCTTTAAATGCAACTTAAGTGCCAAACCTTGTCGGATGCTCACAATCACCGTTGAACTAACGAGAGACGATTGGGAAAGACCCTTGCTTGCGCGTCAGGCGACGGTCCCCAATTTTTCGAGACGAAACCGCCACTGTCATGTAGACTGACAAGTGTGCGTATTGGCGCGCGGATGACCAAGTCCGCACAGCAGGGATTCGTCAGAGTCATCAATGACACGCAAAAAGCACTTAAGCCGTAAAAAGGCACAGATTTTGCTTTGCTGGTTCCAAATTCGATCGAAATCCTAAACACTCATCTGTGAGTTGATGACATGTCAAAGGGCGAAGATATAGACCTACTCGTCGTTGATGACGACGAGGAATTTCGTAGTACGCTCGTTCGGCGGTTCGAGCGCGTGGAGTACCAGGTGCAAGATGCTCCCAACGGAGACGAAGCCCTGAGCTTGGTTCAACGCCGCGACTTCGACGTGGCGGTTATCGACATGATGATGCCCGGCATGACTGGGCTGGAGTTGCTGGAAAAACTGAGAGAGATTCATGTCGATTGCGAAGTGATCATGTTGACGGGCGAGGGCACGATCGAGTCGGCTGTCAAAGCGATGAAACTCGGAGCGTTTGACTACCTGACAAAACCGTTCCCGCTGAAAGATCTCGAAACACAGATTGAAAAAGCATACGAACGACATCTTCTCCGCAAGGAAAACCGTCAACTCAAAGCGTTGCTCGAACGCACGCAGACGCACGAAGAAATGATCGGTCAATCCGAGTCGATGCAGGAAGTTTTCCGATTGATCGAACGAGCCGGCCCCAGTGACAAGGCAATTTTGATCCAAGGCGAAAGCGGCACCGGCAAAGAACTCGTCGCCCGTTCGCTGCACCGACACAGCAGCCGCACGGACAAACCACTGGTCGTGATCAATTGCGCCGCGTTGCCCGAATCGCTGTTGGAAAGCGAATTGTTCGGCCACGAGAAAGGGGCGTTCACCGGCGCGGCCGCGGCCAAGCAAGGTTTGTTCGAGGTCGCCGACGGTGGCACGCTGTTCATCGACGAAATCGGTGAGATGCCCGGTTCGTTGCAAGCGAAACTGTTGCGTGTTCTGGAAGACGGCCTGATTCGTCGAGTCGGCTCGATCAAAGAGCGTAAAGTCAATGTACGCCTTTTAGCGGCAACCAATCGCAATCTGAGCAACGAAGTCAGAGAAGGCACATTCCGCGAAGACCTTTATTATCGCATCAACGTCATGTCGCTCGAACTGCCCCCAATGCGCCAGCGCGACGGCGACGTCCCGTTGCTTGTGCATCAATTCCTCGGTCCTGGCTGGGAAATCGAACCCGCCGCGCTGCGACTGATCGAACAATACGACTGGCCGGGCAACGTCCGACAACTGATTAACGCTATCGATCGCGCAAAGATTATGGCCGACGGCATCACCGTCCGCGTTCAAGACCTTCCGCACGAAATCGTTCAACATGCGGCGCAAGATGGCCAACCAATCCCGACCGACACGGATGAGCTGGCCACGATCGAGCGTGCCAAGATCATCGAAGTGCTCCGCCGCGAACAGGGCAACAAAACACGCGCCGCTCGAGCGCTTGGCATCGACCGTCGCAAGCTCTATCGGCTCGTTGAAAAATACAACATCACCGACTCCGAGTTGACCGAAAGTACTGCGTAGGAACGTCGACTTTCGCGGTGAGGTAGTGCAGCCTGTGCTACGCTTCGTATTAAAACACGACTTTCGCGGAGCGAAAGGCGACATCCATTGAACGGCGATTCGAAAGACGTCAACCATTGGCAACACGACCACGAGTTTGGTCAGTCCGCGAAAAAACCTGGCGAACTGCGAACGATCATTGTCATCGTGATTACGGCGACGATGATGGTGGTCGAAATCGCCGCGGGAATCGCCTATGGGTCGATGGCACTATTGGCTGACGGCCTGCACATGGCGTCGCACGCGGCGGCTTTGACGGTTTCTGCGTTCGCATATATCTACGCGCGTCGCCACGCCGATGATCCACAATTCAGTTTCGGGACGGGCAAAGTCAATTCCCTAGGTGGCTTTGCCGGTGCCGTCTTGCTCGCCGTCTTCGCGATGATCATGGTTTGGGAGAGTATTCATCGGCTCTTGGATCCTGTCTTCATTGCGTTCAATTCCGCAATCCTCGTCGCCATTATCGGACTGGTAATCAACGGCGCTTCGGTCGTCATCCTTGGCCATGATAGTAGTGGACCTCATGACGAGCACGATCATCATGATCACAATCTTCGCTCGGCCTATTTACACGTCTTGGCCGACACGATGACATCGGTCCTTGCGATTGGTGCGTTGCTCGCTGGAAAGTACTTGCAGCTCCAATGGATGGACCCAATGATGGGGATCGTTGGAGCGACACTGGTCACGTGGTGGTCGATCGGCTTGATTCGCTCGACGAGCCGCGTGTTGCTCGACCGACAGGGACCGCAGGACATTCGCGACAAGATTCGCGTGAGTATCGAAAGTCACGATGACATCAGCGTCACTGATCTGCATCTCTGGTCAATCGGTCCCAACATTTACGCCGTTATCGTCTCGATCGTGACTCAAGATCCCAAGCCTGCCTACGATTACAAACGTCTCATTCCCCAAGACATGGGTCTAGTTCACATCACCGTCGAATTGCACGACTTGGATGGCGATTCAAAATAAATGTGCGGCTTTTCCTACCAAGCCAGACATCTTCCCCAGGAAACTCTCGACGAGAGAGCGGTTACGAATTGAGCAGCGAAAACGTCACGCCAACGATCCCAATCACCAATCCCATGCAAACGATTGCGATCAGGACTGTGCAAACACTTTTCCATGCAAAATGGTCCTCATCAAGTAGTTCGTTTTGCGTCTTCGGATCGAACGCCTTTTTGAAGACGGGTTGATCAGCTCGACTAGTCACGGCCATTACGCGTGCTCCTTGTTGTTTTTAGGGTGGCAGCCCCGATTGTAAACAACAACCGAACTGCTGCGTATGCCGCGAACTGGGGATTCAGGTGGTTGGATGTGTTCGCGGCGTCTTGATCGGGGAAATCGCAAACATCGTCCCAAGCCACTGCCGAACATCACTTCAACAGACAGCGGCCATGTTAATTCCCCGGACCACAAGCGATTAGGAACGCTTTGCGGAACTGCTGTTGTGCGGTGACTTGCACTGTCGTGTGCGTATCAGCGCGCGATCGGGACGATACGCACATTGAACGGTGTCGAACGAGATTTTTCCCGTGCTATCGTGTCACGAAATTGATTTTTCTGGAAGGCGTTCACGAAAAGAGATCGCGGATTATTCATGACTCATATGGCCAAAGTTAATCGGACAGCACAGAGGAACGAAGAGCTTGCGCCGCGGGAGCAGGGCGCAACCAAAGGGAATTCCTTTGGACAGAAAAATTAGGGGACAGAAAGATTAGGAGGCAGCATTCATTTTTCTGTCCGATCCGCGCGGCGTTTTAGGTAAGATAGCCGCAACCTGCTTTTGCGATTGATATTGCGACGATCACAAACTACCTCGTGAACAATCCGGAAGATCGCGGGGCCTACATGCGCGGTTGCGCATATTCTTACGCATTTGCTACAATCTTGCAAAGTCGGACCGTCCAGCCGCAAAACCAGAACCTCACGGAGTAAAGCCATGATCTGCGTTCACGTCAAAAAGCTCTATCAGCTATGCGAAGATGAAGGACTGAAGCTCAGCAGTTCGGACCTGGTTCACATCGTGTGTGAACAGTGCGGCGTTCAGGAAATGTGTCCATCGATGCTGTCAGACGAGTACGACGCAAAAAACTCTCGCGACACACACGACAACACAAGTAAGGATTCCTCGGACACGGAACCTGTTAAATCGTAGCTGACAAAACGCGATCATCAGGTCCGACCGAAACGCCCGTTTTTTCCGTCTCGTCTCTTACGCGTCGCGATTCTATGCCGCCGCCACTTCGAAATGTCCGTTGGAGTACAGCCTTCAGGCTGCAATGACGGGCTAAAGCCTGGACTCCAGCAACTGGCAACGGCATACGTCAAGCGCCGGCCGCGAATATCTCCCACTTGGTGATGCGAACCCATTCCTTCTTGCCTTGATGGATCGTCGCTTCGTTGAGGCGACATTACCCGTCGGCGTGATAGTTTAGGCTTTCCGAAAGGAACGGGTCGTTTCGCGGAACCGAGTTAGAAGCGCCAAAGCAGCGCAGTAACAGGCATCCAACGACCCCAATCAAGCAAGCAATCGCGCCGACTTCCCAAATTCCAAAGACGGGCGCGCTGCCAAACGGAACATCTGCCGTGTCAAAAGGCGACGCAGGGAAAACCATCAGATAAAGGTCTATCCAGCGACCGATCAACACAACAACGGCGATCTTCATCATCACTCCAGCGTTTCGCTTGGCGGCCTTTGGCAGCAGCACGAAAAACGGAATGATCCAATTTACGACGATTGCCACGACCACGACCGGTCCCCAAGGTCCCTTCGTCCGGCTGATGAAATACGATGTCTCTTCAGGGATATTCGAGTACCAAATCAACATGTATTGGCTGAACCAGATGTACATCCAAAAGCAACTAAAGCCCATCAGCAGCTTGCCGAGATCATGCAAATGTTCGTCGTTGAAAACGCCGTGCAGTGGTTCGTTCTTAGATCTAAACAACAGTCCCAAGATGATGACAACTGCTAACGCTGCCTGGATCATGCCTGCGAAGTTATAGACGCCCCACATGGTGCTGAACCACATTGGCTCCAGAGCCATGATCCAGTCGACGCTGGCCAGCGAGAATGTGATCGCATAAACGATGAGGAACAAAGCAGACAAGCGCGTGTTGCTTTCAGAGATTGCGGCGTCGCCAGATTCGTCCTGCTGCTGCGAACGAGCAACGAGACGTCCCGCCATGAAACTCCAGAGTAAAACGTAGACGACGGCGCGTGTTGCCCAGAACGAGGGGGTCAACCAAAGTTCCTTAAACCAAAACGTTCCTACGTCGCCTTCCCCGTGGTGCCAGCCGTAGTCATGCATCCTGACGCCGAGAACCACCAGCATTGCGGCTCCGGCCAGCGGCAAAATGCGCGCCATCGCTTCGGGCACTCGACGAAAGGCCACGTGCCAACCTGCGCCGGAGATATACGTGAGTGCCAAAAAGACGGCACCACCCAGTGCGATGGTCAGCAGATAAAACGCAGCGATCAACAAATTGCTCCAAGTGCGCTCTGGCGCAAATCCGAATCCGCACGCCAGCACCAGTGCGCCAACGATCGCCCAACAAAGAAGCTGGCGTTGCTGATTTGGTAAAGCACCGGTTGTCATGCGATTACTCCGACTTTGAAACTTCTTCGACGTTGGTTTTTTCGGGTGCCGCTTTCTTCTGCAGGTCGTTGACGTAGTTGACCACGTCCCATCGACGATCGCGCGAAAGCTGGGCGGCAAACGGTGGCATGCTCTTCGGCCAGGTCTGGGTGTCGTATCCTTTCGTCACGATTTCGAACAGCTTTAGATCGTCGAGTTTCTGTGACTTGTCTGTCAACAACGATGGCGACGCCAACCCGCGCCTCGAAACCGGGCCATCGCCGGCGCCGCTTGGGCCGTGGCAACTGATGCAGAACACGCGATACGTCTCGCCGCCACGTTGCACCGAGTCACTGAGGCGTTTTTGAGCTGCGGCTTGTTGTTTTCTTTCTTCGTCGGTCGGCGGCGGGTCGGCTGGCGCACTCATGTCATATGGATTGTCTAGTTCCTTTTGAGGCAATTCTCCACGCGCGATCGTGTTTTCGACTGGTGGCTGCAGCGTCCGCCCGTCGGCAAGCTTTGGATTCGCTTCGTAGGCCGTCCAGGCCGGCGTGTATTTCATGTCGGGCCAAAACTCATAATTCGGCTGAGAATGGTCGACGCGAACGACCGTCGTCAAAACGACGACCGCAACCAACAGCAACGACAGAAAAATGTTCACTCGTCCCATCATCAAACGTCGCCTTCTTTGGACGAAAGTTCCTCTTCAGTTTCAATCGCGTGGTGTTCGAGCATCAGTCGCCTTACCTCGGCCGCGTCAAAGGCGGCATCCGATTCACTGATCACGAGTACAAAACGATCATCGGTCACACGCGGGTTCACGACATGGGCACGCTTGCCTGGGAACAGACGAGCGACAAAGAACAACGCAAAGACGCTGCCAAAACCAGCCAACAGCACCGCCGCTTCGAAGGCCACCGGCACATCCGACGGCAGCGAATTCCAAGGCTTGCCACCTACATCGATTGCCCAGTCAACCGACGCTGTCCAATTCTCAAACCACAACATGCCCAGCGCGCCAATCATCCCGCAAATGAAGCACACCCAAGTCAGCCGCGACGGTCGCAGGCCCATCGCTCGATCGAGTCCATGCACAGCGTAGGGCGTGAATGCATCGATGATCTTCAAACCACGCTCGCGCACGGCATTGGTAGCGGCGAGCAAGTCGTCTTCGTGTTCAAACGTCGCCAGCAAGATGCGATCACTCATGCGGCTCTCTCCTCGGTGGCGGTCTCGGCCGACTCACGCTTTTTCAAATGCGCGGCACCTTTGACTTCGGCAATTGCAATCACGGGCAAAATGCGGCAGAAGATCAGGAAACACGTGAAGAACAATCCGAAACTTCCCACCAGCGTGGCGATTTCAATCGTCGTTGGAAAATAACTCGCCCAACTCGACGGCAAGAAATCGCGATGCAGGCTCGTCACAATGATCACGAATCGCTCGAACCACATGCCAATGTTGACAAAGATCGCGATCACAAACACCGCCGGCAAAGACGCTCGAATACGCGGCGACCATAACAGTTGCGGGATGACCACGTTGCACGTCACCATTGTCCAGTACGCCAGGCAGAACGGACCAAGCGCCCGGTTCATGAACAAGAACTGTTCGTACGCGTTGCCACTGTAAAAAGCCGTAAAGAATTCCGTGGCGTAAGCGAAACCGACAATGCAGCCCATCGCCAACATGAGCTTACACATTCTGTCGACGTGCGTTGGTGTGATGTATTCTTGCAGATTCATCACTTTGCGGGCAATGATCATCAGCGTTAGCACCATCGCCAATCCGCTGAAGATCGCCCCAGCGACAAAGTACGGCGGAAAGATCGTCGTGTGCCAACCAGGGATGATCGACGTGGCAAAGTCCATGCTGACGATCGAGTGTACGGAAAACACCAACGGCGTCGCCAAACCGGCCAAGAGCATGTAGACCGTTTCATACCGATGCCACGTCCGCGCCGAGCCATCCCAACCGAGACAAAGAATCGACATGATTCGCTTCCGCCAACCAGGCTCGCTGCGATCACGAACGCTGGCCAGATCCGGCAGCAAGCCGATGTACCAAAAGACAGCGGAAATGAGCAGGTAAGTGCCGATCGCAAACACGTCCCACAACAGCGGCGACTTGAAGTTCACCCACAGCGGCCCGCGCGTATTGGGATAGGGAAGCATCCAGAAGAACAACCATGTGCGGCCCATGTGGATCAGCGGAAAGATGCCCGCGCAGATCACCGCGAAAATCGTCATCGCTTCCGCGGATCGATTCACCGCAGTTCGCCACTTCTGGCGAAACAAAAACAGCACGGCTGAAATCAATGTGCCCGCGTGGCCGATTCCGACCCAAAACACAAAGTTGGTAATGTCGAATGCCCAACCGACCGTCTTGTTCAATCCCCATGTGCCGATGCCAGTCGCGATTTGATACCAAACGGCCGCGACACCGATCACTAATGCTGTGAAGGACACGGCAAACGCGGCCCACCACAATCCGGTCGGTTTGCGATCCATCGGGGCGCAAATGTCGCGCGTCACATCACTGAGCGTTTTGTCGCCCGTGATCAACGGCGGTCGAAGTGACGTGTCAACATCAGCCATGAGCGCCATCCTCTTCGTGGTGTTCGTCGCTGTTCTTCACAACGCGTAGATACGACACGCTCGGTCGGAAGTTGAATTCTTCGAGCACTCCGTAACGACGCGGATCGGCCAAGCTGGTGCGGACACGACTCTCTTCGTAAGTGTCCAGCGTCCCGACAGACAGTCGTATGATGAACCCCCTGCTTTCGGCGATGATTCGCCACTCACGACCCTCTTCGAGAACAGAAACCCAGACATCTTCTGGCAGTTGCTTATTGATGTCTTGAAACTGCTTCCTCAAGGAATCTGAAACTCGTCGCGCGTCTAGATCTAGCTTATCCCGCATGTTCTCTGCGTTTTTGGGATCGAAGGGGACGCTGAACAACAACTTCAGATCATTCATATCGCCAAAGGTAATCGCCTGGGCAGGACACGATTGCTGGCACGCAGTATTTATCACCCCGTCCGCCAACGGAATACCGAGTCGTTTCGCTTCGATCTTGCCGTCTTTGATCCGCTGCACGCACATCGAGCATTTTTCCATCACGCCGCGCGTTCGCACGGTCACGTCCGGATTGAGCGCAAGATTCTGTAAGTCATCGTCGTGCGGATAGTCGAACCAATTGAAGCGACGCACTTTGTACGGACAGTTGTTCGCACAATACCGCGTGCCGACGCAGCGGTTGTACGCTTGTTCGTTCAGCCCCTCTTCGCTGTGAATCGTTGCCAGCACGGGACAAACCGTCTCACACGGAGCGTTGTCGCAGTGTTGGCACATCATCGGCTGTTGCGAGACGTGGACATCGTCGCCTTCGCCTGCGTAATACCGATCGATGCGAATCCAGTGCATCTCGCGCTGCCGCCGTACTTCGTCTTTGCCCACGACCGGCACGTTGTTCTCCGACTGACAAGCGATCAAACACGCGGAACACCCCGTGCACTTGTTCAGATCGATCGTCATGCCCCACCAGTGTCGGTCCTTCGGATGGTCTTCCGCCCAGAGTTGTTCATCGCCAAATTCATGGTGATGCGGGGCTCCTGCATGCGGATTATTTTGAAACGCTGCCAGCACCGTCTCTTGAATTGGATCACGGACTTCGGCCCCAGGTGGAGCAACGTTTAGCGGCAATTCGAGCGAATTGTATCTTTGCGTCGTCGCAATGTCGTGACGGCGGAATGGGACAGCCTTCGTTATCTTGACATCCGCACGAGTGTATTGAAGTTGACCGTCGCGAGGCTGAATGAACCCGGCGACATTCTCCCCAACCGTCTCTCCCTTCGCAACTGTTGGTGTGGCTTCGAGCCACTGCGGATGGATGTTTGCGAAACGGTCAGTTCCCTTGACGCCATAGTTCAGCGCGATTGCAACAACGCGATCATGCTGTCCTGGCTGAATGAGCGCGGGCAATTCGACACTCTGGCCGTCGGCTTCAACACGAACAACATCGCCGTCTGAAACGCCAAGGTCTTTTGCGGCTTCGGCAGATACGCAAACATAGTTGTCCCACGTCGCCTTCGTGACCGGATCGGGAAGTTCCTGCAGCCAAGGATTGTGTGCGTGGCGACTGTCGGTAAGGCCAATCTTGTTGTACAGCGCGAGCGAGATTTCTCTTGTCGATTTAGACGCTGTGCGCGGGTCTCCTGACCCCGCACTGTCGACCGACCGTAGGTCTCCAAAATCTGGAGTACGCTCCGGTGGGAGACCTTCGGTCGAACCATCGGCGGGGTCGGGAGACCCGCGCCGAGCAAGTTCA
>CAYFJO010000039.1:0-44425 GCA_964343305.1 uncultured Pirellulaceae bacterium | reverse complement strand
TACGGGTCTGTGGGAGCCCTGGGTGAGCAATCACCCAGGGCCACCTGGCCCGCCCTCAATTCGAGTAGGTCTAAACTGCACGAGGTTGGACAACTCGACGCGAGTTCGCGCTCAGGCCTAACAGCAGCGGTGTGGGCTCGGCGGAGACACCGCTTGCAGTTCGCAGAGACCCTTAGCCGCACTGGGCGATGCAACCGATTGCAGGAAGCAAATCGCGAAACTCGCATCGGTCTGGATCACCTCGGTCAATTTGCAATCTCTGTTGGCGATTCAGGTCGTTCGTCGTGTGCGCACAATTGGCTTAAGACCATTGAATGTCTAAAGCACCCGACAGAAACAGTTTACCTGTAGCTACCGTCGCCAGACGGTGGTCCACGGTCTGGCGACCATAGCTTCGGGGAAGTCGCGATCGCCGGAGCTGTGTTTCGCTTATCCGTCCTGCACGATTCGGTTTAACTGGCTCGTAACCACCGACTGCGAAAGACTGAACAAAACACCGAAGGTGTTTTCAGTACTGGCTGTTCGCCTCGCTGTCAGGAGGTCGAGTCGGAAGAGCACAAACACCGGACCCAGTTCGGATCAAGACCGTGTAAGCTCAGTCTAGTACTCGGGGCCCGCAGGCAAATGAGACCGTCGTATCTCCCGGCTTTGGCGCGGTGGCCGGCTTGTCGAGGATATTTCCGGTGGCCTTGCGGTCGATCGCGTCGGCGGCTTCCTTCGAGAGGGCGCTTGAGCCGCCGATGGTGTGGACCAGAACGGGCATAATCTTGTCGCCGATCAGGCGGGCGTCCTTGTATCGTATGTTGTAGGCGTCTTTCAGCAGGATGACCCTCATGTGTTCTCCCTGCTTAGGATAGTCTACGCCATAGCCGCCTTGCTTTGAGGGCAGAAGGGGCTTCTCCACATATCCGACAACGCAGTCATTGATGTCAATGTCATGCGGGGCATAGTCCTTCATGTTGCCGGCTGTCAGCAGGTACTTCCCTCCCTTGCGGCGCCCATTATCGAGGGTGGTCAGCACAACGGCGTTCGGCATGTCGTAGAACTGGCACTTCTCGATGAGAATGCCGACGTTTTCCGGCCTGCCGAGGGCCTTCTCGTAGTGGGACTTGAGATCCAGACCAGTGCAACCCAAGCGGCGAAAGATGCAGTTTCGGATGATCGTGTCGTTGAGTCCGCCCGTGGTGTCGATGCCGTCACGACAGGTGTCCTGGAAAACGCAGTTTTCGAACAGAGCCCCGTCGGCACCCCCTTTGATGTTGTCGCAGCAGGACTTCTCGAACAGGCAATCCTTAAAGAGCAGGTCCTTGCCGCTGATGGTAACCGCCCAGAAGCCGCCGATGACATGGCATGCGATGACCTTCGGCCGAACGCAACTAGAGAGGCCGATGTGGTGGGAGATCATCCCTTCCAGCCGACAGTTTTTGATCAGGACACCGCTCCTGCCGGGAGCACTGATCCCGCACTTGTCGAAGAAGTCCACGCCGTGCTTATAACTGCGCCCGCCCAGTTCGGGCGTGTTGAGGTAGGTGATTGTGAGGTTGTTCAGCGTATTCCTGTTGCCGAGTTCCAGGAACGGCCTGCCGTTGCTCTTCGCGTCGGTAACCTCGAATCCGGCATCCTTCGTTGCCGACAGATTAAAACCGTCCGGCAGCTCGTACGTTCCGCTAATGCGGTACGTATGGTCGATTACCAACTCGTCAACCGCTTTGACACCGTGCGAGTCGAGAAAGGACTTGAACTTCGGTGAAACGTCCTCTCCCTTCTTCCAGCCCAGATCGGATGAACGAACGGTCTTTGCGTAAAGCGTTGAGGCGCAGGCAAGCGTTACAACGACAGTGATCGCGATTCGTAATGGTCTCTCCATCGTTCTTCTCCCTATCTCATTTCTTGTCCGCCTGAACCTCGCTTGCTTCCCGGCCTGTGTCCCCAGACTTGACGTCCTCGGCAAAGGTCGGTCCGGCCATCCGAAGCAATGCGAGCAGCAGAGACGTATTCATTCTCATCGGTTATTCTTTGCTTCTGATTGGTTTCGTAATCAGACCATGATACCGTGGATCACATGGCCATGCACGTCGGTGAGCCCGCGGTCGATGCAATCGACGACACGAAGCGAGTGAGGAAAACCACGTCGGTGTCCAACACCTCGGTCGCCAACGCCAAAGTTCAGCGGACTCGGCCCGCGAAACTTCTGCCTTCATTTTCAAGAAGCCTTGCGGGCCGAGTGCCGCTGGAACGCTTGGTACGCCTGTCATGGCGGTTGACTTGTAGGGTGAAAGTCCCTTGTACGAGAACGAAGGTCTTAAGGTAGGCAGTATGGTTCTTCGGTTCGTGCGATTTGCCGCTGGCTTACTCGATGGCCCAAAAGACAAAGGCCCGACGAAAAATGTCAGGCCTTGTTTGAGACATTGGTTAATGCGCTGTCCACCGCATGTCAGAATGCAACTCCGCGAAATCAATCTGATCCGACGAAACGGAACAGTTCTGTCTCGGGCTCGTTGGAATCGGTAACATAGCCACCTTGGTGAACCAGGATCAGATCCTTGTCTTTGTAGCCGTCGAACACCATGCCGCTGTTCATTCCAACGGCCCACACGTGGAAGCGAGCGCCGTAGATTTGTTTGTTTGTCGGGCTGATCAGCACGCTCTTTTGGTCCGGTTGGAATGTGAAGATGGCGGCCGTTTTGCCGTTGCCGGGGTACCAACGGTAACTGCCCGACTTACTTTTCGTGTACCATTGGACGTAGACTTTCAGCGGCTCGCTTGTCTCGTTGGCAATTTGTAGATACTTGGCGTTGAACATGCGATAGACTTCCGGCGCGAGTTCAATCGCTTTGGCGTAATCCTTCTTGGCGGCTTGCGTGTTGCCCAGTAATTGATGAGCTTCGCCCCGCAACGCATAGGTGTCGGCATCGTCTTCATACCTGATCACTTCGGTGAAGTTCTCGATCGCCCGGCGAGCGTCTCCCGCTTGCAGCGCCGCATCGCCGCGATTGAGCCAGTAAATCAATTCGCTGCCGTCACGCTTGATGGCTTCGCCAAACCATTTGTAGGCCAATGCATATTCGCCAGCGCGGTAGTAGACCAAACCAAGCTCGTTGTATAGGTCCGCATCTTCCGGCGACAACTCGATGGCCTTCTTTAAATCCTCCTCAGCGCTGCCATAGTATTCCGCTGCACGCCAAGCCTTGCCACGGTTGGCGTAGAACACGGGATTCCGCGGACTGAGCTTGATCGCCAATGTGTACTGCTTGATCGCGTCTTCGTAATTCTCACCGGATTCGAGCGCGGTACCAACCAAGTTGAGAATTTCAGCATTGTATGGGTCCAAGTCAATTGCTTTGGAAAACGCTTGAGCTGCTTCGTCGAATCGTTCGAGGAACGCCAGCATTTGGCCACGGCAAGCGTGAGCCCATCCGAATTTCGGGCGTGCGTCGATCGCTCGATCGGTGTCGTACAGCGATGCGACATAATCTTCGTTGGCTAGGTGAAATTCCGCTCGATCCAGGTACATTTGGGCCAAATCTTCCTGGTCTTCGCAGTTTCGGATGGCGTGCGACATGTCGTCCGCGGCCTGCTCAAACTCGCCAATCGCGTGGTTGACCATGGCACGTCCCCAGTAGGCGTAGTCCAACGTTGAATCAAGTCGAATGGCGTCATTGAATTCAGCCAGCGCGGTTTGCAAGTCGTCTCGCTGGTAGAACACCCAGCCGCGATTCGAAATTGCCAACGCATTCTTTCGATCGCGACGCAAGGCTTGCGTGAAGTCGGACATCGCCAAGCCGTAGCGGCCGTTTTCGTAATGATTCGCGCCACGATCCAGGTATTGGTCGCCGGTCTTTGGCTGGGCTAAAGGCAAGGCAACTTTCAAAAAGTTGCGAACTTCTTCGACGTCGATGTACATGCTGACCGAACGAACTTTTCTCTCATTCACCTTCTCCATGTGGCCTTCGACCACGCCGACCAATCGTCCCGTGTCGTCAATCACAGCCCCGCCGCTGTTGCCGCCATTGGTTTGCATGTCGGCTTCCAGCGTTTGGGCGTAATAATCGTTTGCCAGCGTACGACGATAAACCGCCCGCGTCGTCCCTTGCGTGTAAATCCACAGACCTTCGCTGCCACGAGGCAACCCGGCCATCGCATGCAAACGGCTGCCCAGTTGTGAACTCTCGGGCGACAATTCGATCGCTTGAGCGTTTTCTGGGATGGACTCGACTTGGAGCAGTGCCAGGTCGTTTCGCTTGTCACTGTAGATGACTTTGGCCTTAATCGGCTCGACGTTTCGCACATAGTAGCGGATGTCATGAACGATTCGTCCGGCACGTCGTTCGGGAAACCAGCCAGTTATGTCGATCTCAAACGGACCACCCGCTTCGTGGTTGCCTGGAGTTGCCACGTGGTCGTTCGTCACGAGTAGTCGTTGTTCTTTATCAACGAGCCATGCCGTGCCGCATCCGAGGCCTTGCGATTTGTGCATCATGTCGACATACATGGTCGACGCTAACAGGCGGTCAACAATCTGTTGCTGCGACAGTTTCGTGTCGTCGGCGATCGTGACGCGTGCAAGCAGAAAAAAGCAATAGACAACAAACAGGGCGGTGCGGGGTGACTTTCTCATTACGATTCTCCTTTTGTCTTGTGAGGAACGGTTTGGGGTGTGTCCATTCGGAAGACTCATGCACATCCTGGCCTCACTGAAACCTGTGCGATCCGGGAGCCAACCCCGTAAAGAAAAATGCCTGCCATGCGATTTTTGAGGGGAAATCGCCGCAACACCTTGATATCGAGGGACTTACGAAACCTCATCACTTGATCAAGTGCAGCAACTCGGTTCGCTTCTTGACGTCCGAAATAGCGTCAGCAAAATCGCGGACAGTTTTGCCGTCGCCGTCCTTGAGATCGAGATCCGCGGCGGCGGCGAGTAATGTTTTGATGTTCTCAAGCTCGTCAAAGTCATTGTGAGATTTGACAGCGTGCATCAAAGCGGTTCGCCCCGCGCTGTTTTGAGCGTTCACATCCACGCCGGCGGCCAACAGGAGTTTCAATTCGTCGCTATCGCCATATTTCGCGAATTGCATCAACAGTGTTTCGCCCCGTTTGTTTTTTACTTTTGGATTCGCACCAAGCTCCAACATCAGTTTCAGTCGATTCGGTTCAGAAGTGGATGAGACTGACCAAATGGGCGTTTCGCCATGTCGATTCGCCCGGTTGAGATCAACACCGGCTTTGACAAATGCTCTCAGCGTCGCGTCACCGCCAAGCCAGACCGCCTGCTCTATCGCTGGATCGCCATACTCGTCGAGACTATCGATCTTCAATCCCGCCTTGAGGAGCAATTCAATCACCGCCCCGCCATCGTCACTGCGGGCAACGTAAAACATGGCGTCTTCTTGAGATTCATCTTTCGCTTTGGCATTTGCTCCGGCATCGAGCAGGAGCTTCACACAGCGCGCATCACCTTGACAGGCAGCTTCCATCAGCGCGGTCTGCCCTTTGGGAACCGTCCGGTTGACGTCGGCTCCGGCTTCAATCAAGACCTTCATTTTCACAACACGACTTCGTTGAGCAGCCCGAAAGAGCGAAGCACATTGGTAGCTGTCCAGCGCATCAACGTCGTCAACGGCCTTGGCGATCAAGGCGGTCGTGCTGGCAGTGCAACGCTCTGAAATGACCGCAAAAAACAGCGCCGTCATTTGGTAACGACTGCGGTGATTCGGATCCGAACCGGCGTCCAACAACCGTCGCACCCGCGCTTCGTCGCCCAATTGAACCGCTGCCATCAACGCCGTGTACTCGTCTTCGTCTTGTGCCTTGATACTTGCTCCCGCCTTTAGCAATGCGCCAACAGTGTCCGCCGTGCCATACGCGGCGGCCAGAATCAGGGCAGTGCGTTTGTACTTGTCGGTCGTTTCCAGCGGCGTGGCTTGAGCCAACCGACGCGTCTTTTCCAAGTCGCCCAGCGCGGCGGCCAGCATCAACTCGTTCCAACCGGCAGTTTTGTGATCGGCCCCCGCATCGAGCACGGCTTCGATGACCCGACGATCACCGTAGAGTGACGCGAGGTAGAACACGGAACGCCCGTCCTTAGTTTTCGTTTTGGCGTTGGCACCAGCGGCGGTCAAGAAGCGGACCATTTCGAGTTGGCCGTCGCGAGCCGCCAGGGCGAGTGCGGTGTATCCATATTTATTGCGGGCTTCGATGTTTGCACCCGCCTTGAGCAACACGCGGACGGCTTCCAGGTGGTTGTGCCACGCCGCGGCGATCAGAGGCGTTTCATCCGTGTTGCCGCCTTTTTCCTCGATATCGCTGCCGTCAGCCAGACATTTTTTGATCTGCTTGACGTCACCATCGCCCGCTGCCTCGTGCAGTGGACTGGGAAATGCTTGTGGACCAAACAACGAGATAATGACCACGCAAACAACAGCGATCGTTTCTGGATGCAACTCTCTCATTTTTGAGTTCCTCATTAACGCCCACGAACGGCGCCTTTTGTCCGGATGATAGTTTATCACGCTGATTGGATTCATCGCCAATCGTCCGACTCCATGAGCGACGCAGCGCTGAAACCCGTAAGAAAAAATGTGAAGTTGTTCCCGGCAAAGCAGCCGAGTTATATTGAATTGGAGAATCAGGCCAATTCTGAGGTGATGTCGTGACGGATACTGATGTAACGTTGCTCTTGCAGCAGATCGAAACAGGTGATGACGACGCAAAAAAGCGGCTGTTCGACAAGGTTTACGACGAGTTGCACGAGATGGCCGCCGGGCTGATGCGGCGCGAGCGGCAGGCTCACACGTTGCAAGCGACGGCGCTGGTCAACGAAGTTGCAGCTCGATTGCTGGACGACGACGCCCTGGGGAATTTTCCTAACCGGGCATATTTCTTCGGCGCGGCGGCTCGCGCGATGCGACAGATTCTTGTTGGCCACGCTCGCACTCGAAACGCCCAGAAACGTGGCGGAGAGTGGGGGCGCGTTCCGCTCGACGAAGTGCTCGACCATTTGGAGAATGATCGCCAGCTTGACATCCTCGCGCTCGACGAATCGCTGCAAAAACTCGCCGAACTCAGTGAACGGCCGGCCGAGGTCGTGCTGCTGCGGTTCTTTGGCGGACTGACGATGCCGGAGATTGCCGAACAACTCGAAGTGTCGTTGTCATCCGTCGAGAAGGACTACAAGTTCGCTCGTGCGTGGCTGAAAAAGGAACTTGGCGAAAAGGGGTAGTACCTGTTGGTTGGGACCATTGTCCCGACCATTACCACATTTCCATCCCCACCGAACTTGCCTCGGTGGGAAACGGTTTGTGCACTAAAGTGCGAGTAACGCCGTGATCCGCCCCCGCCGAGCTTGCCTCGGTGGAGCGCGGGTTTGATTACGTCCCCAAAAACCATCGCTCCACCGAGGCAAGCTCGGCGGGGGCGTCCTTCCCTTGGTCGGGTTTCAGTGCAAAAACCGTTATCCACCGGGACAAGCCGCGGTGGGGACAACAAGAAATGTGGGTAACAGTCAGGATCATTTTCCCGACCATGGTTTTGACGGGACAGTGGTCTCATCCTACTTTCAGTAGTTGAAAGTCTGGCTCGTTGCCGAAGTCATAAGACTTTGGAACCACGCAAAAACGCCCGAATTCTTACGAATCCGGCTACACTGAAATCACTAGCATCGCCCACACTTTCAACTCCTGACTTTAAACGTATGACACCCGAACGCCTGCAACAGATTCAGTCGATTTTCAACGATGGGCTGCGGATCGACGAAGAGCGACTCCCGCATTTTCTGGACGAACAATGCGGCGACGACGACGAACTCCGCTCCGAAGTCGAACAGCTCCTCGCGCTGGATGATGACGATCACTCGATGTTGGCCCCCGTCGCGGGCAATCTCAAACAGCACCTGGAAAACAAGGAAGAAGTGGAGTGGTCCGACGACGACCGCGACGCGGAAACTCAACACATTGGGCCGGATGACAAGACGGTTGCCCTGGGACTATCACCGACGGTCGAAGAGGCACCATCGTTTGCGCCACAACAAGAATTCGGCGACTACCAATTGATTGACGAACTAGGCCGCGGCGGAATGGGGGTCGTTTACCGCGCGCATCAAAAGAGCGCCGGGCGCGACGTGGCGCTAAAAATTGTGCGACGTGACCAGCTTGCCCTGATGCCATCCGACACACAGAACAAGGCGATGGAGCGGTTTCGCACGGAAGCACAAGCGGCCGCAAGGTTGGATCACGAGAATATTGTCACCGTCTATGAAGTTGGCGAGGCAAACGGCCAGCCGTATTTCTCGATGCAGCTCGTTGCGGGTGCAAGTCTCGCAGACGTCCTTCGCGACGGACCACTGGAGCCGCGCGTTGCCGTGGGCTATATGCTGCAAGTCGCCGAGGCGTTGGACGAAGCCCACACAGCCGGCGTGCTGCACCGCGATCTGAAACCGCACAATATTATGCTCGATGAGAAGCACAATCGGGTGCTGGTGGCCGACTTTGGCCTGGCAAAATTGCTTGAAGGCAACGCCGAACTGACGCGCGATGGCGAGGTGATGGGAACGCCGTCTTACATGTCGCCCGAGCAAGCCGGGGATTCGGCCCACGTGACCGCGCACGCCGACATCTATGCGGTCGGTGCAACGCTGTATCACTTGTTGATCGGCCGTCCGCCGTTCCAAGCGGCCACGATCATGGAAACGCTGCGACAGGTCACCGACGAAGAACCCGTCGCGCCGTCGCAACTCAACTCGGCGATCGACCGCGACTTGGAGACGATCTGCCTGAAGTGCTTGGAAAAGGAACCGCCGCGACGATACGACACGGCACGGTTGTTGGCTGACGATTTGGCGCGTTACCTCGATCGCAAGCCGATCCTCGCTCGACCGATCAGCGGATGGGAACGCGCCATCCGCTGGTGTCGGCGAAATCCGCGTTTGGCTAGTGCATTTGGTTTGTCGATCGGGCTGTCGATCGCCATCGTGTTCGTCATCATCGGCTCCTACATCTCGTTGTCCGCGAAACAAGCGACAACGCTGCAAGCGCTCGAAGATTCGAAACAAAGCAACCGACAAGCTCGCGACACGGTCGATTTTTTCTTTACCAAGTTCAGCGAAGATGTGCTGCTCGGTCAGCCGGGCATGCAGCCGCTTCGCGAAGAGTTGCTGAGAAAGGCGTTGGAGCATTATCAGAAGTTTCTCGGGCGGCACAGCGACGACGAGTCGATGCAAGCGGAGTTGGCAATGGCCGAGTTTCGCATCGCGCGGATCACCGAGGTCGTCGAGTCGCCCGAAGAGGCGCTCGTCTGGTATGACCTGGCCGAGGAATTGCAGACCAAATTACTCGCCCAGCATCCCAACAATCTCAATCATCGCCAGGCACTTGCCTCGACGTGGAATTTCAAAGGGAGCGCGCTTGGCAAGCTGAAGCGTTGGAACGAGTCGCTGTCGGCGTTTGACCGCGCCGTCGAGTTGCGGGGTGAGTTGATCGAGCGATCGAAGAAGAATTCCGCCGAACAACGCGAATTCCAGCGCGAGTTCGCCAACACGCTGATGAACATCGGCATCGTCTATCGGGCCGGGGGCGAGCTAGAAAAGGCGCAAGCTCAGTACGAAGCGGCTCAAAAGTTGCGTTCGAAATTGGATCACGAAAAAGATGTCCGCGTGGCACGAGACACGGCGATTGGCTTTTACAATCTGGCCAAGCTGTCGATGGAACAGCAAGACTTGATTGCCACGGAACAACACCTTCAAAGCGCCGCGCCGATTCTGGAAGAGCTGGCTGATTCGCAGCCCGAAGATCAAGCAAACTCGCGCCGTCTCGCGTCCTGCTACCGTTTGCTAGGACAAAACCGTGTAACGTTGTCCCAGTCGGCCAATGAGCAACAACGCGAAGCGGCACTCAACGACGCACTGGACTACTTTCAATCGGCATTGAGCATTTCTTACATTCTGGCGTATGCCAACCCGAAGGTCCCCGAGTATCAGGAAGACCTGGCCGCCAACTATCTGGACCTGGGCATCGTCCAGGCCTTCCTGTTGGATTTGGACAACGCGTCGATTTCGCTGATCGAATCGTGCAAGATTCTAGAGTCGCTCGAGCCTCCGAGTGCTCCGGTCATCGATAATCTGGCGACGTCTTATCGCGAGCTTGGACGAGTGCAAGTGAAACTCGCCCAAGGCGAAGAGGCGAAGATGAGTTTGGAAAAATCGCACGGCTATCTCAAACAACTGCAACGCGAGTTTCCCAAATTTCGCGACGTCACCGGCGACATCCGGGTGATCGAATCGGAGCTTGCCGAGGCAACCGATCGACTTTAGCAGTCCGGCACATTTCGTACTTTTCCCACATTCGTCACAATCGATACCGCATACCCACAGAATCTCAACTCGTCTCCTACAATCCGCACTCTGCGTGATCGGTAGCGCCGATAAATGGCGTAACAGCGATTTCATTTGATGTACGTCATTGGCCGGTTTGAATGGAAGTAGTGAGGTATGCTGGTGCAAAACACGACGCGATTGATCATCCCGCTTTTCACTTGCACGTTGTTGGTGACATGCCTCAGGACGCCGTGCGCGACTGCCCAGCAACAGGCACCCGACGGCGACCAGTTCTTTGTCCAAGCCGTCCAGGAAGCCAGCTTGGTGGTTGAACAACCTCGCACGGCACCACCACGTCCGCCGCGATCCACCCGCCGACGTCCATCCACACGCGGCTCATCAAGCACGCTGCCCGGCTACTTCGCCAACTATCAACCCAGCGAATCTAGACGCCGGTTGGCAAACATGCCCGATATGTTCGGCGACTCGTTTGTTCGCAACTTGACGCTCGAGTCTTTTGATCCCATCGATGGTTCAGGTGAATCGTTTTCAGTCGAAGACATCCCATCCGCCGGCGGTGGCCGACAGACAAAAATCGGCGAGAACAACACGGCGATGCCATCCGCTCGCGTCTATTTTACTCACAACCATTTTCACAACGCTTATTCAAGCGAATTCTTGATCACTACGTTGGCGGCTGGGGCCACAACCGCGCGGCAAGATTACTCACTTGATCGCTATACATTTGGTATCGAGTTGCCATACACATTGGGAGGACTTTGGTCGGTCGAGTTGCGTCTGCCGGTGACCGGCGGACAAACGGCCATCTTCGATGCCGATCCGGGCACGGCAAACAACAGCCGCAGCGTCTTCTCTACCGGCGAATGGGGCAATGCGGCCGCGATCTTTAAACGATTGATCGCAGACACCGACGACACGGCATTGTCAGTGGGATGCGCTGTGGAAGCGCCAACCGGCAGCAACGGCGTCTCAGAATTTGCACTCACGCGGCACGTCATTGAAAACGAAGCGGTTCATGTCCAACCGTTCATCGGACTACTCCATGTACCAAACGATACGTTTGTTTTTCAATTCTTTGCACAGCTCGACGTCGCAACCAACGGTAACACGGTCCGCTTCGAAGCGATTGAATCCGCAGCCACCGGTGTGTTTGGCAAATATAACGAACAGACATTGTTGTTTTTGGATGCATCGCTGGGAATGCGCGTCTATGAGAACCCCGCGGCACCAATCGTCACGGGCATCATGTCGCTGATCGAAGTCCACTACACCACCACGCTGCAAAACTCTGACCGCGTCACAGGAACGCGCATCACAGGCATGACACCGTCCTACGTCTATCAAAACAGCGCCAACCGGGTAGATGTGGTCAACCTAACAACGGCGTTTGACATCGAAGTCGCACAAGCATTCAACGTGCGGATCGGCGGCGTGTTCCCACTTCGCAGCGGCGACAATCGCTTCTTCGACGGCGAAGTCACTTTTCAATTCAGCCGGCCGTTCTAACTCAAATAGTTCATGTAGGGTGCAGCCAATCCAACTCACCAGAGTTTGGAAAAAGTAAATTGCTCCCATGCTCAAGAATGCAACAAGCCGATTGTACACGCTGCTCGCCCCGACTGCAGCAAGCGAACACAGATGGCAGGGAAGGTAGTTAACTCGCCTTCGATTGTTGAAACTTAAGCAATCCCATCGCCACGCCTGTCGCGCCGGGCATGATGCCGATTTCACCTCGCGACAACGCGTCGCTGAGTTGAGCGGCGCTGAATAACTCGCGCGTCAGCAGTTCGAATTCGTCTTGCTCCGGAGCTTGCACTTCCACCGCGCCACGGGCATAGAACAAGTGCATCGTCCCACAGTGTCGATTGCCGTCGGTGACGAACTCGCCGAGTTTCTCCCAGTCGTCGGCAGCGTAGCCCGTTTCTTCGAGCAGTTCACGTCGGGCGGCTTCCAGCGGCGTTTCGCCTTCGTCAATCATGCCGGCCGCGGGACTCAACACCGACCGATGTGCTGCATGCTTGTAACCACGAACCATGACAAATTGATCGTCCTTTGTCACTGCGACGGCAACGATGAAGTCGGGCATGTCGAGATGATAAAAGTCCTCGATGGTCGAGCCGCTGGGCAGTTCGACGGACTCGCGATACAGGCGGACCCACGGCGCGGCATCGTATAATAGCTGTCGATCTTTTACTTGCCATCGGGAGTCTGTCATCTGTTTAATCCTGTAGAACGGATTGCCAATCCGTCCGAATCACCGCGCGGACGGATTGGAAATCCGTCCTACAGCAAGTTATCCATCAATCGTGTACGTCATCGATCCGTGATGCTGCGATCGCGAGATGCGGTCCATGGCGTGCATGCCGGCCAACACGAACTCGACGCAGGACGCGCGGACGGCCGGGTCTTCGGCCGCGTTGACTTCGAACGCTTTGTCCCAGACCGGCGGAACTCGCTGCAGTCGATCCGCGTACACCGACGAAGGCAACATGTCACCGACTTCGATTTTGACGCCGCGGCCGAAGATCTCACTGATTTCTTCAAAGCCGTGGCGGTCGACGTACTCTTCGAACACGGTGCGAATCGCTTCGGCCATCACTGCGTCCAGCACTTGTCGCTCGGACATCTGGTGGCTGCTCATCAAATCGAGTTCCAATTTGCCGAGCGACGAGGCGTAAAGATGGCCGAGGTCGCTGATCCGCGGGACGGCAGGTTTTTCGCCGAGCACCACGCCGCGCTGCCGAGCGCTGGCGATCATCGTGCGATAGTTGGCGATGCTGAACCGGGCGCTGACGCCCGATTGCTGGTCGATGTATTTCGACTTGCGAGCTTGCACGGTGATCTGTTCGATGATTTCGCGCATGAAATAAGGGACGAACACGGGATAGTCGCCGTCCAGCGTGACATCGGCTTCTTGCTCCATGATCTGGATGCCGAGATCGCGCGAGCGGGGATAATGCGTGTGGATGACCGAGCCGATGCGGTCTTTCAACTGAGGGATCACTTTGCCGCTACGGTTGTAAGTGGCCGGGTTGGCCGAAAAGAGAATCAGCACATCGATGTCGAAGCGAATCGGGTAGCCACGAATTTGGACGTCGCGTTCTTCCAGAATGTTGAACAGGCCGACTTGTACCAATTCGTCCAACTCTGGCAGTTCGTTGATGGCGAAGATGCCGCGATGCATGCGCGGGATCAAGCCAAAGTGGAGTGCTTCTTCGGTCGACATGCTGACACCGCTGGCCAGTTTGGCCGGATCGATTTCGCCGATGATGTCGGCAAACTTAGTTCCCGGCGCGAGTCGCTCGGCATAACGGTCTTCGCGCGGCCACCAGCCGACAGGCACATTGGCCTCGTCATGACCGGCGACGAATTCACGGCAGACTCGGCTGATCGGTTGGTACGGATCGTCATGAAACGGGGCGTTCGGGACGTCGATGTACGGAATCTCTTCATCCAGGAATCGCGCCAGCGAACGCATCAGGCGACTCTTGGCCTGGCCCTTTTCGCCGAGGTACAAAATGTCGTGCCCGGTGAGCAACGCGATATTGACTTCGGGAATCACCGTGTCTTCGAAGCCGACAATGCCGGGATACAACTCGTCACCATTGGCCAGCATGCGGAGGAAGTTGTCGTGGATTTCCTGCTTGACGGACTTCGATTGCCAGCCGCTGTTGCGAAGCTGCTGGAGATTGTTTGGTTCTTCCGGCATCTTTTGTCCCGTTGAAGTGAAATCGCTTGACGCAGCATTATAGAACGGATGCCAAGCGATTTCACTGGGACAGCTACTCGGACAAGCTGGTGCCTTCTTTTCCGCCGATCGACAAGGCGTTACGCCAGACGATGCCGTCCACTTCGTTTTTCACAAACGTTACGCTGGCGTCTCCCAAGCAAGCGTTGATACCTGCCCCATGCCGGCTGCGCGCTGCGACGCCGCCTTCCGAGTCCTCAGTTGGGATTTCGTGGCAATTCTGTTGTTCTTTGGCGTTGGTGTCGCAAAAGATCGGATGGTCGTGGTGTTCTTCCACTACCGTTCCATCTGGCAACACCGCTGCGATGTTCGGTGTACAGACTCCTTCGGCGGTTTGCATCGTGAGGTCAACGCCTTCACAGTGGCCGCTGAACATGGCACAGCCCGCACGGGCAAAGCAACCGCGACCATCCGCGTCGCTATTGAAGACGAGAATCTCGGAGACCATCACGGTGTTTGACGTTCCGTCGAACATCTCTGCCAAGGTGCAGCCGAACTGATTCCGCAAGCCGAAGGCTGATCGAAACTGGTGGTTGCCATTGCCGGCCGCGCTGGTATCGAGTGGATTTTCGTTGATGAATCCACCACCACCGCAAAGAGCCAGATTTCCTTTTGCATACGTGCCCATCAGTGCCGAACCAGAAGGACCGCCAGTGCCAAGTTGTTCGGCTGGACGGGCGCGATCGGCACTGGGACAAACAAATCCCGTCACGACTGTGCCCGCAGGCGACCCCAATCCGTTGGCGTTCGTCGGGGCCTGCGAACCGGTGATCGTGGGAGCTTCCGCGGCGATATTCAGCGTCATGTCCCACTGGTTGTACAAATTTGTGTCTTCCAAAAACGGCATCACGAGGATGAATGCCGTCGGGCCGTACAGCGGATCGTGAAAATCGGTGGGGCCTTCGCGATAAGGACCGCCGGCGGGATTGAGGCCGTCGTCGTGCACGGTAACGGCCGGCGGCAGCGTCTTGTACTTGTCTTCGTAATTCAACATCGCCAAGCCAACTTGCCGCATCTTGTTACTGCACTCGATGCGACGAGCCGCTTCGCGAGCCGCTTGGACGGCGGGCAGTAGCAGGGCGATAAGGATGCCAATGATGGCGATTACAACGAGTAATTCAACGAGTGTAAATGCTTTGCGAAACTTGAAGGTCATTTTTGTCTACTCCGAGACGTGGGGCGTTTGAGTTTTGCGAACTGCTGAAAGACTGAACGATGGTAGGCAACCACGGCACAAATTGGCGGCGATGGACGTCGCGCGTAAAACACGAAATACGTGGTTAGCCAACCTCGGTCTATTCAGAGGCAACAGACGGTTGCTCAAACAACCCGCGGCGGAGCGCGACAGAGAGGTGAAAAGAGTGCCGGTGCGTCGCACGACAATTCAAAGACCGGAGTGATTTCCGCGACCGGTTCCAGCGATACGATGCAGATCTGGCATGTTGGAGTTAGCCAGGATTGGGCCAAGAAGCGACAGGCGGCACAATCGTCATCATCATGCGGGGTCGGGGGAGCGCGATCGTGCGACGTGTGGTGATGCTCTTCCGCGTGTGAATGAGAACACGCGTGATGGTGTGTATAGCTTGCCGGGGCGCGATCGGCATGATCGTGGCAATGCGTGTGCGTCGCGTCGACGACCACCGAAATTGTGGCCAGCATGGCGACGAGCAACAGAGCCATCGAGTTTTGACAAAGCTTGGACATCAACTTGGCATCAGAAGGATTTGTGTATCCAAGAGAGAAAATAGAAGAGAGTCCTCACGGATGTCAAGGCGATTCAGCGGAGCGAGCACGTGCTTCGCGCCGCTAGCGTTACGGTTGGAACGCAGCCCAGGCCCATTTGGTTCTTTCCGGGGAACAAGATTTAGGCGAGAATCCCCTAAACAGGCGCTGCCGATATGACAAACGACACCAAAAAAAGCGAGCAAACCGGTGCACGCCGAGGTCGTGGCCGGCGAACGATTGTGAAGAAATTTCTATTTGCTTTTGTGGCGATCTTCTTGGGCTTGGCGGCGATCGAAGGCACTCTCAGTCTGTTGATGTTCGCCTACGATTTGGTGCTCTAATACTGAGCCCACAAGGGTCGTGTGGTGGTGGGATGACCAAGCGTGACGAAAGTTCGCGGTACGGCAGAGAACGTGATGCTCGACGCTGGTCTTGCGAGGCCTTAAAATGACTCCATGACGTACGAAATCTTCATCCCGATTGTTGGTTGCATCCTTGGTCTCACCGCGTTGGCAATGGGCATCAACGCCAATCGTACCAAGCGCCTTGTCGACGATGTGCCGACGTTGACGACGACCGGCGTGTTCATCGGACTGGTTGAACTCAAGGGAACGGCCGAGGCCGAAGAGCCGTTGACCAGCTTTCTAGGCGAGCAACCGTGTGTACAGTACACGTACACGGTCGAAGAGCATTGGTCGCGGATGGTGACCGAAACATATACCGACAGCGACGGCAACGAGAAGACGCGCGAGAAACGTGAAAGCGATTGGAAGGTGGTGGACGAAGGCGGCGAGTCGATTCCGTTTTATTTGCGCGACGAACACGGAGTGATCCTGGTGCGATCTGAGGGTGCCGAGATCCAGGCTGAGCAAACCTTTGAATACGAATGCGGGCAGGCCGAGCCGATTTACAATGAAAAAGGTCCGCCCGAAGTGATCGAGAATTCCGATCGCCGGCGACGATTTCGCGAAACCGTGTTGCCCTTGCACGCCGACCTGTACATTGTCGGCCAGGCACGCGAGCGCGAGGACATCGTGGCGGCGGAAATCGCACACGATGAACATGCACCAACGTTCTTGATCTCGACGAAATCTGAAGAAGAAGTCAGCAAAGGTTTTTGGTGGGCCTATGTCGGCTGGACGTTTTTTGGACTCCTCTTATGCGTTGGCAGCTTTGTTTATTACGACGTGGAACGGGAATCATCGGCCAGTCCGCAAGTCTGGCTGTATGGCGTGGTGGCATTGATTTATATTGTGCTGTTTATGGTGACTATGGTGTGGATGCGTTTCAATAGCTTGATCGGATTGAGGCATCGCGTGCGCCAGGCGTGGTCGCTGATTGATATTCAGCTCAAGCTGCGGCACGATCTGATCCCGAAACTGGTTAGCATCGTGTCCGCAGTGAAAGAACATGAAGCAGAGCTGCAAACTTGCATCAGCAACCTTCGTCAGCAAGAGGCGATTACGGCACCGGATGACGACGACGCGGAGGTTCGTGGTGTGGCCAACGATGTGACGACGGCGGGGGACGCCGTTCCGGAATTGAAAGCGAATGAAGCATTCGTAAAACTTCAGGAAACGCTGGTCACCACCGAACAACGCATTGCTTTGGCACGCAACTATTTCAACGAAATGGCCGGCTTCTACAACGGCCGGTTGGCAGATCAGTTTTTGGGAAAGCTGGCGGGGCTAAAGCCAGAGACGCTGATGGAAGCGGCTGATTTTGAGCGAGCCAGCGTCGAAGTGCAACTGGTCGAGTGACGCGTACCGTTGGAATCTACGATCGATAGCATCCGGTGCAGTGTTCCAGCCTAAGACCGTTCCAAAAAAAATCGCAAGACGGATATGCGGCTCAACAAGTCGCCATGGTTCCGCAACGCGCGCTTTCGCCCAGCCGAATCGAAGAGTAACTTATGTGGATGGACGACGTTACTGAAAGGGAAGAGCAGAAGCGAGACTGGTATTGGTTTTTGCTCGCGACCGTCGTGCCGCTGTGGTTGTGTGCCCGGCAACTGACGCTCGATTTCTGGTTTGACGAACAATACACGCTGGGAACGTTCGTCAGCAAGCCATTCAGCGAGATCGTCACCTCTTATCCCGAACCAAACAATCACGTTTTCTATTCCTTGCTGCTACGGCCGTTCTTTCTGGTCTCGGCCGCGGAACCCGTCCTGCGACTGCCGTCGTTACTGTTCACCGCCGGAACTCTCTTGATCGTCTTTCTGTTGGGACGGCGGTTCGGCGGAGTTGCGACTGGTTGTGCTGCGACGGCAACTTTGGGGTTGATGCAGTTCTTTCAGAATTACACGATGCAGGTGCGTGGTTACAGTCTTTCGATGTTCCTCGCTGCTTGGCTCATCTATCTGGCGACTCCGGCGGATAGCCATGCCAGGTCGTTGCGCCGGCGCGTGGCGATTTGCCTTGTGAGTGCTGCGTTTGTTTACACGCTGCCCACCAATTTGCTGTTTCTGTCACCGACGCTTTTGATTGCGATCGTGTGGACATGGTGGCAGTCGCATCGTTGGCAAGCGGCGGCGTTGGAACTCATCAATTGGGCAACAGGCACGCTCTTGGGCGTTCTCTGTTACCTGCCCATCTGGTCGGACGTGCGACAGCATGCGAGTCGTGTCGATCATCCGATCATGGAAGCATGGTGATTGTCCAGTGAGTTCTTTTCCGTCGCAACACGTGACTTTCTTCCTCTGTTGGTGATTGCTGTCGTTGGATTGATTTGCTTTGTGCGCCGCAAGCGTGAAGACAACAACGTGGCGATTCCCCTGGTTTCGGCCATCTGCCTGATGGGACCCTGGCTGGTCAGCGCCGCGTTGTGCGTGTCGCCGTTCGTTCGCAATTATACGCCGATGCTGCCCGTGCTTGCTCTTGCCATTGGCTGGTCTGTTGTCGAAGCGGTTCAGGCGGTTTTCCAGCAGCGTTCGTCGAATGGTTCAACCACACTTGCCACGGTTGTTTCCATCATCGCCATTTTGTTGGTTTGCCTGCCATCGACATGGACTTACGAATCGCGTTTGATCGAACACCGGAAACAGGAATTGCCGGAAGACGACTACTATCTCTATCACGCGGCTGACTTTCATCCCGCCGAAGTTGTTCAGTACCTGGCGGAGACAATTGAGCCCACCGAAAAATATCTTTTGTGTTTTACGGACCAAGATCAAATGGAACTAGGGTACTATTTGTCCTCCAGCTTTTTGCCATATCGTCGAACGGCAGGTGATCCGACTCAAGGAGATTGGGCGGTCGTCTATTTGATTTCCGCGGGCGAGGTCGATTACGACACGCTTGCGAAGAAGTGCGGAGTGAGCCCAAAAGAGTTGCAAGACTTGCCGCTGGCTGAAGACTTCGGCTACTTCAAGATCCATCGCTCAGTGGGCCAGCAGTGGATTCGAATCCCGTCGCGGTGATCTCCAACATATTGAGCCAGTGGCACACGATCCCAAAATTGAGAGTTGACAAAGGACTAGCCTAATCTAATTGATCTCCGCAACGAAGAGCCGGGTGAACTCGCCGTCGCTGACGTTGTAGTAGATGCGCTTGCCATCGGCGCTGAACACGGGATGCGGATCGCTTCGCAGAAAGGACCTCGCACCAGGTCTTGTTCATCCTTTCGTTCGGATGTGCCAGTCTCAACGTCCGACATTGGTTAACATATAACGTACTGTCGGTGTCATGATGGGTTCCTTCGAGCGAACATCAAACCATTCATTCCGCCTGCTTTGTTTGGGAATCGTCTTTCGGCACGCCGTCAGAGCATAAAAGAACACACCGGAATCCAGATACGCATTCTTTCCAGCGGCGAAAACGACACGGTTATTTTCAACCAACACCGATCCATGCACGGGAAGCACCGAGCCAATGCGCCGGTCGTTTCCACGAAACCGGGCGTCTTTTGCGGTGTGGGACCTCCAGATCAGCCGGCCCGTTCCAGCTTGAAGCGCAGAAACCGTCCCGTCCCTTGACCCGAAGACCAGGAAGCCCTTGCTGTAGGTGGGTGGTGAACTGACCGTTCCCCCGGAAGTGTGGGACCACAGTTCATAGCCACTCTCCAGATCGAGGCAAAATACCCGGCACCTTTGCTTGTCTGCTTGTCTGCCAGATAGATCCGGTTACGGACAATGACCGGAGCGGTGAGTCCCTTCGACTGCTGGATTGCCCACACTCTTGTAAGCGAGGGAGAAACGCGGCTCGACAGGTTCGCGACGGTTGTCGCCACTTCGTCGGCGGGTTTCGGTACTATGGAGACACTCCGACTTCTGTCGATCCGTCTCGCTTGGCTCATTGCGTTCGCCGCGCGATACCGCAAGTCGTGCCGCGTGGTTTCGCTCCCATCGATCCGCGACACGCGATCGAGGGCCCGGTCGCTTGTGGTTCGGCTCGACCGCTGCGCCGTATGATCTTGCGGAGAAGACAGATCGGTACACAATAGCAATGCTCGCCAGAGCGTCGGATTAGCCGGAATGTGCCCACCGTCTGGCGACGGTGTGACGTCACGCGAATGCCCACGCTCTCGGCAAGCGTGGCTACACTTACAGGTGAACAAATCCAGTGAAAATCGCAGCGGTCGAAACCGAGCTTTACCACATTCCGCTCTCCAGGCCGATGGCGGATGCCATTCATGGAGTGCAAAGAGATTTCTCGTTGATTGTCGTCCGCATCACGACGGACGACGACGCGACCGGCATGGGTTACACCTACAGCGTGGGCCAGGTCGGCGGCACGTCGATCGCCACGCTGATCAACGACAACCTGGCTCCGCTGCTGATTGGCGAGGATCCGCGTCGCATCGAGCAGTTGTGGCAGAAGATGTGGTGGGCGCTGCACTATGTCGGTCGTAGCGGGATCGCGATCTTTGGCTTGTCGGCGATCGATACCGCGCTGTGGGATCTGAAAGCTCGGCTGGCCAACGAACCGTTGTGGCGGTTTCTCGGCGGTCACGACAACAGGGTCGAGGCGTACGGCGGCGGCATCGACTTTGACATGACTATCGACCAGTTGCTGGAGCAGACGCAGGGCTTTCTTGGTGCCGGGCTGCGGGCGATCAAGATCAAGATCGGCCGCGACTCGATCTCCGAAGAGTGTGAGCGTATCGCGGCAGTGCGGGAGTTCATCGGGCCCGACATAAAGCTGATGGTGGACGTGAACATGAAGTGGAGTGTCGAGAAAGCACTTCGCGCGGTTCGCGCCTTTGAGCCGTATGACCTCTACTGGATCGAAGAACCGACGATTCCCGACGACGTCGAAGGCCATTGTCGCATCGAGACCGAAGGACCGATCCCGGTCGCTACGGGCGAAAACCTGCATTCGGTTTACGAGTTCCGCCAAATGATTGCCGAAGGTGGTGTGTCGTTCCCGGATGCCGACATATCAAATCTCGGCGGCATCACGGCGCTATTGAAAGTGGCACATATTGCCGAGGCATACAATCGCCGTCTGACAACGCACGGCATTCAGGAGATGCACGTCAATTGCCTGGCTGCCATCTCCAATGCATCGCTGCTGGAGATTCACGCGTTTCGTCTCGACGACTTCCTGATTCACCCGCTCGAAATCAGGGACGGCTACGCGTACGTGTCGGATCGCCCAGGCCACGGCGTCGAAATCGATTGGGAGAACATCTCGCGGCATCGGGTTCCATTTCACTGATACTGAGGTGCGATAATGAAACACAACGTTCAAGCAATCGCGTTGCTCCTGACCGCCTTTTCTATTGCGCCGCCTGCAAGCCGCGCCAACGAATCAAATCACCCGAATGTCGTTCTGATTGTTACAGACGACCAGGGTTACGGGGACATGGCCTGTCATGGCAATCCGTGGCTGAAGACACCCAACCTGGACCGACTGGCTGCCGAGAGCGTTCAACTGAAGGACTATCATGTTGATCCGGTTTGCACACCCACGCGGGCCGCATTGATGACCGGCCGCTACTGCAGTCGCGTGGGGGCCTGGACGGTGACCGAAGGTCGCCAATTGCTGAATGCCGACGAAGTCACGATGGCCGACGTCTTCACCGCTTCGGAATATCGTACGGGCATGTTTGGCAAGTGGCACCTGGGCGATGCCTGGCCGTACGCTCCCGGGGCTCGAGGCTTTCAGGAAGTCGTCTGTCACCGGGCAGGTGGCGTGGACGAGATCGGCAATCCGGCGGGCAACGATTTTTTCGACGATACGTATTACCACAACGGGCAACCAAAGAAGTTTCACGGCTATTGCACCGACGTGTTCTTCCGCGAGGCGATGCGGTTCATCGCCCAGCCCGGCAGCGGTGATGCGGGAAAACCGTTCTTCGTTTACCTCGCGCTGAACGCCATGCACGGTCCTTTTACGGTGGCGGAAAAGTATTCCGCTCCGTTCGCGGCCCAGGGCCATGCTGAGAAGCGTGCGAAGTTCTACGGCATGATCGCGAATTTCGATGAGAACCTCGGACGACTGCTCGAATCGCTGAACCAGTGCGGCCTCGAACGCGACACGCTTGTGATCTTCATGGGCGATAACGGATCGGCGACAGGAGCAGCCTCGGCGGGTGAGTCGCATGCTGGCTTCAACGCAGGCATGCGAGGGAAGAAGACTTCCGTGTATGACGGCGGCCATCGAGTGGCTTGTTTCGTGCGCTGGCCCGGGAAGCTGAAGGCCGGGCACGCGGTCAATCAACTCACGTCACATCGAGACTGGCTGCCAACGCTGATCGATCTCTGCGGATTGAAGAGCCCCCGCGAGGTCGCTTTCGATGGTCAGAGCATCGCACCTTTGCTTGTTCAGAAGGCAACTGATTGGCCGGACCGTACGCTGTTCATCGAGCGGCAGGGAGACCGGCCGGAGTTGATCCGAAAACCTGCGGCGCGAACCCGATACCCTCAATACGCCGTCCTGACCGAGAAATGGCGTCTGGTCAATGGCAAGCTGTACGACATCGGCACCGACCCAGGTCAACAGCGTGATGTCGCGTCGAAGAACACCACGGTCGCCGATGAACTCTTCGCGGTGTACCAGAAGCACTATGCCGACGTCTATCGACACGACGGTGCTTACGCTCGGTTTCAAATCGGCGCACCCGATGAGAATCCGACCAGATTCACCGTGCGCGACTGGCATCCGACCGACGGTCAGGTGATCTGGAAGACCGAGCAGCTCAGCGATGACGACCTTTTTATCAACGGTTTCTGGCCGGTCGAGATTCTCAGTTCAGGCCGCTACGCAATCCGCCTGTCCCGGTTTCCGAAGGACGCATCGGCACCGATCGGTGCAAATCGGGCGAGGCTTCAGATTGGCGACGTCGATCAAACGTTGAAGATCAATCCAGGTGCCTCCTCGGTGACGTTCGTTGTGGAGCTGACCAAAAGACGGGTACAATTGCAGACATGGCTGACGGACGCCGCAAGCGGCAGACAGCGCGGTGCGTACTTCGTCGCCATCGAAAAACGTCCTGCCCACAAGGCAATTCCGTTTCCCGCTGTGATTCCTCAAGTCAAGCCCACGGACCGGCCGCTCAGTGCGGCGATGCAGCGGTTGTACGACGTCTGGAATCCACACGAAGACCGCGGCAACGAGCTGTACAGCAACTTCAAGTACTCGCCGCTGAAAGGTCTGTCGTACGAAGGCAACGTTTCGCGACGCGATCCGTCGAAGGTGTTGAAGATCGACGGAACGTATTACGTCTGGTACACGCGGCGCGACACGGTGCATCCACCGTCAGGTCCGCAACAGGCGGACGAAGTGACGCCGTCCTTCGACTGGGACCTTTGCGAAGTCTGGTACGCCACCAGTAAAGATGGATTCACCTGGGAAGAGCAAGTGCCGGCGATTCGGCGACCGGCGAAAGGTGAATACGGCTGGCGGAGCGTTTCCACTCCTGACATCCTGGCGTGGGGCGGCAAGTTCTATCTGTACTATCAGGGATTCAACGAGATTCCCGGCCTGAAAGGTGATCGAGCGGCGACAACGGTTGCCCAGGCCGACTCGTCCGATGGCCCTTGGCGGCCACTGGGGAGAGTCGTTGTTGATTTTGGCGAGGAAGGCGAATGGGATTCCAACGCGATTCACGATCCCTGGCCCATCGTTTATCGGGACAGGATTTACCTTTATTACAAGGGTTCGCCCGGTAAACACGGGAACGACGGCACATTGGTTCGCGCGCAGGGTGTGGCCATCGCGGAGCATCCGCTGGGTCCATTCACCAAATCGCCGTTGAACCCGGTGATCAACTCAGGACACGAGACCTGCTTCTTTCCCTGGAAAGACGGCGTTGCCGCGATCGTCAGTCTGGACGGTCCGGAAAAGAACACCGTTCAGTTCGCACCGGACGGAATCAACTTCGAAGTGAAGTCGCTGTTGCAGATCCCGCCGATTGCGCCCGGCCCGTTTGTCCCCGACGCGTTTGCCGACAACGGCAACGGTCGAGGCATCACATGGGGATTGTGTCATATCAATCCGGACGGCGGGGCGGCGAACGCGCACTCGATCCTCGCGCGGTTTGATTGCGATCTGTCGCTGGATGTCGATCGCCGGGTGATGAAGAACAACAACCTGAGGTTCGACCAGCAGACTTACTTCCAGAAAAGAGTGCGATTACCCGATCACCTGGATCGACAGATCCGCCGCGGGCGGGAGAAGCTCGACACCGACACGGTCATGTACACGGGCGACTCAGCCGTTCGTAGTAGGTCGGGCACTCCTGCGCGACTCCCGGCGACGGGCAAGAGTGCCCGTCCTACCAAAGCGTTCCCAGCGATTATGCCTTTGGAAAAGCCAAAGGATCGCCAGCTCAGCGCCGCCTGGGCGCGAATGTGGGATCGCTGGAACCCGCACGAGGATCGTGGCAACGAGTTATACAGCAACTTCAAATACTTGCCGCTCAAGGGGCTGAAGCACGAGCCGAATGTATCGCGCCGGGACCCGACGAAGGTGATTCGCGTCGGTGGGAAATACTACGTGTGGTACACCTGCCGACGAACTGCGGCTGCTCCCGTCGGCCTGGAGAAGGCGACGGAAACCATTCCCGCGACGGACTGGGATCTGGCCGACATCTGGTACGCGACCAGCGAAGACGGTTATTCGTGGACGGAACAGGGTCTCGCGGTCAAACGTCCTGAAAAACCAATTCAAGGTTACCGCTCGATCTGCACGCCGGACATTCTGATGTGGAAAGGAGAGTATTACCTGTACTTCCAGGCTTACAGTCCAATGGTGGGACGATCTGCGTACTGCCCCGTGATGGCTGCGGTTGCCGATTCTCCGGACGGCCCGTGGACGCTGCGCGAAGAGCCGGTGATCGAACCCGGCCCGGAAGCTTCCTGGAACAACATCAAGATCAACGATCCGTATCTGCTGGTCGTCAACAACAGGATCCTGATGTATTACAAGGGAGCGCCGCGGGAAACAGGCGACGAGTACGTGCTGCGCATGCAGGGAGTCTCTTTCGCCGACCATCCGCTGGGGCCGTTTGTCCCGTCGAAACTCAACCCTGTGATCAACTCCGGTCACGAGACCTGTATGTGGCCCTGGAAAGGCGGAGTCGCCGCGCTTGTTGCCCTGGACGGCCCGGAGAAGAACACCATCCAGTTCGCGCCGGACGGCGAGAACTTTGAGGTCGTGTCGATGATTCAGGTACCGCCCGTCGCTCCGGGTCCGTTCGTCCCTGACGCCTTCGCCTCCGACGGAGACGGCCGCGGAATCACGTGGGGCCTGTCACACGTCAATCCCGACGGCGGTGGAGCAACCAGCGAATCCATTCTGGTGCGGTTTGACTGTGACCTGTCGCTGAACGTCGATCGGCTAGTCTTCAAACGCAACAACCTGCGTTTCGAACAAAGTACCTACTTCCAAACCCGCGTGCGACTGCGCGATTTCATGCGCAGGCAGATCGACAAAGAACGAGACCGAGTGGACCGCGACACGATTCCGGATCAGTAACGCTCCACGTGGCCCCGTCATAACAGAGTGAGACAAAGATGAGCTTCAACACGAGAATTGTGCTGGCAGTCATGCACGACCAAGGTAACGGGGCGGCGGACCATCAGGAACCGACCCGCCTCCCCGAAAACCGTTCCATCAGTTTAACCGCTTGAATCGCCGGAAAGGTGTCTCCGATTCACCGCATAGGCGGCTACTCAGTCTCGGTTGGTGGCTCAGCCGTTTGGGAGTCCGGTTGGACAATCGGCATTTCAATCGTGATCGGGACAACGGAGCGGCCCTTCCACGCATCAAACGAAATAGTGGCTATTGCAGTGCCAAGGCCAGCTTGACTTGGGACCCGCACGGGGCCGTGAAACAAGGGACCTCAGCAAAACTCGTCGAGTGTAAATCGTTGTCTTATAGGGGAGCTGCCAGGAACCTTGGAAGGAAACGCGACCTCCAGCACGGGAGTTACGTCTTCTGGAAACGCTCGTACGGAACGATCGCGACGATCACTGGAATACACCATCATCCCACCGCGGCCATCTGGATCAATTGTGCTCACATCAACACAGACATCCGTCGGTTCTCCGTTCGCTATGAGGCGACAGGGCAGACCGTGCTCGCGTAGTCGCATCTTTAAGGGACCGTCGACATGTAAGGTTGCGGCTAGGCCCGGATGATCGACCATGTTTGCAAATCCATATTGGCTGAATCGGGCCATCCCGTTGATATCGACATCTACAACCAGCTCTTGTGGTCTGTCATCGCTCACGGCTTCTGGAACCAACAGCAGACTGATTGAGATGTTCTGATATACCGTTTTCCCGTCAGACGTTGTGATATCCAAAGGCAGTTTTGCTTTGACCTTACCCAAATATTCGGTCGGTTGTACGCCGTCACTGGCATCACGATCCATATATAGATGCAGTCCCCTTGCAATGAACCAAAGACGAGTGCTTTCGTTAGGCCCAAAGACGATCTGAGTGTAAAGTGGTGTCGGACGCGTTACGTAAAACGCGACAAACACCGCCACGACAGTGGTGAGAATTGCTGCGAGAAACAGGGGTCGGTATTTCACGGCGAGTTTCAGGATTTTGCCGCCCAACGAATATCCATCTCCGGCAGTCTTCTGACGGGTAGATTGGGCGTTGAAGTTTGCCGCTTCGTGGAAAATGTCGGTTATGCGATTTCAATCGCGCTGACGAAGTTAACCGATGGCAGTGTAACGTGTCGCGAGGGTGCGCAACAAGCTGGTGTGGTGGAATTCGCAGCGGCGTTGAGAGACGGTGGTGATGATTGGCTCAGTGGCGACGGCTCTGGGAGGGCAACGCGCAGCAGGCAGAGCAGACCGCGAATGTGAGGGAGGCTGATGTTTCGAGAAGAATTCAAAGCGAGCATGCTGCTGTCGAGGCGCGGGGCCGCGGATAGGAGGATGACGCGGGATCGATAGTGAAGGTTGAACTGTGAATTCTCTTCCCCGCAGGCCAACTCTTAACGGCGTCTAATTTTATAGACATTTCTCGTTGACAAACGCTCCACGTTGCGATATCGTCTATAAAACTAGACGCATCCTCTAGCCGCACACGAAGAAGAACTGAAATGGCCCGACCCGCTTCGAAATACCCAACGGAACTGGAATTGCTGATTCTGAAAGTGTTGTGGCATCAGTCGCCCCTGTTGGCGCGGGATGTTCAGTCGGAGCTGGCCGATGAGGGACGTGAGTTGGCCAAGACTTCTGTCATCACGACGCTCAACACGATGGTCGACAAGAAGTACCTCAAGCGGCGAAAGCAGGGCAACACGTACTTGTTCTCGCCGCGGATCAGCGAAGAAGAAGTGACGCAGCGTGTGTTGGGTGATGTGGTTGACCGTGTCTTTGACGGCTCGACGTCCGCTGTGCTGCTCAAGCTGTTTGACGTCAAGAAGATCGAAGACGATGAACTTAAGGAACTGCGTCGAATCATCAACCGAAAGTTGAACGAAACGTAACACGTCTTGCATGCCTCACGGCGAGGAGCGAACCAATGAACATTTTCGCCTGGCCCGATGAATCGTTTTCCCTGCGACTGACGGTGACGCTGCTGCATTTTCTTTGGCAAGGGATCGCCATCGCTCTGTTGGTGATTGTTGCCGGGGGCGCACTCAGGCGCGCAAGTGCGAACGTGCGGTACTGGTTCAATGTTTCAGCGATGATTGCGATGGTGCTATGTTTGATCGTCACGATGGCATTGGTCGATACGCCGACACCCGCCGTCGAAATGCTTGATGAACCAGTGGCATTACGGTCGAGCGAATCGTCTGTGGGAGATTTGGACGTAGCTCCTATTCACGGTGATTTCTCTGGCATTGAGGATACATCAGAACACTTTTCTACTGACGACATCAATCCGCTTGCAACAGTTGTTCGAGATCCGGATCCGAATGAGACTCCCGCCGAGCGAGTCGTATCAATGCAGCCCGTTACGAAAACATCGGCATCTTGGTTGCAACTCTTGGCGCCCTCTCTGACTCTTGCCTATTTCGCGGGTGTGCTGTTCATGTTCGTCCGTCTCACGATGGCTCTTTGGGGCGGACAAAGGTTGCGGCGTGTGTCGACGCCAGTCACCAATGACGGTTTGCTTGCCATGATCAACCGCCAAGCGAAACAGATCGGATTGAAGTTGGCACCAACCGTCTTCTTTTGCGAACAGATTTCAATTCCAGTTGTCGTTGGAATCGTTCAACCGATGATCCTCTTGCCGGCGACACTGGCGAGTGGGTTGTCGCCGGATCAATTACGTGCGCTGGTGATGCACGAACTCGCGCATATCCGACGATTCGATTTGCTCATCAATCTGCTCCAACGGATAATCGAGGCAGCGCTTTTTTTTCATCCGGCAGTGTGGTACGTCAGTCGCCGCGTCAGTATCGAACGCGAGAACGCGGCCGACGATATGGTGCTCGGTGCCGGCTGGCAACCGGAGAAATATGCGGACGCATTGGTCCGCATGGCCGAGCTTTCGTCGGCCTTTCGCAATACCGATCAAATTGCCGCGCTCGCGGCATCGGGGACGAACGCTTCGGACTTTAAGCGACGTGTCCTTCGGATTTTGGACAACCGTAACACACCAAAATTGCGATTCACTCGCAGCAGCGTCCTCGTGATGGCGATCGTCGTGGTGTCATTGTTGATCACGCCAGCTATCGTGCAGAGTTGGGCCGGTGGTGACGATGCACCACCTGGCAACGACTCGAGGCAAGTGAAAGCGAACGGCGACAATCAGGAAGCGTCTAAACGCGCGCCCGTGACTGATGGCAAGGATGAACGAACGTCCCATGATCCTTTTGTAACGCATCGGAAGGAGAAGAAAGATGCCGCCAAGAAAGAAGAAGGCTCGTCGCTTGAGGTGACAGTGCTCGATCTCTATGGCCAGCCGATCGAACACAGTTCTGTCAACGTCTTTCGTTCACTGAAACCCGATGAACCATCGAAGAAAGGCGATTGGCAAGATCCCGCAACAGAACGAACTTGGCGAAATCTGCCTGACAAGCACCTCTCGGTTGGTCGCGATCGATCCAACATAGGGCCACGCCGAGCGACAGGACAGATTCGTGGATTGAAGGCAGGCACATATCGCTTGGTCGCGGACTCAGGTACTCGAACTAACACGCCGCTCGCCTTCGGCGACGTGATCAAGCTCGATGGAAAACAGCACAGGAAAGTGACGCTGCGCTTGCCTCGCGGTGTGCGCGTGCGATTCGAAGTCACCGGCAAAGACGGCAAGCCGCTGGATCATTCATCCGTCTGGATGACGCAAATTCCGAAGACCATTCCACCGGGCATGATCGGAATTCCGATTGGAGATGGCGCAGTTTCTACGTTTGGGCATTTACGACCTGGCAAATATGAATTCACAATTAGCCAGGACGCACTTGTCCCACAAGAACTTGAATACGACAAACAGACGCAAACCGTCGAAGTTGCCAAAAGCGGAACGAAGACAATTAAGGTCGCCTTGAAGGGACGGCCACTAACCAAGAAGGAAATCAAAACACGCTGGCCCTACGTCGTGAAGGGAGTGATCACCGGTTCCGATGACCAACCGGTGGCAAACGTGCGAGTATGTGCTTGCGACGAAACAGAGCACGGCTTCCCGTGGGGTCCATCCAAGTTGTTCTCCTACGGTCAAACCAGGACAGACGAACGCGGCCGATACGAACTGCGTTTTCGAGGCATCTATTCGTTTCCGGTCGATGGACGAAAAATCTCGTTTTCTCCCGAAAAAATCATGATCATCGCCAGCAAGCAAGGCTTCGCGGAACGCAACGCAAACCGGCACGAACAATTGAAATGTGCGTTGCGTTTGCCGACGGCGAATGAGAAGACCGCCGAGTTTGATCCCGAAGCTCTTGTCCTGCCGGACAAACCGCAGACGATCAACTTTGTGATGGTCCCACAAGTCGAACTCGAGTTTCAACTGACCAACGCGAAGGGGCGTCCCGATGAAAACGCCAGCCTCTATTTGCACGGCACGGCGACTCTGCCGCTTCACCTTCTCATGCTGCAATCGACCAATGCGGCTGGTGAGTGTTCCTACACACATCTGACGCCCGATCGCAACCTTTGGTTCAGCATTCACAAGGGGTCAGGCAACGAACGGACGCCGATCATGAAGTTTCCAACGTCGGGCAAGTACACCATCAAACTCGGACCGCGTGTCGACCAAAAAACCGGGCTCGACCGATTTGAAATTGCAAGTATCACCGCGGCCGATGGTACCGATTGGAAGAACCGAGTCATCGTGCGCGACAAATTTCAACACGACCCAACCGAAGCCGCCGTCCATGCCAAAGGCATCAAGATTCTGGAAAAGCTACGCGAAGCAAACCGCTTTTGGTTGGGACTACCGCCCGACGAAGTGAGGAACTTCACATATCTATTTCGCACGACGGGCGCCGGCCATCGTTTCGGCCGAGTCACCAATCCCGCCAAGAGTTCACTCATTGAACGGCGCGGCATTCGCTATATCTCGGCAATCGACAAGATCGTGCGCAACATGGACAACATCACGATCCAAGGGCTCACGATTCAAGACAACCAGGTCAAATTGGACTACGAAGTGCGGGTCCGATTTCAAGTTGAAATCGGCATGGGGTCAGGCGGCAGTTCCGCACAAATCGGCGTCGAATCCGGAACACTGATCGTCGACCAGCGCAGACACACGGTGGTCGAAAGCCGAACGAAACGAATCACAGAGAAAATGTCGGAGTACATAGAAATCCGCAAGGGTTATTTCGTTCCAATGCGTGTTCAATTGAGTTTCCTTGACACGGACTTGCGGTTCCGCATTCATGGCCCAGGTCTGTGGTTATTCGATCGAGCCTTTCAAAGGGGCAACGAAACCGAAGCTGCCGCGTACATCGATCACATCGACGTAAACAATCGCTTGATCGAGGATACGGAGTAGGCCGCAGCGAGGCTGGGAGATTCTGGCCCGATGCTTGGCAAACACACGCGATTACAATGAACGAAAGGAAACTGAGGGGTACTTGCTGTCACCCTTTTGGATCAGCTACGCTTGGCGTTTAAACCATGTGAAGCAACGACACTTGAAGGGGTTGACATGCTTGAGCTGCACGGACAAATTGAAGAGGCAGTTGCCGCCATTCGACAAAAATGGGACCAGACACCACACACAGGCGTGATTCTCGGCACGGGACTTGGCAGCCTGGTCGAGAAGATCGAAGTCGAAGCGACGTTGGACTACGAAGATATTCCCAATTTTCCACGTTCCACGGCGATCAGTCATGCGGGCCGATTGGTTTGTGGCACCTTGAACGGTTTGCCCGTGATGGCGATGGAAGGCCGCTTTCATTTGTACGAGGGCTACTCACTAAAACAGATCACATTGCCCGTGCGCGTTTTCAGAGCGATGGGTGCGCAACTGCTGGTCGTTTCCAATGCCTGCGGTGGCATGAATCCTTACTACAATGAAGGGGATATCATGCTGATCGACGATCACATCAATTTGCTGGGCGACAATCCATTGATGGGTGTGAACGACGATCGCTTGGGACCGCGGTTCCCCGATATGTCGGCTCCGTACGATTCAGAATTGATCGATCGCGCCCTTTCTATTGCGCGCAAAGAAGACATCATCGCTCACAAGGGTGTTTTCGTCGCCGTCACCGGACCGTGCTTGGAAACGCGGGCGGAATATCGGTTCTTACGCAACATCGGAGCCGACGTGGTGGGGATGTCGACCGTTCCGGAAGTGATTGTTGCAGTTCACTGCGGATTACGAGTTGTTGGGTTTTCCATTGTTACTGACATGTGTTTTCCCGATGCCTTGGAAGCAGCAAATGTGGAAGACATCATCGCCATTGCCAACGCCGCGGAACCGAAACTGACAACCTTGGTTTTAGGTGTGCTGGCTCAAGAATCGGCCTAGCAGAAACACTGTTTGGCAGAGGTCGTTGTCTTATGTCGACCGGCGCTTCTCAAATTGCTCACGCGGTTGATGTTGTGCGTGAGCGATGGTGCGACACTCCGCGAGTGGCCTTGATTCTGGGCACTGGCATGGGCGGGTTGGCGGACTGTATTCAGAGCGCGGTATCAGTTCCTTATCCAGACATCCCTGGATTTCCCAAACCGACGGCACTCGCCCACAAAGGCCAGCTTGTATGTGGCAAGCTGTCTGGTGTCGACATTGTTGCCATGCAGGGGCGTTGCCATCTGTATGAAGGATATTCGGTTGACGAGATTACGTTGCCGGTTCGGGTGATGCAAGCTTTGGGTGCCACGACGCTGATCGTCGGCAACGCCAGTGGCGCGGTCAATCCGAGTTATACAACTGGCGACATCATGATCATCGCCGATCACATTGATCTGATGTGGCAAAGATACAAGTTCCAAACTTCCGAAGTTTCAAAGACTTCGGAAGTTTACGACCGTGGCCTCATCGAGCAGTCATTGGCAATCGCACGAAGAGAAGACTTCGTCGCGCATCGCGGAGTGTACGTAGCGGTGCCGGGACCAAGTTACGAAACGCGTGCCGAGTACCGTCTGTTTCGCAAGATCGGCGGCGACGTGGTTGGCATGTCAACCGTGCCGGAAGTGATCGTTGCGTCGAATCTGGGAATGCGAATTCTCGGACTGTCGACTGTTACCAATGTCGCCATTCCCGACGCGCCTCAAAAAACTGACGCCAACGAAGTTGTCGAAGCGGTCGAGCAGGCGGCGCGAAAGTTAGAAAGTATCGTAACGGGTTTCGTTGAGAATTGATCAATCGCTGGTGGGCGAGATTAACGTCGATTGAAGACCACAGGCGAGGTAGCACTGCTTCCGACGACCGAGTCGTGCATATCGACGCCCGCGGCGGGTTCGCCCTGTCGGTTGACGTAAACGTAGTCCCAACAGCCATCTTGATCGCGCTCGACGATGTATTGGAAGTGCAGGTCTTCGAATAGCACGTTTTGACCGCGGCCGCCGTGATTGAGGCTGCCCGACGCGGGTGCATAAGGATTGGGCGAATCGGCCATGATGACATAACTGGGCCGCTGCAAGTTGCGCGTCGGATGATACTGACCGTTGACCAGATAACCAAGCGTATAACCGTAACTGCCGCCCATCGATTGTTGCATGACGATCAACTTCGGTCCGGTGGCGGATTCGATTTGCTCGCGGGTGGGCAATGTCCAGTTGGGCTGGACGTTGACGCTGGAACTTGGACAAACAAACTGCCGTGGATCAGTAATGAACTCTTGATCTCGGAGGACAACCGCGTAGTATCCGGCAACGGCCATTTTTCCTTCGTTCGGCAGCGGCGGAAAATAGCCTTGGTTGAACTCGCTGTACGAGTGCAACGCCCGGCCAATGGATTGAAGATTGTGCTGACAAGCGGCAATGCGAGCCTGGTTGCGGCTGTTGGCAATCGCGGGGAAGAACAACATGGCGGCGGCCACACAGATGCCGGCGGCCACGATCAGGTCGGTCAAGCTCCAACCACTGACTCCACGAGAAACCGCGGAATCGGAACGAAGTGAAATGGATGCTGGTTGGACTTTGTGTTCGTCTTCAAAGGCAACGATTGATGCCAGCGTATTGGAAACGAGATCTTTGGGTGGATGGATGAAATCGTCATCCGTGTCCATCAATTCGAGCCGTGACTTCAACAGACTCAATTCGCGACACAATGATTCATCCTGAGCAAGTTCTCGCTCGACAGCTTGTTGCTCGGCTGGCTCTAACGCACCGAGCAAATAGCCTACGAGATTCTCGCGCACCTGGCTGCGAGATTCATTTTTGCCCTGGTCGTCTTGCATTGGGGGGAATCACAAACTTGCGTGGGTCGCTTTCCAAACTTCGGACAGTCGGTTGATCGCTGCGTGAAGCCGGCTCTTGACCGTGCCGACAGGAATCGACAACACGTCCGCGGCCTCGCGATACTTCAGGCCTTTGTAATAAACCAATTGCACAACGGCATACATGTGCTCGGGCAGATCGTCCAAGACTTCTTGAACACGCTCGCGCGTTTCAAACGCGTCGACCTGATCCAACGGATCGGCTTCTTCGCTGGTCAAGAGGTCAATCAATTTGCCCGCGTCAATATCGTCGTCCGTGCCGCCCGTTCGGTCGAGGCTGACCATGACGTGGCGCTTGTTTCGCCGCCGAGCGTCGATCGCCTGGTTCGTGGCGATGGTGTACAACCACGGACGAAATCGTCGACCTTCCTCGAATTGTTCGCATTTCAAATGGACTTGCAAAAAGGCCGCTTGAAACGCGTCTTCCGCCATTTCCGCATCGCCGAGATAACGTCGCAAGTAACTATACAACTCGCGTTCGTAGCGTTGCATCAACTGCGTAAACAAATCCCGGTCGCCCGTCTCACGATACCGCAGCAAGAGTTGCTCGTCGGTCACGATGGTTGCACCAGAATTCTTTTTTGTTTCTTTGAGAATAGTCTTCATGATTGTACGCACCGTTTTTCTTAGGGTTCGGTTGCGACTCCAATTCGCCAGGACCCATTAAACCTCTGTCAGTTCCATGGTCCATCGTAACAAGATCCGGCGAGCTTCGCGAGGATTTGCTACTTTTCGGGAGCCATTCACCTTGGTACGATGCCTTGTCGGCAGGAAACCTGTAAAGTGAATCACTCCCCGAATCAAAGTCCTTTCTAATTCACACTGCACCCGAAGCAAATCGCTTGATTGGGTGAAATTCTAAAGAAGCAAACCCCGTGCCCGTTGGTGCCCAAGTGTCCAAAAACAACTACAAATGGGCAGCTCCAGGCGACGTAAATGCCTTTTTCGGCTTGATGTTAGACAATATCGCCGATTTATTGCTGACGGTGGGGCTGTTGGCCGCGGTATTCAGTTTCCCTGCAAGTTTTGCAATGCGTTACATGGTGCCGGGAACGGCCATCGGCGTACTCGTCGGGGATTTGATATTTTTCTGGATGGCACTGCGGTTGGCAAAACGCACGGGTCGCGAAGACATTACCGCCATGCCGCTGGGGCTTGATACGCCCAGCACGATTGGCATGGTCTTCTTCGTGTTGGGACCGGCGTTTGTTCACGGCAAAATGCCGGTGGCTGACGGCGGTCTGGGATTGGCCGAATTCGACGCGGCGATGTTCACGTGGAAGATTGGCATTTGCTCGATCTTCATCAGCGGTTTGTTCAAGTTTGCGTGTGCATTTGGATCGAACTGGATTCGACGTGTAGTGCCACGTGCCGGCTTGCTTGGTTCGCTCGCCGCCATCGCACTTGTGTTGATTTGCTTCTTGCCGCTGATCGAAATCATGCCCTACCCGATTGTCGGTCTAGTCGCGCTGTCGATCATTCTTACAACCCTCGTCGCACGAATCCCACTCCCAGGAAGAGTCCCGGGTGCGCTTGGCGCGATGCTGGTCGCCGCCGCGGTCTACTACATCATGGTCGGCACTGGCCACATCGAACACGATTTCGGCAGGGAATTCAGGAACGCACGCGAAGCGCTGATGCCGACCGAGTGGACGCTGGTCTTTCAATTCGGCTGGGTCAGTGCCATGGGCGCAGCGATGACTTACATGCCGATCGTGATCCCCTTTGCACTGGGCACGGTTGTCGGCGGCATCGATTGCACCGAGAGCGCAGCCGCCGCGGGCGACGAATACGACACAAACCAGGTGATCGGCGTCGAAGCCTTCGCCACGCTGGTCGCGAGTCTCTGCGGCGGTGTGATTCAGACCACACCCTACATCGGCCACCCTGCCTACAAAGCGATGGGCGGGCGCGCGGCCTATACACTGGCTACCGCGCTGTTTGTCGGCGGCGCGGGACTGCTCGGTTACTTTGGCTTCTTGTACGCCATTATCCCCAAGCCGACCGTGTTCCCGATCCTGATTTTCATCGGCCTGGAAATCACGGCGCAAAGTTTCAAAGCCACCAAAGTCAGTCACTACCCGGCGCTGGCCCTCGCTTGCATTCCCGCGCTGGCCCAGTTGGCCATCATCTTCTTGGACGAACTTCTTGGTACTCCCCAAGACGGTGTTCAAGGAAATCCGATAATCGCCGAATTTCTTGGCGGGCAAATTGTTGAGAAAATTCACACACTGCGCATCCTGGCCAACGGTTTCATCGTCACGAGTCTAATCTGGTCCGCGTCGTTGGCGATGATTATCGATCGGAGACTCTACTCAGCCGCGTCCTACTTTGCCGTGGCCGCAGCTTGTAGTCTGTTCGGCATCATGCACTCGCCCATCAAAGGTGCGCCGATGTTTTTGCCATGGACATTAACGAACGAACATCTCCGCCAGACACCCTATCAATTCGCGATCGGCTATCTGCTCGTCGCGTTGATGATGCTTGGCATGGGCTGGTGGCGACAGCAGACTGCTGGTGACGGCTGAGGACGCTCTTCAATACGAAAAGCTGCTCAAACAGGCTGGCGAAATTGCGACTTGGATCGATCATGAAATCCAGAACATCTTGGGTTGGAAATCCACCCTCAGCTAAACTGCCGTTCGCTTCACCTGTTCCAAATCTTGGAGTACTGAATATAATTTTGGTAACAAACGTCTCCTTATCGGGTATCCGGCCATGCAAGTAGAACTCACTCAGGAAACACAGGAACTTTTGCAAACGCAGATTGCACGGGACGGATTTTCGTCCTCGGATGAAGCCATTGAAAGAGCGATCCAATTCTACGAATCGCATCGGCCAACGATGGAATCGCTAAATGCGCAACTCCGCGAAGCACATCGATCAGCCATCGCGGGCGAGACACAACCACTCGATGTGGAAGACATCAAGCGTCGTGGTCGCCAACGACTCAACGACTCACAAACCCAAACTAGCTAGATGTCGACCATTCATCGCACCGTCGAGGCACTTGCAGATTTTGACGAAATCTGGGACGAAATTGCGAAAGACAATCTTAGTGCCGCTGATCGTGTGATCGATCGCATCAAAGAGTGTTGCGATCTACTGGAATCACAGCCGCGAATGGGACAAACTTGCTTCGGTATCGCAGAGGACTTGCCCGACGACCTGCGGCACTTTACCGCTCTCCCCTATCCATACGTCATCTTCTACCGCGCGACGAACGAAGGGATCATCGTCTATCGCGTCCTTCATGGTCATCGCGATATCCCTGAGGTCTTTCGTCGTCAATTTCCTGCCGAGTGACCACCTATTTTTCGATGGCCAAGCTGCTGGAAGGAAAAACCAATGCCACTTGAACGCGTGCTCGAACCCGAAGTCATGGACACACTTGAAGAGGCGACCGACTACAACGAGATGGACCATCGCGAGGTCAATCGCAAGTTCGTCGACGATCTTCTTGCGGCTGGCGAGATTAGCGGCGAAGTCCTCGACCTTGGCACTGGCACGGCGCTGATCCCCATCGAACTTTGCCAGCGCCACGAAGATTGCCGAGTCATGGCCGTTGACATGGCCGTCCACATGCTCGATCTGGCTCGCTACAACATCGAAGCCGAAACGCTGATCGAACGCATCATGCTCGAACAGATCGATGCAAAAGAAATGCCCTTCGACGATGATCGATTTGACGTGGTCATGTCGAACAGCATCGTCCACCACATTCCCGACCCCTTCGTCGCACTCAGCGAAGCCGTCCGAGTCACCAAACCCGGCGGCTTGATCTACATCCGCGACTTGATGCGACCCGAAGACGACGCGACGGTACAACAACTGGTCGACACCTACGCCGCCGACGAAAACAACCACGCACGCCAAATGTTCGACGATTCCCTGCGAGCCGCGCTGAGTTTAGATGAGATCCGCGTGATGGTCGTCCGTCTAGGTTTCGTTCCGGAAAGTGTCTCCGCGACGAGCGATCGACATTGGACCTGGTCTTCGTTCAAGGTGTTGCAGGACGACACTTTTGGTGAAGTAATGTGGTCCGAAGTTGATATGGAGTGGAAAGGGAACATTCAGTTCATTGACACGCAAATTCCTTTTACCATCTCATTCGATCGCATAGGACTTACTGACGATGACAAGATAGACGCAATAACTGCTGCGAAACAGTTTCTTGCTTTGATGGACTCGAAATGGGAATGGAGGATTCGTCGCGCCGCATTCACTGAAACCGTTGAGGCGACCAAATATCGGCCCCCAGGAACCGTGGAAGAGTTAGTGGAACAACTCTTGCCAGAGACTAAGATTGTAGGACTTGGTTTTTGCTTTTGCCCCGATGAAGTACCGCATACAACAGGATCGATCCGATATAAATGCCAGCCGTTTTCTCAAGACGATGTCTTGTATGTGCATATCGAAAGTGACCTCTCTCTCGGCGACGCTAACTTTGGTTAGAATCTCGCAGAAGGCCGATCCGGCAGGAATCGCGAACTCCAAGATCAAAATGAGCGGACTAAAACAAGGCTGCTCAAAGAAACGTAGACGAGTTTGCGAAACGGCAGCTTTAGTTTACCGATACTTGTCGTTGAGCCCTTTGCCGGCGGCGATCATGGGGATGACTTTTTCTAGCCGCTTTTGTTTGGTCTCTTTGTGTTTGGCGTCGGCGACGTAGGTAGTGTACTCGCGCTGCCGGCCTTCGGTGAGTTGCTTGAAAGCCGTGTCCGCCTTTTTGTTTATTTGTAACGCCCTCTTGAGTTCAGGCGGAAGGGTGACGGTTTGGTTGCGGTCAGGCTTGATCTGTTTGTCGCGGCGCTGGATTGTGATTGCTTCCTTGACGTAGGACTTGATCAGCTTGGCGTCGATCTCGTTGGCGGATTCGAAACGCCACTGGCGGAGCGCTTTGGTCTTGCCTTCCCTGAGCGTTGATCAGGACTTTCTTTTCGTCTTTGAGCAACGCGTCTTGGAAGAACCAGAGCGTAAAGAACGACTTGAACGCGCCCAGCCCAACAAGATTCTTGCCGTCGATCGTGTAGCACGGCGCTCCCCATTTGACGGTTTCTTTCAACTCGGTGGTGTTCAGGATCTTTCGCAGCGTGACCAACTCGTCGCGCCATTGCTCGTTGCTATCAATGTACTCGTCGACGGTCTTGAAGCGTTTCATGGTGTCATTCGTCCTCAATCGTTTTCGTGCAGTCGATAAACAGCCATGACAGTGACGACACCAGGTAGATCACGCCCAACGCAAGGAACAGCGCTGTCCAGCCGTTGGAATAATCCGTGAAATGATAATGGACGACCACTCGCGAATTCGAGCGTGGTTTGCCTTTCCATTGGACAGTAAGAATCCCTCGCCGTTTGTCCAACGTTGCGGCGACGACTAATGAATTCTCGGCCGGAACAAACGAGAAGTCGGCGTCTTCCGGGTCGACGAACGTGGCCAGGGCTTGGTCGCCGATTTTGAGCGATCCCTTGAGGGTTCCTTTGACAAGATTCTTTTTCCCAAACTCATATTTGACTTTAGTAGGATCAAGGGTCGGATCGTCGACGGCTATTTGAGTTTCTGCGACGGTCTGATTTTCAACTGGGGTGATTTCGCTGTACGACATGATCATGAGGCCCATTAGCGGCCCGGCGAGAAAACCGGCAATCGAACCGACGGTATTCACCGCGCCGAAGACAGTTGCCGCGTTCTTTCCAGCGACATCGGTGATCGTGCCCCAGACCGTGGGCTGCGACCAGTCGCCAAAAAACTTGACGAACGCAAAAATGACCACGATCGCCACCGCCGCATCGAAGCCCAGGCTGACGAACATCAAAATCGTCGCCAGCAGCTTGCCGATCATGCCGATCAAACTGCGCACCCAGCGCCGGTTGCCAGTCTTGATAATCAGGTGGTTTTGCAACACCCCGCCGATCATGCCACCAACCGCTCCACCGATCAGCGGCAGGGCGGCCATCCATCCAGCGGACGCGGTGTCGACATTCTTGGCGGTCAACAAATAGAGCGGAATCCAGTAGACATAAACGTTGTCGGCGAATGCGCTCGTGAATTGCTGCACGAAAAAGACCATCATGTTGGGGCTCTTCAACAGCCGCGACCAACGCAACGCCGTGCCGGTCGCTTCGACTTCGCTGGGTTTGCCTTCGGCGATTAGTTCGGCTTCGGCCTCGTTCGACCACGGATGATCTTGCGGGCGATTTCGAAACAACCACAGGAACATCAAGCCGAACAAAACTCCAACCCCCGTCAAAACATAAAGCGCTTCGCGCCATGTCAATTTGAAGTACCCCATCAGAACCGTGCCTACGAGGATAAACGACGCGGCTCCACCGCCACGGCCAAAGAAAGTTGCGATCCAACCTTGTACGGACGTACGCACGGACAACGGAAACCAAAGCTTGGAGATTTTGCTGAGCGTCGGATAGCAACCCGCTTGCGTCAGCCCAAACGCTGCACGGTAAACCAGGGCGGAAACGAAACCAGTTGCCAGAGCAACGCTGCCCATCGAAACGGTCCACAACAAGATGATCGAACCGAGCAAGACTTGCGGGCCAAACCAGTCGCACAAGATGCCAGACGGAATCTGACCAAAGGCATATGTCGCGTTAAAGATGCTATCTAGAAACCCAAGTTCCCACTCCGACCAATCGAACTCCTCTTGTACATCGCGTTTGATAAAGCCCCATGTGTAGCGATGCAAGTAGAGTACGAACGACGTCATGCACGCGAGTGCAAAGATTAGCCAGCGGATTTTTGTTGGCTTTTGGTCGGACAGACTCGGCTTCGCTTCATCAGAATTGGTTGACATGAGATTCTACCGGTGAGAGGCGTGAGCTACGCCTGATGAAACGGGGCCTGACACGCTCGCTCGTAGTTTTGTTTCCATGTCTCGGAGCCGTCGTCTTCGATGCGAGTCAGGTGAACGCCGTTGATGAATGCGGGAAGTTGGCCGCTGCCGCCGAAGTAGTCCCACATTTGTTGGGTATGGGTGAAATACGTCTTTGTGCCGCTCGGCCATTGAAGTTCCAAAAGCAGGCCAGGATACGGGTACGGTTTGTCTTGTCGCTCGACACGATATTTTTCAATGACGTCCCAGTCGACCGTCACACCAATTCCCGGCTTGTTCGGAACCTCGGCCATACCGTTGTTGACCAGGAACGGTTCTTCGACAAAATGCTCCGGCCACATGTGGTTGCAGTGGATCGCTGGCCACAGCGCGTGTGTCAAAACGGCTTGAATGTGCAGACCATACGTTGCAGCCAGATTCGAGCCGACCCATTGCAGCCAGAACGGCTTGTTAAACTCGGCGGCAATCCGGCCGTTTCGCATCGCGCGACTGGCACCGCCGTCAAGCACAAAGCCATCACAGATCTCTTGTTTCAACTGCGTGCTGAATTGCGGGCGACCGATGTGCTGAGCGATTGGCACGGACAGATGTCGACGAAGTTGCTGGTTGCCTTCGACATCTTCCTGGCGAATAGGACTTTCCCAGATTGCCAGTTGTGGGAATCGCTCGAGCCGCTTGCACAGCGGTTTGGCGATCGCCGGGTCGAGGCCAAATTCGTTGAAGTCCATGTCGATTTTGAAATGGTCCGGCAAGGCTTCGCACAACCGCGTGAGTTGGTTTTCGAGATCGAACCAAGGTCGTGCCTTGGTCTTGAAGGTCGTGTAGCCCGACGCTTGTGCTTCGCGACATTCGCTGATCCAATCTTCGGCTGGCATGTCGATCGCCCACCAACCGACGTAGGCTTGCTCGCGGACCCTTGTTCCCAGCAACGACCACACGGGCGCGTCGAGCAACTTGCCGACCGCATCAAAGCATGCCATTTGCAACCCGGCACCCAGGGAATCGTCCCACATGATCTCGACGGGGTTGGCACCCTCGGCTCTCGCGACCGCTTCTTCCGGCACATCACCCCAGGTGTAGTAGGGCATTGTTTCGCCGACGCCAACGTGGCCGGTGTCGAGTGTCACTTTGCAGATTTCAAAAAGCGACCAATGTGGAATCTCGCGGACCATGTTCCGAAACGGAACTTCTTTCAACGGCAGGTCGATCCAGATGCGTTCGACGGATGTGATTTTCGCCACGGGATCCTCGCAGTGTAGAATAACTGTCCCAATTGCTCCGGGAACAATTGGGGCAATTGTTCTACAAACAGAGCGGGTTGCATCCTACTTCCCTCATGGGCAAGATGGAAGCCATGAGTGAAGTTCGCATTGAAAAGATTCGTTGCATCCAAACGGCACCGGCTGGAATCCGGCTAGTTGTGACGAAGGTCGAAACGAATCAGCCGGGCTTGTACGGTTTGGGTTGTGCAACGTTTACTCAGCGACCGCTGGCAGTCGTGGAAGCGACGCACGAATATCTCAATCCGTATTTGCACGGACGGGACGTCGCCGAAATCGAAGATATTTTTCTAGCGGCACAAATGAGTTCGTATTGGCGCAGCGGTCCGGTGTTGAACAACGCGCTGTCAGGCGTGGACATGGCGTTGTGGGACATCAAGGGAAAACAGGCCGGGATGCCACTGTACGATCTGTTGGGTGGCCGATGTCGGATGGCCGCGCCGGTCTACGTGCATGCCAGCGGCCACGATTTCGACGACGTGACGGATCAAGCACAAAGTTACATCGATGAAGGTTTCCGGCACGTTCGATTGCAAGTCGAAGTCCCCGGACAGGCAACGTACGGCACGACGAGCGATCTGCGGCAAAGCAACGACGTGGACAGTCCGACATCGCCGCACAATGTTTTCGAACCAGCCGACTATGCCCGGCTCGTGCCGCGTTTGTTCGAACATGCGCGCCAGAAGCTGGGTGATGAGGTCGAACTGTTGCACGACATTCACGAGCGTGTGCCGCCGCCCATCGCGCTGCAATTGGCGAAAGATCTCGAACCGTATCGGCTGTTCTTTCTCGAAGACCCGCTGCCGCCGGAAGAACTGAGCTGGTTTCGGCAACTTCGGCAACACACACATATTCCCATCGCGATGGGCGAACTGTTTCACAATCCAAGCGAGTACGTGCCGATGATCCAAGAGCGGTTGATCGACTTCATTCGCATTCACTTGTCACAGATCGGCGGGCTGTCGATGGCGCGCAAAGTGGCCGCGCTGTGCGAATTCAACGGTGTGCGAACGGCATGGCATGGTCCTGGCGATACGTCGCCGGTCGGTCATGCGGCGAATCTGGCACTCGATTTGAGTTGCCACAATTTTGGCATTCAAGAATTCACCCCGTTTAATCAGGCCACCCAAGATGTTTTTCCTGGTTGTCCGACGCTCAAGGACGGATGTTTGTGGACGACTGACGAGCCTGGTTTTGGAATTAACATCGACGAAGAATTGGCGGCAAAGTTTCCGTTCCCCGATCATCCCAGCGGCGGCGCGTGGCCAGCCATTCGTCGGAGAGATGGGAGTATCGTTCGGCCTTGATGAACACTCGCTGGGCATTGTCTCACAAACTCATCTCAACGGCATGGGCCTCCATCGTCCACCAAGAAAGCATAGCCAGATGCTTTAGCGTTTATATCGGAGGTTTATCATGGTCATTCTCGCTACCATCAAGGCACCTATGATCCACAAAGCATACCGACGTGATTCATCGAAATTCACGCGCCGCATCACGATTCCGTCCCGCCGTTTTCTGCCATCGTGCCGTGCCAGTCGCCGAGCGATCGACTTTCGACAGCAGCCTGCCTTCGAGAAGTCTTTACTAGAAGGGTGTGAGGAACTTCACTAATCAGGGGGTGGTAGAAAGGCGGACGATGAGTTTGAATTGTCGCACTACTTTTCTTTCTTGAGACTGAGAGTATTGGCAACAGTAATTACCACGAATAACGATCATTGGTCTTTTCACCGAGAGTTTGTCGCCAAGCCCGCCGCCGCGAGTGTCGTGTTGCGTGAGTTGCTCTCGAACCTGGAGCGCCTGCAATGGCCGGCCAAAGATGTGTATAGCGTCCACTTGGCGGTCGAAGAAGCGCTGGCCAATTCTATATTTCACGGCTCGGACAATTCCGATTCCAACGCCATTCGTGTCGAATTCGGCTTGTCTCGAACAGAATTGCGTATCGCCATTGAAGACGATGGCAAAGGATTTGACGTTGCTCAATTGGCGGATCCCACCTCACCCGAGCGAGCCGAGTTGCCGTCCGGTCGCGGCGTGTTCTTGATGCGCACCTACATGGACTCGGTCGAGTACAACCAAAAGGGCAATCGCGTGACCATGGTCAAGGTTGCGTCCGCATGCGTGGAGTGAGCGTCCTCGCTTGCCGGAAGAAAATGCGGAATCACAAGCGGGGACACTTGTGTGACGAGCCTAACCCGGATTATTCATGAACCGCCGTCCAAACGACGTAATGTTCTCTGTGA
>CAYFJO010000038.1:0-45268 GCA_964343305.1 uncultured Pirellulaceae bacterium | reverse complement strand
GCCGCCGCAGCGTCAACCACACCCTCGTAACGGTTCTGGTGCGCGCTTACGGCAAGTTACCCATCATCGCTGGCACGGGACACAACGCCACAAAGCTGACCATCGACATTTCGCGCGAAGCACAGGCGATCGGCGCCGACGCTTTGATCGTCATCCTGCCGTACTACAGCAAACCGCCGATGGATTCGGTTATCCAACATTTTCGAGCATTGCGAGCCAAGACCGATCGCCCGATCATGTTGTACAACAATCCCGCGAACACGGCTTGCCCGGTGATTTCGCCAAAACAGATCGCGGAGCTGGTCGAAGAGGACGTCGTGCACATGGTCAAAAGCACAATGGAGTCGGTCGTGCCAGTTCACGACCTTTCGCTGTTGGTCGGCGACAAAATGAAAGTGTTCTACGGCAGTTTTCTCTCTGCCTATGAAGCGTTTGCCGCTGGAGCACATGGCTGGGTCAGTGGCGTGTTAAATGTTGCCACAGGCACGGCGTTGGAGATGTATCGCGCGGTCGTCGAGGAAAAGAACATCGAACGCGGATTCGAGCTCTGGAAAAAAATCCTGCCGATCGTGCATCTGTACACGTATCAAAAACTCGGACCCGCGGCCGACCTGCCGATCTATCGTGGCATGCTTGAGCTTTGGGGACGCAAAGGCGGTTATTCGCGCGAACCGTTTTCTCCGTTGACCGCCGAACAAATGGACTTGTTGGCCGAAGAACTCCGAAACAGCGGTTGGCTGGATTGATGAAGATTACAAAGCTCGACGTCAAACTAATTGGTCTGGGATTTCGAAATTGCGTCGTCGTTGAACTTCACACGGACGAAGGGATCGTTGGCATCGGCGAAACCGTTCTCAAACGGCGCTCAAAGACCGTCGAACAGAATCTGCACGAGTTGGGCCGATACCTGGTCGGCCAAGATCCGACACGCATCGAAGACCACCACGAAAAGATGTATCGCGATTCGTTCTGGGTGGGCGGTCCACTGCATGCATCGGCGATCAGTGCAGTGGACGTCGCACTATGGGACATCAAAGGCAAATCGCTCGGCGCACCAGTCTATGAGTTGCTCGGCGGTCCGACTCGCGATCAGATTCCCGTCTATTGTCATTGCGCCGCGGGCGATCGTCCTGAAGTCTTCGCGGAGAATTTGCGTCGTTGCAAAGAATGGGGGCACATCGCGGCGAAGACAACTTTGCCCATTTTCTACGGCGGAACGTCCCAAGAATCAGCAACCGAACAACAAGGTTACTCTGGCATGCGCGGCTCGATCCCGGCGAGTTGGCGCGAGGCCGAGTGGCTGCCGACCAGCACGTTTGGCCGCATCGCCGAATTCTTCGCGGCGGGTCGCGAGGCAGTCGGTCCGGACTTCGAAATCGCCGTCGATTGCCACGGAAGATTGAATCCCGGAGATGCAATTCAGCTTTGTGAAGCATTGGCACCACACGGATTAATGTTCATCGAAGAACCCGTGCCGCCTGAACATCCCTGGGCTTTGCGCGAAGTTACGTCGCGAGCTTCGACACGAATTGCCGCCGGCGAACGGCTGTCGTCGATTTACGAAGTGCAACCATTCCTGGATGCCCGTTCACTCTCGATCTTGCAAGTCGACATTGCCAACTGTGGCGGCATCACCGCTGGTAAGAAGATTGCGGCATTGGCCGAGTCGCGTTACGTTTCAATTGCTCCCCACAACCCAAACGGTCCACTGGCAAACGCCGCGGCCGTTCATGTGCTGGCCGCGATACCTAACTGCTTTATGCTGGAGATGATCGGCTCGCCTGAAGATCTTGATTTGCACGAGCAAATGGCTTCTCCCGCACTTCGGCCCGTTGATGGAATGATCTCGCTTCCAAAAGGATCAGGCCTTGGACTTGAGCTTGTTCCGGGCTGCGAGAACTCGATGCCTTATCAGCCTTTTCAAGGCTGGCGTTAGTCGACAGCCCGGCGAACAGTTTCAATTGATTTGGGCTGTTTGCGAAGTTTGTTTTGAGAAGAGTTGGAAGCGCAGAGGCGCAGAGTTCGCAAAGGAAAAGTAGCATGTCCCCTGTTGTTAAACCTCGACGAAACCATCACCAAGGAGTGAAGAGAAATGCCCACGGATGGCAGAGCGGACCCACGGATATTTTTCTTTCCGTCATCCGTGGGTCCGCTCTGCCATCCGTGGGCTCATTCCAAGCAAAGGAATAAACGAAGTGAACATGCAAGATCCAAATCAAGCCACGCGTCGTTGGTTTTTCCAACAATGTGGAGTTGGGTTGGGAACCGCGGCGCTCGGTCAATTATTCCTTGAAAACGGCTTCGCGGCTCCCAAGCCGAATGATCCGCTCGCCGTGAAGCAGCCGCATTTCAAACCCAAAGCCAAGAACGTCATCTACCTGTTCATGGCCGGCGCGCCGAGTCATTTGGAGATGCTCGACTACAAACCGCAATTGGCCAAATACGACGGCACGCTGCCGTCCGAAGATTTGATCAAGAGCTATCGTGCCGCGTTCATCAATCCAAGTTCAAAACTGCTCGGCCCTAAGTACAAATTCGCTCGCCACGGAAAATGCGGTGCGGAAATCTCGGAACTGCTGCCGCACTTGGCCAACGTTGTCGACGACATCGCGATCGTCAGATCGATGAACACCAATGCGTTCAACCACGCGCCTGGCCAAATCATGATGAACACCGGAGCGCAACAGTTCGGCCGGCCGAGCATCGCGCCTGGGTGACGTACGGTCTGGGCAGCGAATCGTGCGACCTGCCGGGATTCGTCGTGATGAGTTCCGGCAAGAAGGGCCCCAGCGGTGGAAACTCGAACTGGGGCAGCGGGTTCTTGCCAACCGTTTATCAAGGCGTCCCGTTTCGCAGCAGCGGCGAACCGGTGTTGTATCTGTCGAATCCCAAAGGCGTCGACAACACAATCCAACGAAATTCGCTGGACGCGATTCGCCAGTTGAACCAGACGCGGCTGGATATCGTCGGCGACCCAGAAATCGCCACGCGTATTAATTCGTTCGAGATGGCCTTTCGCATGCAGATGCACGCGCCCGCGTTGATGGACGTGTCCAAGGAGCCGCAACACGTGCTTGACCTATATGGCGCGGAGCCCGGCAAGCCATCGTTTGCGAACAACTGTTTGCTCGCGCGTCGAATGGTCGAAAGCGGTGTGCGATTCGTCCAGTTGTTTCACGAGTCGTGGGACCAGCACGGCAATTTGACCAAGGACATCAAAAAGAACTGCCAGGACACCGACCAGGCGAGTGCCGCGCTTGTCCAAGACCTGAAGAACCGCGGGTTACTGGACGACACGCTCATCATCTGGGGCGGCGAGTTCGGCCGCACCCCCATGGTCCAAGGCAGCAACGACGGCCGCGACCATCACCCCAACGCATTTTCGATGTGGCTTGCCGGTGGCGGCATCAAACCAGGAACCACTCTCGGAGCCACCGACGACTTCGGCTTCAACGCCATCGAAGACCGCGTCCACGTCCACGATCTTCACGCCACCATTCTGCATCTACTTGGCTTTATTCACACGAAGCTGACGTATCGATTCCAAGGCCGTGATTTCCGCCTGACGGATGTGCATGGTGAGATTGTTGAGAAGTTGTTGGCGTGATACCGATCACGCCAAAAACTACGATACTGACTTGACGGTACACCACGGATGCCAATGTGGCTATTCTTCTTCCACGTTAAGGTGTCTCTTCACCTCTTTTAAGACAGGATCTTGACACAGTTCTTTAAGGATCGTCGCCGCATCCGCGAGTTTCGCAGTTTTTCCACCTTCGAACTCATCCACTTCAAGCAAAAATCGTTCAAAACCCGCCATTATCGCTTCGTACTCATCTCCTTGAACAACCATGGAAAATCTATTCTTTACCTTAGCTGTGGTCTGCAGCTTTGGTGTAACTATGGCGAGTGGCTTTTCTTCATCGTAGTCCACCACAATTGCCGATAGTGTTGCGGCAGGATGAAATGCAACCCTAACGCGCTCCTCGTTAGGTAAATCTACTGCGAGGCGTTGAAGGCCTTCAAGTGTGAAATCCTCAAGATGTTTTCCAGCTTTTGGGTGATCACTCCAAAGTGCAAGCGGCGTTTGAATTACAATCCATATCTCTTTGACGTTCTCTCGCGATAGAAGCGATTTGAGGCTTTCTAGCGTAACTGAGTAATCTTGGTCAAACCTAGACTTTTGATTCTGACCTACGAGCGCAATCTTCTTTGCATCCACAGGAATTAGTTTATCGAACCTAGGCACAGTTGGAACTCCACCAACGACTATATCTGCCCCTAGGCGCAACTCCGCCACATGAGCCACAAAACTCTTATATACAAAGAGGAAAAATGCGAAGCCCATCAAAATCATGAGCATGGGCATACCAATCAACTGCGGGACATACATCGCCAGACAAATGGCACTGACTGGCAACGCCAATAGGTCGACAACTCGTTTCACTGGGGAAGACGCATCAATACACCAGCGCAGATGCGCGTACCAACACCTAGTTCGGAACTTTTCGGCGGCATCAGCGCGCAATCTCCAAGTCCAGTAAGGGAGTTTATCGTCATTATTTTTCGCCGCATCGGTTGTTTTCACGTCGGGGGCCATTAGTCCAATTACCTCTGATCATCGATTTTGCCAAAATCACCAATTACGTCGTTATGCGCGCTCCAATATTCAGCTTATTGCTTTCGCGAAATACTGCAAAGGTTTTGCACCATTGCGGATCATTCTTGAGCGTTTTTTGACGATTGGGGCGGCTGGGTGGCACGGCCACGCATGATCTACCTCTTCATGGCCCCAAATTTGCCTTCAGTTTGTTGATAAGGTTCAGGCAATGATTGACGAAAAGTGAAACTATAGTGCGCTACGATTTCTTCTCAATCCCCTCTCCGTCACATAACTCGCATGTCACCGTTGGATTATCGCTGGCCAACCCAAAGGTAAAGACACAAGCGAGAGCAAACAATCCAGGGTTGTTTTCGCTTTCAGGACACTTTCCTTTACCGTTGCACCTTGGGCATTTTTTAGTTAGTTCTGGCAGCGAGTAGCTTGGCAATGTGCATTCGGTTCGATACGACAACGAAGACTGTGCTCTTCCACAACTCGAACAATAATTGTCGGATGCTCCCACACACTTTCCACAATTGGGGCAATAAGGCATGACATTCTCCTCGGCTACGAAAGGACCAACCCACTTCCAATATATGGAGTTCACGAAATAGAGCAAATCCTCAGGGCAAATTCGGGGTCAGACCCGAATGGCACTGTCGTGATGGGTCGTGGAGTTTGGGGTCAGACCCTGTTTTCGGTTTTGAGCGCGGGCTTCGCTTCTTCGCGGTTTCTATGGGCGAAGGAAACAGGACAGGTCGGACAGGCTAATTGTCGTGTGATTAAACCTTAGACCTGTCCGACCTGTCTCGTTTTCTTGCCCCGTGGTCAACCGCGTTGTACTGTGGGAACGCTAATCGACGCTGATCAACGCTCATGGAGACAATCAGTGATGATTAGCGTCGATTAGTCTTACCTGCCTTCTGTCTTTTGTAGAAGAATTGATCCGGTGTTGGGCGATATCCTCAAAGAGAGAGCCAAATGTGTTGGCACCGTCATGCTAGCGGCCCACCTCATTCAAAACAGCGTCGGCGTTTTCCCAGATTCAATAAACCAGTAGACTTCGCGGCTTATAAATGGCGACATCAAGTTGGGGAAGACGACGCAAACGACGGCCTCGTGAACACGTGATTGCTGATATGAGCATCAACTTTCTCGAACGGCAAGTTCTTCGTCGCGGTCATCAGCTTCGTCGCATTCCTCAACCGGAATATGGCACGGATGCCGAGATGATTCACTTTTCGCCCGATACACGTGAGATCGAAAACGGACGGATCGAGTTTCAAGTCAAGGCAACCGATCATTTGAAGCTTGTCAATCGAGGTAAGAGTGCGGTTTGCAGAATCGAGTTAGCTCACCTGAACCATTGGTACCACGAGGTCGATCACCCGTTTGTTCTGGTACTGTATGACGCAACTCGTCATCGCGGCTATTGGCTTGACGTGCAACAATACGTCGATGAAAAGATGGCGATTGATGAAGATCCAATATCCGACACGGTCACACTGCGAATTCCCGTGGGAAATGCACTGACGGTCAGGACGATTGATCGGTTTCGAGAAATGTCGCTCAGGCGAATGGACTCACTCAACAAATAAAAGGAACACGATGTTCAAATTGACTAACAAAGTTTTGCGTGAATTGCTCGTCGAACTTGGGTTTGAACGAGGCCAAGTGACCGACAAAAAACATCGCGTGTTCCGCCATCCAGAATCGGGCTGCACTCTTTTGTTACCGAACAACAAATCAGCCAATGCTCCGCGCCCTGCAGACCTGGTTGGTGTCAAGACGCATTTGGCTTGTCAAGGGCACTTAGACGAAGAAGCGTTTGATCATTTTGTCAGCGCGGGCAAATTGCCTTCAAAAGTGAATTGAGTCGGCGGCCCGGTGGCTTTGCCGGCTCCGCCAGTGTACGGTGCCGAACACGGCAAGCCGTCGTTTGCCAACAATTGTCTGCTGGCCCGGCGGATGATCGAAAGCGGCGTGCGGTTCGTCCAATTGTTCCACGAGTCGTGGGATCAACACGGCAACTTGACTTTAACGCCGTCGAAGACCGTGTCCACGTTCACGATTTGCACGCCACGACTTTGCATCTTCTCGGCTTTGATCACACGAAGCTGACGTATCGATTCCAAGGCCGAGACTTCCGCTTGACGGATGTTCACGGCAAGATTGTTGAGAAGTTACTCGCATAGCCAAACCGAGTATTGTTTTTGCACCAAATCGCGAGATTTCAAAATGGCGAGCCGAGTCCGGTTTAATCGCTGAAATGGCGGGAATGGTTGACATCACACGGCCCGAAAGCCGAGAATCTAAACATACGCCCATCATCTAATTGAGGAAGAATCCACCCCTTAACGTTATCATTTATTATTGGACTTTCCTTTTGGCAATGAATTTCCTTCGCTAGATAATGTCAGACTCGTTCAATCCCTATCATAAGTGGCTTGGTATCCCATCAGAGGAACAACCACCAAACTATTATCGGCTCCTGGGGCTACCCCCGTTTGAGTCCGAGGCGGACGTAATTCAAAACGCCGCCAATCAGCGGATGGCCCACATCCGGACATTTCAAGCAGGCGAACGCTCCGAGTATTCCGAGAAACTCCTTAACGAACTGTCGGCTGCCAGGCAGTGCTTGCTTAAAGCAGACCGGAAGGCGAAGTACGACGAGCAACTTCGAAAACAACTCGCTCCAAAGCCAGAGCAATTAGAGGACCTTTCTGCTCCGGTCGATGTGTTGAGTGAGGCGTTGGATCTAGAATCGTCTGCGGGCGTGCTGGATCTCGGTGCGACATCGAACAACGTCCTGCAACAACCGTTTGGGACGGCACCGCCACCGGAGCCTGAAGAAAGCCCACCGCGATCCAAGCGCCGGTTGTTCCTCATGATCGGCAGCATCTTGGCGTTGGTGCTCATCGTGGTATGGCTGGTTTCCTTTTTGTTTATGGGGCCCGGCGAACCGGTGGTGGACGGAAACGGCGGTGACGATGCACCACCTGTCGTGCCGAGCAATGACAGCGTGAACAACAATGCTTCCGGGGACGACGCAAATGGCAATGATGGAGACGACACTCCGCCCACCAATCCGAAACCAACAGCTCCCGTGTCCATGGTCAAAGATATGCCGGCTGGTCACGCGTTGCGCTTTGATCAACGAGATTATGTCCTGTTGGAAAACTCGCAAGGCATTGGGGATTTGAGTTCTGAATTCACGGCGGAAGCATGGTGTCGCTGGAGCGGCGACCAACAGTCGATGGTGCTATTTGGACCGTGGGGATATCGTCCGCCCGCGACAAACCCTGGCGGTTGGTTTGTTGAGCTTTCCCACCTACAAACCGGGCGTAAACCTTTTATCACCTTCTACTACCCGAATGGAAAGGAGATTGAGGCACTGGGCGGTGGACAATTTCAGTACGAACAAGGAAAGTGGCATCACCTTGCGATTTGCAATAGCGCAACCGAGCTGACATTCTTTTACGACGGTCAATTGATCGCCACTGAAGCGAACAGCGGATTGCATCAATCGGGAGTCCGCTCCAACACCTTCTCGATCGGCAGTGGTTTGTCCCTGCCGACGGCCACGCCGTTTCACGGTGAGATTGGCGGATTTCGACTGTCGCGCGGAGTACTGTATGACGGCCCGTTTACCCCACAGGCCGAGTTTGAAAAGGGAAGTGGCACGGAAGTATTACTCGATTTTTCACAGCCTGTCGACAGGCGCATCAACGATCTGTCGGGCAATGATCGACACGGGCAAATCGTTGGGGCGACGTGGGCTGAAAACGATGGAACACCGGTTCCGTCCAACACGAAGACCGTTGCGGATTCCCGAACTATTTGGCGGTATCGCGAAGGCGATCGAATGTTTCGCAAAAACGGTGATCGTTGGGTGGAAGAATTGTCCGATCAACAAACCGAAGCCTACTACGAAGTGGATCGAATTGAACAGCACGTCGAGATTGCCGGCGTGCAAGATGCCGCCAAGCATTATCGTCTGACACCCAATCGGCTGGTCCGCTGGAATAGTGCAACCTCCGCTTGGACGCCAAGTGTCGATGGCGGTTGGGAAGGTGCGGACACGGTTGGACCGACAACGTCAGACATTCCCAAAACGTTGGTCCCCTCAGGGACTCTAGCACTGCAATTGCACACTCATGATTACTTCAAATTAACGAGTACCAAGGGCATACTCGAACAAGGGAATTCAAAGTCTACGGTGGAAATGTGGATGCGGCTCGATCTCAACGAAGACATCCACGCGATCATCGGCGACAACGTTTGGGGACCCAGTCACGACGATCTGAAAGAAACTGTGAAGGGTGCCATGGGGTGGCTTTTGTATTGCAAGTCGAAGAAAGATCCGACCCCGGAGGCAACGATATATTTGAGTTTGGGCAACAAAGACTACATTTGCAATCTGGAGCGTCCAGCGGATTGGCACCACATTGCATTTTGCCGCGACGGGCGTGGCTATGTCTGTTACATTGACGGGGAATCTGCACTTTCCGGGCTGTTTGATTCCCAGTCATGGGTCGAAAAAAGTCCAATCGATCTATTTATCGGCTACTACAAGTTTCGCCTGGGTACGTTGCGGGCCAGCCTGAATGGAGAAATCGCCGCGCTGCGAATCTCGTCCTCGCGGCGCTATGAAGAACCGTTCTCGCCTCCGCCAACATTCGTGCGGGACCAAGACACGCTTCGTCTGTTTGACTTTTCAAAGAGGCACCGGGGCGAAGTGCCCGATATTTCCGGCTACAACATGAATGGCCTGCTTTCAGGTACCAAGTGGGTCACATTGGATACCAAGCCAATCCACGACAATACACCGGACACGCCGTTGAAATTGGAGCGTCCCAAGGGAATCGTATCCGTACCGATTCCGACGGAGTTCTTCTTAACGCAGGCCCGGGAGACGGTCCAATCCGAATTTGGAGCCGACTTCGCACGTGCACAAAGTGCCGAGGAAAAGAAGGAACTCGCGCAACTCCTTTTCGAGCGGGCGATCGAAGAATCCACCAAGCCCGAAATCCGCTACGTGCTGCTTGACGAGGCGCAACGGCTGACCACCGAAGCCGGTCTTTGGGAGTTGTCCTTACGATTGAATGATGAGATGGGCTGGCGTTTTGAAAACCTGGACGTTTGGCCGCGCAAGATCAAGTCGATCGGCCAAGTCGCCCAATTGACCACGACCTTGACGGCACGCAAGGAGTTGGTGGAAGTGATGTTGGAACTCGTCAATATCTCGCTGGATGAACAGCGCGTCTATGCCGCCACGGATTTGGCTGAGTTAGCGTTTTCTACCGCCGCGCGTGCCGGGAGCCCTACTTTGCGAGTTGCGATTCGCGAGCGTCGGCTCGAAGTCGACAAGGCACGACGTCCGTTCGATGTGGTGCGAGACCGATTGAAAACCAACCCCAGCGATGTCAGAGCCAATCTTAACTGGGGAAAATTTGAGTGTCTGATCCGCCGAGATTGGGCGACGGGACTCGTCCTTTTGGCCAAAGGTGACGAGCCAAAACTGAAATCAGTGGCCGAGAAGGATTTGAGCAAGCCTTCGCTAAGCAGCGACCAAATTGCACTCGCCAAGGCCTGGCGATCGGTGGCTGATTCATTCGACGGACGAATGAAAGAATCCGTTCTCTTACGCGCTCGACGTTGGTATCAACAGGCCCTGGGCACTGCAATCGAAGTCCAAAAGCCGGAAATCCAAACACAGCTTCAAGAGATCGACGAATTGCTGGACATCTAATTCCCACAACGACTGGTTTTTGACGACGGCGAGCAACGAGTTGAGTTGCTGTATTTTGGCCACGCTCACACGATCGGCGATGCGGTGGCTTGGCTGCCGAACCACGGCGTCTTGTTTACTGGAGATGCGTGTGTCAACGGCCCTCACAACTACGCGGGACACAGCAACACGGAAAGCTGGATCTCGGTATTCAACATGATGGATGAATTGCCCGTCAAACAGATTGCCCCGGGGCACGGCGAATTGTCCGACAAAGAACGTCACGCTTCGAAGCGCTCTTCGATCCAAGGATCGCCGTGGTTGTGATATCCGCCTCGTTCCCAGTATCCTGGCTGATCGATCGCGGACAATTCGATTCCTGAGATCCATTTGGCGCTCTTCCAAGCATAAAGCCGTGGAATCATGGCACGCACGGGGCCACCGTGGTCGGGGCTGATGGGCTGGCCGTCGTGCAAATCGGCCAACAGGCAATCGTCTTGCAGGAAATCGTCCAGCGGCAAGTTCGTCGTCCAGCCCTGGTCGTAGCCGTGCAGAATCGCAAACTTGGCATCGGCGTGCACTTGTGCCTGGTCGAGGAGGTGCCTGGTCGACACGCCTTCCCAGAGATTGCCCAGCCGCGACCACTGGGTCACACAATGAAAATCCGCAAACACCTTGACGTGCGGCAACTGCTGAAACTCATTCCAATTCCAAGTGATCGGATTGTCCACGAGGCCGAATATCTTCAATTGCCATTGTTCGGTGGTGACGCTTGGTGTTCCATGAGCATCAAGCACGGGCCACTTGCGCGTTCGTGACTGATTGGGCGGAATCCGTTCGTCGCGCAGCGTGTCGGGGCTGATGATCACATCGTCAGACAACTCGCCGGGTGCGGTTGGATCACCTGTTTGGTACTTCGGGTCTGAGTGTTCGTCGGGCATGTTCAGGCCTTTTCATCAACTTTCTTGGCAATCACTCCATTCGATCGATTGTCGTGTGGCGTCGCGTTTCGGACAACTGGTGACCAACCGACAAGGCGTTGATCGCCCTGGCACGGTCGTCCGGAAGAATACGATTACGATGCCGATAGATCCAGCGGCTTGCGACATTTTCGAGTCAAGGGCTCATCAACCACTTTAGATTCATGACCTATTCTTTCTGCATGGGGCGAGTTTGTATTAGCGCTAGAGAGTATGAACGAAATGACGGGTGAACGACGAGAATCTTTCCGATGCCAAGTGCCTGCCAGCGAAGTGTTGGCCACCCTTGGCTTTGGCAAACACCAGACGAAATCCTGTATTGTGGACCAATCCGCTGGCGGATACACGATTGTTTGCAAAGAAAAACCAGGCGCGAAAGTCGGACAATCCGTGACATTGACCACCAGCGCAGGATGTTGCGACGCCAAGATCGCTCACATCACCAGGCAGGAAGATGAATTCAGGATTGGTTTAAAGCGGCTAGGCGAGTCACGTCCAGCCACCGGACAGTGGTTGGCCGAATTGATGGACACCACAAATCTGATGAGGCTGTCGGTGATTTTCGTCCTCTGCAGCTCATTCTTTGCCTGGGGAGCGCTTCTCTCTGGGGGAAGCGGCTGGTTCGGCGGCACACCCGCCGATGCCCACGAAACCCAAGACGGGAAAGCAGAATCATCCCACAGCGAACAAGAGTTGGCGCTGAAGATGATCGAGATGGGTCCGCTGGACGCGTCGACGATGACGAACGACCTGGGTTTGAGCGGCGAACAACGGCAGCAGGTGTACGGCATCGTTCGTCAGGCCACGGCCGCCTTGTCAGCCCTTTATGAAGATCGCGACAAGATTTCGCCCGATGATTGGTCGGAGTACGGCCTTCAGATTATGAAAACCGCTGCTGACGAAATCCACAGCGTCATGACCGACGAACAACATGTCCAGTGGTTGGAGGTCTTGCAAAGCCAGGCCACGCAAGCCGACTCCCCTGTGCCGTCCGAGTAAGATCGAAACGGCATCCCGCGACATCTCGACGCACAGCGCTCAAACTTATACGATGCACCGCTCCTGTCCACTAGCTCGATGACCACGGTGCCCTCCGACGATGGAATCTCCCCTGCTGATTGTTCTCATTCTGGCGGTGGTCCAGGGCATTGCCGAGTTTTTGCCGATCAGTTCCAGCGGCCACATCGTGATCTTGTCCGAGTTGCTGTCACCTGTTGATCGAGACAAACTTGACATCACCGATCTGAACATTGCGCTGCACTTCGGCACGCTGGGATCCATCCTGGTCGTTTATCGTAAGCGGATCATTGAACTGCTCATCGAAGACCGGCGCATGATCGGCGTTCTTGTCGTGGCCTCGATTCCGGCGGCCGTGGTTGGGTTTCTGATCGAATTCTACTCGTATGACGACGTTCTGGAAAACGCGCTGGTTGCCGGCGTTTGTCTTATCGCGACGGGGGTGATCCTGTTGGTCGCCGCTCGTTGGACCAACGTGGATCGCCAAGCGAACCCTGTCAGCTACACACAAGCCACGCTGATCGGCCTTTCACAAGCGTTTGCCATTTTGCCAGGAATTTCGCGCAGTGGAACAACCATTTCCACCGGAGTCATGTTGGGGCAACCTCGGCGAGCCGCGGCAACGTTTTCCTTCTTGATGGCGATCCCGGTGATCGGCGGTGCCGCGTTGCTGAAGATGGTGTTGCTGATGCGCGACGCTTCCCGTGGGGAGGCGGAAGGCGCCACGCCAATTATGTTGCTCGCCATCGGGGCGCTTGTTTCTTTTGGCGTCGGCTACGTGGCACTTCGTTATTTGATTCGACTGCTCGATCGCGGCCGCTTCCACTGGTTCGCATGGTGGTGCATTCCGGTGGGAATCGCCGTCGTCGTCTGGCAAGCACGAGTGCTTTTTTAGAGCTAAATATGTCGATCTGTCCGTTCAACCCGCAAAAGTGCCCGTCCTACTTATGCGGTCGCTAGTTCTTTGCGTTTCTCGGCGATTAAGGCCATGAGTGATTTTTGTGGGTCGGCAAATTTCTGAATGCCTTCTTCCATCAGCACTTGTTCCAGTTTCGCGAAGTCCACTTCGTCGTCGATCTCTTGCAACACTTTGTCGCCCGTCGGTTCGTCGATGGCGCGGCTGAACGTCATGCCGCTTGCTTCGACCGCATCGTTGGTCGCGGGTGGGTTGGTTTCGATGTCGCTGCCAGCGAACGCGGCGACGTATTTCCACGGGGCGTCTTCGGGCTTCTTGGTGCCGGTGCTGGCGAAAATCATTTGCTGTTGCAGCGGCGTTTTGTTCTTCGACCAGAATCGTTGGTTCTCTTGCCAGATGCGTTTGGCGTTGACGATGCCGACTTGGCCTTGTGCGGCGGACAATTGCGGCACGTGTTTCTCCGTGTATACGTCGATGCGAGAAACGAAAATGCTGTACACGCTTTTGAACTTGTCGAGCGATTTGCAGCGCTGTGCGCCGCGCCAGACGGCGTCGCGAGCGGCGAGGTATTGTCGCATCGAGAAGATCAGCGTCGCGTTCAGCGGCACGCCGCACGCGACCAATTCTTCGAGCGATGCCAGACCGGCGGGCGTCGCGGGCACTTTGATCATGCGGTTTTGATGACCGTCGGACCACTGGGTGCCGAGCTTGATGTATTGTTCGACGCGTTCTTCGAAGGGCGGCCCATCCGTGTCTTCCAACAACGGATCGATTTCAAAGCTGACGTAGCCGTCGTTGCCGTTGGTCTCTTCCCAAACGGGCAGGAATTCTGTCTGCGCCTGACGAACCAGTTGGTCGGTCATTTGCCACGCCACGTCATGGTCGTTCAAGCCGTCGTTCATCAAGCCTTCGAGCCGCACGTCAAAGCGTCCGCTCTTGAGCAGATCGGAGACGATCACGGGGTTCGACGTCGCGCCGGTCGCACCGAGCTGTTTGTTCGAGACAACGAGATCGGGGTCAATCGAATCGAGCCAGAGTTTCGTACCCGACCGCACAAGTGAAGCTAAAGGTGATGACAACATCTCACTCCTTTGATGTTAAATTCCAAAAGACAAATCCCAAATGACAAACAAATTCCAAACTCTAAATACGAAAACTAAAGTTCAAAGATAAGGATGCCTCGCCAGGATGAGTCGTGTTTTGGTCCTTGAGAATTGGAGTTTGTTTGGGATTTGATGCTTGGGAGTTGGGATTTCAGACCGTCGCTTGGTCCATTGATCTTCGTTTAATGGGGGGTGTGGGTAAATAGTCAAATTCACTACGTCTTGACTTGCGTTGTTGATCGCCAGCCGTTGCATGATATTTGGGCACTGGCCGGCTTAGAGATTGCATTGCTGCCATGTCAAACCGGGCGGCATAGTCAAAATGACCATTTCGCAGGTTGAGCAGCGCTGTCATATTCGACAGTCTTGCGTCCCAAAAGTAGGGCGCGTGTCCTTCCTCGAACCTTGAACATTTGTCCCCCCATCAAGAGAGATTGGAAATGTCCGCAGTTTTGAATGCCCCCAAAGTTGAAACCAAGAAAGGCATGAAGGATTATGTCGCCGACCTGAGCGCAGATGAAATTAGCGAAATGGCGAACGACGAACTCGTCTATGCGATTCGCGCCATCTCGGAACACTTTGGCATGGACCAACGAATTGACAGCTTGGATCGTGAGAATTTGATCAAGATGACTCTTTTAGCACGACGCTGTTGTCGTAGCGAAGGACATGGGGACACGGCTGCCCACGATTAGACGAGGTGAGACCGTTGGCCCAGGACTGGCAATGGAACAGTTTCAACTAGTCGACCCATGCAATTGCGACTCATCAGCGACGCGCTAAACACCGAGCCGCTGGATACACCCGTGGTGGTTGGCCGCGCCGACGACGCGGATCTAACTTTGCAGGACATCTGGGCGAGTCGTCACCATTGTGAATTTGATGAAGTTGACGGCGAAGTGATTCTTCGCGATCTCAATTCGACGCATGGCACGTTGGTGAATGACGAACCAATCACCGAGCGAGTTTTGATGCCCGGTGATGAAGTCGTTATTGGTCTGACTCGATTTGCGGTCATGTGGAAAGGTAGCAACATCAGAACGCAACAGACGGAAAACAACGCGTCGGCGGCGAGGGGCAATGTCGTCTGAGTGTCGGCAATGGCAAAGTTTTCAGTCAGTCTTCTGGTCGAAGAAGGGAAACAGTTGCCGCAGTTCGTCTGGCCTGGGCCGTCGACCGTACTCGCAAAGTTCGAATGCTTCGGCGTATTTGATCTTCTTGCCGCGCTGCTCGCCGTAGAAGTGGATCAGCGTGTCACGAAACTTGTTCGCCTCGCTGCTCTGGCGGCGGTCCCACTTCTCCCAAAGCCACGCCCGCCGCAACTCAGGTTGACTTGCCGGTGGAACGTTTGCCATTCTCTCGGCGTTGCCAAGCGCACCGCCTTCGAAGTGCTGCGACTCCAGAGCCATCACCGCGTCAACCTTTTGTTCGAAAACATCGTCAACAGCGACAGCAACGTCTGCTTGAAACGAATACGGTTTCTTGAAGCCATCGCTTGAGTAAAGAAACACCGGGTTCTTTTTCAACGCCGGCACATCCGGACAGAAGAACGGCACCGTGACCATGAACGCGGCGTCTTGAACCAGAACTCCCGTGTAGCGATGGTCCGGATGGTAATCCCACGGGCGATGCGAGATGACGATATCCGCCTTCCACTGCCGAATCAGCCGTGTGATGGTGCGACGGTTTTCAAGGGTCGGCATCAGTTCGCCGTCGTGAATGTCGAGCACCTGGGACGTCACGCCGAGACGTTCACACGCTTCCTTCGACTCTGCCGTACGCCGTTTGGCCAAAGTGCCACCAGCCATCCGCCAATGTCCGATGTCGCCGTTTGTCACCGACACCAGCTTGACGTGATGCCCCAGTTTCGCCCACAACGCGCCAGTACCACCGGCCTTGTACTCGGCGTCATCAGGATGAGCACCGAACACAATAATGCGCAGCTTGCCGTCGTCGGACTCATCGGCAGACGTGGGAGCCGGGAAGATTGTAATTGCGGTCAGGACGAAGAAAGTCAGTCGTGATAAGTTCATGTTTTCGGTTTCCTATGAGGTGTGGTTTGAATTACAATTCAATGCCATCGTACTTCGCCCGCTGGTTGACGGCAAACCACTTCCTGAAGCGATATTTCCAACCAATCCACGATTGATGCTTTTGTCAGCGCCCGGACACTGCATCAACCCGCTCGGCGTGAATATGGTGTACGAGACCTACGATTTGCCGAGTGGGAATGTGCCGCCCGCACTGGGTCGACTGTATTGCTGCCCGGATTCCGGCGATTCCGTTTTTTGCCGGGAAACCTCAGTACTTCTTCGATCGCCTGGTGTTTATACGTCCAGGTCGTCATTTTTTTGATCTAGCCGCAATATGCGATCAAGTTGTACGTTCGTACTAACAAGCAGGGCCGCTTATGAGTCATCTCCAGCGATCTGAACATCACGAACGGCTCACTCGGTGGGTTCGCGATCACGGCTCGGCCGTGCGTGGATATCTGGGTGCGATGGTTCGCAAGTCGGACGTTGCGGATGATTTGTTGCAAGAGGTGTTTCGGCGCGCCTGGCAGGCTCGCGAAAGATACCAGGAGGCCGGCACGCCGAAAGCCTATTTGCTCAAAATCGCGGATCGATTGGTTTACGACCGCTCGCGGAAATCGGGCCGTGAAGTGAACTTTGAAAGTGAAACATGGGAACAAATCCAGCCCACTGGACGCGACGGCGACCCGTCGGACAATTTGAACAATGAAGAAACCCAACGGCAACTTGCCGCGGCATTGGATACCTTGTCGCCGCCGCAAAGGAGAGCTTTACTGTTGCGATACTACGGCGATATGAGTTTCGCCGAGATTGCCAAGGCGATGGACTGTCCGTTGAACACCGCACTGAGCCATTGTCACCGCGGCCTCGCGGCACTCAAAAAACAGTTCGTGGCGGATTTGGAATGAGCGACGAAATGAACAAACTGCAACGACAGATGGAACACGCGACAACTCGCGACGTGAAGCCGGAGACGCGGTTGGATGCCGAGACAAGTTCATTGCAAGATGCGTGGCTCGGCTTCTCGCAACTGTTGGAGTCAAGCGGCGTGGAGATTGACGAAGCAAAGCTGGTCGCACACGCTGTCGCGGATCAATCGAACGACGAAGTTCAACGTTCGACTCACTGGGGCAGGTGGATGTTGGCCGTGGTGGGAGCGTTGGCCGCGTCGGTTGTGATCGGAGTTGGTGTTGTGTGGCTGCTTGCCCCGACTTTTGATGTGGCAGCGCCGCAGACTCCATCGTCGTCTGATGTTGACAACAAAACAGATGATGACACCGTGCCCCAATCCGACGACGAACTCCCGCGAACCAATTCAATGATGGCGTGGGACAACGACATCGATTCGGACATTGTCTATTTCCAACAGCGTCTCGTAAGTCTGCGGGAAACCCAGGCCGGAGATCGGCGACTTGACACGTTGTACGAGAAGATTGACAGGCTGGGGCGAGAGTTTGAAGAGAATTCACTTTGAAACCCATCAATCCTTATGAGGTATGAATCATGTTACTTCGACCAACATCGTGGTTGCTGGCAGCGGGAATCGGCATGGGGTTGCTTCCGTTGGACCTGAGTTGTGGTCAGGATGCGGCGCCCGCTCAAGTTGCCGAGGAGGATCGCGCCGGACAACCTGCGCCCCCACACCGAGATTTTGGTGGCGATCCAAATCGTGCGGGACCGGACGGAAACAGACCGCGTGATCCCATCGCCCGCTTCGGCCCGAATGACGCTCGTCCAGAGAACTTTAACCGGGATCGTGGGAATGGGCCGTTTCCACCGAATCCCAATCCCAATGACCATCGCAACCAACCGCCACACGATCCGAACTCTCATCATGGCCCTGGTCCGCACCAGCCGCATCACGGTCCACACGATGGGCCAGGCGGCCGTTCGTGGGATGACTTGGAAAAGAACGATCCGGAATTGTTCAAATTGGAAAAGGCCGACATTGAGTTGGAGCGAGAAACATTCGAGTTGTCCAACGAATATCGTCGCGCCCCAAAGAACAAACGGGACGAGATGAAAAAGCAACTGGACGAACTGGTTGACAATCACTTCGAGGTACGTCAGCAGCGACGCAAGCTGCACATCAAACGCCTGGAAGAAGAACTGCAGCGGATGCGGGAAGCGATCGACAATCGCGAAGAGCTTCGCGATCAAATCATTGGCCGTCGCGTTTCGGAGCTAACCGGCGAACGTTTCGATCTGGATTTTTGATGAGCGGCGAGGCACGTCCCGGCCGTTCCGACAGTCACGCGTTCTTCTGAAAACCGGCGGCTAGCGTCCTGCCACTCAGTTGATTCGACAGTCTATTCTCAAACGATTCTTAACAGATTCTCTTGAAAGGAGCTTGGTATGTACCACTCACTCTGGTCTCGGTGTGCGCAAAAACTGATGTTGGTCGGCGTCCTTGTCGGTGTGTTGGCGATTTGTCTGGCCGACCATTCGACAAACGGCGAGGAAACAATTGACGGAGCCAACGTGGATGCGGATTTTGTTTCCCAGCCAAAGGACGGACCGCGATTCGATCGACCTCGTGATAATCCTCCACGAGACAATCCTCCACGAGAGAGTCCTCCACGAGACCATCGGCCGCACCAGGATGGTCCACATCAGCACGACGGTCCGAATGAAAAGTGGCACCGGGCACCGCAACACGGTGCGCCACAGCATCCGCATCCGCACCAACACGATGGTCCCCAGAACGCCGATCAACAATTAGACCGTCTTGAGCGCAAATTGGACATGCTCGTGCAAGAGGTGGCGAAACTGCGCCAGGAATTGCGTGGACCAGACCATGGACCGCATCCCAACAGTCATCATCATGGCCCGCAAACGCAACCACAGCGATTTGAGCATCCGCCACATGGCGGACAGCCACAAAACCCGCGTGCTCGCGACCACGACCAGAATCGTCCAAGACGAAAGCACTTTGAACCGGAATTCCAACCGCGGCCCAGAGCAAATCGTGGCGCGTGGGACGATGTTCCGCAAAAAGAGAAGTTGCGTGAGACGTAACACAACCGACAATTCAGAAAAACGATGATTAAGTTGTCTGCTTCAACATAGGGCTGGTTTTTTGCAGCAAACCGTGTGATAACGCACTCCGGCTGATGGTAGAATTGAGCGCTGACGAGACATCTATTGCTCACGGAACAATTGGAACAATTGTTCTACATTAGGCTCCGTTGCCATCAGTCACAAAAGGAGAGGAACATGGTTTGGCTTCCAGCCATTCATCGATCGTTTGCGGTCGTTTGCGGATTTGTATTGTGTGGTTTTTGTGTGCGGGCTGTCGGCACGGAAGCGTCGCGTCCGCCAAATGTTGTGGTGATCTTGACCGACGATCAAGGTTGGGGCGATTTGAGTGTGAATGGCAACCGCAATCTGAAGACTCCAAACATCGACGGAATTGCCCGTGATGGAGCCAGCTTTGATCGCTTCTATGTCTGCCCGGTTTGTTCTCCGACGCGAGCGGAATTCTTAACCGGTCGCTATCATCCGCGTTGCGGCGTCTACAGCACTTCGGCGGGCGGCGAACGAATGAACCTCGATGAAGTGACCATCGCTGACACGTTCAAGGCCGCCGGCTACGCGACCGCCGCGTTTGGCAAATGGCACAACGGGATGCAGTACCCATACCATCCGAATGGCCGCGGCTTTGACGAATACTACGGATTTTGCTCGGGCCATTGGGGGAACTATTTCAGCCCGCCGTTGGAACACAACGGGCAGCTCGTCCGTGGCAACGGATTCGTGATCTACGATTTCACCGAGCAAGCGATGGCGTTCATCGAGCAAAACAAAGACAAGCCATTTTTTGCTTATCTGCCATACAACACACCGCATTCGCCGATGCAAGTTCCCGATCGTTGGTGGGACAAGTTCAAAGACAAAGAACTCGAAATGCACAACCGCGATCCGAAGCGCGAAAACCTTCCGCACATCCGTGCCGCTCTCGCCATGTGTGAAAACATCGATTGGAACGTCGGCCGGCTGCTTGAAAAACTCGACGAGCTAACACTCGCTGACAACACAATCGTCATCTATTTCTGCGACAACGGTCCAAACGGCGTGCGTTGGAACGGCGGCATGAAAGGCCGCAAAGGATCGACCGACGAAGGGGGCGTGCGATCGCCGATGCTGATTCGCTGGCCGGGAAAGATCCCGGCGCAAAAGAAGATCCCACAAATCGGCGGTGCGATCGACTTGTTGCCGACGCTGGCCGACATGGCGGGCATCCAAGTCGCCAGCAAAAAGCCGCTGGACGGCCTCAGTTTGAAAGAACCGATTATGGGAAGTCCTCGTCGCTGGCCGGATCGCAAATTCTTCTCCCATTGGCGCGGCCGGGTCAGCGTGCGAACGCGGCAGTTCCGCCTGGATCATCAAGGCAAACTTCATGACATGATCAAAGACCCTGGTCAGAACCGCGACATTTCCAAAGAACAGCCCGCCGTCGCGCAAGACTTGCGCACCGCTGCGGCAAAATGGAAAGCAGAATTGCTGCCGAACTTGGGCCAAGACAACCGTCCGTTTCTGGTCGGACACAAGGATTACAAGTACACCCAAATTCCAGCCCGCGATGCAGAAACGACCGGCGACATCAAACGTTCAAACCGCTTTCCTAATTGTTCGTACTTCACGAATTGGACCAACACCGACGAACAAATCACCTGGAACGCCGAAGTTGGCGCGGGCGGCCGTTACGAAGTGGAACTCTACTACTCTTGCCCCAAGGAAGACATTGGCTCAACCATCGAACTCAGCCTCGGCGATACGGTACTCCGCGCCAAAGTCACCGAATCCCACGATCCACCAGTCCGGGGCGGCGAACACGATCGCGTCGTGCGTCAAGAATCGTACGTGAAAGATTTTAAATCCATGCGGCTCGGCACAATCGACCTTGAGAAGGGAAAGGGCCAGCTAACGCTACAAGCAACCGACATCCCTGGCGAACAGGTAATGGACTTCCGGTTGCTGATGTTCACGAAAGTCGATTGACTCACAACTCAATGTCGCCGCAATTCACATGGTTACGGAGCAGCTTTGTTGGCGTCAATCAGTTTCAAGTATGCTTCCGCATACCGTCGGCCAAGCGTAAGTTGTGAATCGCGGTCGAAGTGAACGCCGTCAAAAACCTTCAGCCGCTCGACGTCAACATAGTCAGCGTGTTCGACCTCGTCGCGCAGGCGGGCGATGTGCTTGTTCACCGGGACGTCCCTAAAAACTTGCCCCGCGACAAATGGCAAGTTCGGTGACTTCAGATCCTCGCGCAACGCAGCGATCAATTTCACCAGCTTGTCGAAATAGTCCGGGTCGTTCGCGTTCCCCTCACCTTGATGCCAAATTACACCGGCAATCTTGGGGCTGCCCGCCGCACGATAGCGTTTCATCGTGTTCACGTACAGCTCGGCGTCGGTGGCCCACTGCTCAATCTTCGACCCACCGCGGGCGTTGACAATCACTGCAATCGAGTCATCGCCCAGCGATTCTTTCAAGCGGCGCACAAAACCTTCGCCAGGCCCGATTCGCTGCATCGACAACACTTTACGATTGCTCGCGTAACGATTGAACGGATTCTTGGCTGCTTCCCAATGGCCTTTGTCGTTCAGCAGAAAAACGCCTTCGATCGGTTGATCGTCGCCCTCTTTCAAATGCGCCCGGCCCGCCATGTTCGATTGGCCGATCAACAGAAAAATGTGTTGCGGCGCTGGCGGATCTTTAGCAATTGCCGCCGAAACCGCGACCAAGGCAAATAGAAAAGCCAACTTCATTTTTAACATCGATCACCTCACTTACTCGCCGTCAGTTTGCCGACTGAGAACGTTCGTTCGATCCTAACAATGTTCCCTTGGCCATCTTTCACCGAAATCTCCAGCGATCCGGACGATATGCCATCGATTGGGTTCTTCAAGCGCCAGGTCCAAATCCCAGGCGCAGACGGTTGGAAATGCTCGGCAAGATTCGTACCCGTTGCAATACCATCGATGGCAAAGTTGGCTACGACTGACAAACTCGCCTTGTCGAGACCAGTGTAGTAGTCGTGCATGCCGATCACGATCTGATCAATGCGGTCGTTCGCGCCTGGTCGCGGGGACGACAAAGTCAACGTCGGACGCAACTCGTCGAGAAACCAGCCTCGCTCTTTGTAGCCGTCGTCCTGGCGGCTGATCGGACAACCGAGATCGATCCAACGTGCGATCGTCAGCATTTCGTCGCCGGTTAGTCTGGGGACGTCCGAATCCGGCGGCGGCATCATCTTGCCGACGAAATCGATGTCTGCATCGTTGGGGTTTGCGCCTTCGGGCAACGTCGACGCGTCGCCGGGCGTTGATTCCGTCGGATGGTCGTCATTCGTCCAGCCGTCGAGCCGCTTGCCGTAGATCTTCCACGTCAGCAAACTGCGGCGTGATTGAAACTTGCGAATGTACCGCGACGCGTTCGTTTGCCGCCAGGAACCGTTCTTGATGACCGGTTTGCGGCCGTGTTGAGCCCGCGGATCGTTGGCCAGCCGGTGATAGGTGTTGTCATAGCCGTCGACCAACTCGTCGTCGTCGAGCACGAGACCCGCGGCGGACTTTCCATTCTTGGAATGGCATTTGACACACGATCGCAGCAGAATCGGTTTGATATCGCGATAGTATTCGACATCGATCGCGCCCGCGTCGTGTTTCTGAACGATCGGCTCGCTCTTGTTCATGCTGAGCGTCATCGCGCCGTCCGTCAAATTGGTGAACTTGTAATCATCACGCGCGGCGAACGTCTTTTGGAACGCTAGGCCGTTTTGGGCGTGAGCGTGGCAGCCGCCGCAGTTGTGACGCACTTCGCCGGGACGCACCTGGTGCCACGTCTGCGACATGTTCAGCACCATCCCGTTGGCGTCCAATGTTTGAAATGTGAACGGAACATCAGCCGGGATTTTGGCGAGAAAACTTGTGTCAGGATTCCCTTCGGGATCGAGGATCTCGTTGCCTTTGGAATCCCTTTTCCGAAGCGGAATTTCGCCGAGGATGCGCAGCCGTTCGTTGGCGTGATTGAAAAAGTTTCTCGATCCGCGACCAGTGTTCGTACCGTAGCTGAAGTGCGACGACGGTTCCATCGACAGAATCCGAACCGCGAAGATATCGGCGTTGGTGTACTTGCCCGCATCGGCTCCTTGCGTGCCCCAATTGGAGCTTGCGCCGTTTTGCGACGTGTTGAATGGATCGAGTCCGTCGAACGATTTCGATCCGTAACCGGGCGAAGTGTTTCGCTTGTAGAAACTCGACGTGCCGACGAGGCCAAACGGCGTTCCCGCCGGCAGTGCATCATGTGTCGAACCGTCGTTGGGCAGCCACGGATGCTCGGTCGGTTTTTCAACGCCATAGATCTCCGAGTACGGCACCACGGGCCGCGGTTGCATTTCGTTGTATTGTGGTTCGTTTGTGATCAGTTCGAGATCTTTGTGACTCGCAACTTTTTGACCGCCGGGGATTCGATAGATGCCACCGTCGTAGTACGGTGTGCGAACCGGTCGAGCGAGGTCGTTCGCCGGACCGGACGACCAGACGCACAGCAAGTCGTTGTTCGGAGCGGCACTGGGATGCGTTACTTTGCCCGACCACTGCCCGTCGGCATCTTTGGGAGAAGCCCGATCGACGCCGTGTGTAAAAGCGGTCAGGCCATCGAGCCCGCGCGGTGAAAACGACAGCGAAGTGTACCGCGGTTTGCCGTTGCCATGGACGCCTTGTTGAAACGGTCGATTGGATTCGTGGCGCGCATTAGGATCACCGAACGGCGGCGCGCCGGTGGGCGGCTTGGCGGGCAACGACCAGAAGCTGCCGAAACCGTTGTTGTTCTGATTGTAATAGTGTTCGACGACGACGTTGCCTTGGCTCAATTGGGTTTGAAAATGAAACGCGGTTGCGGGTGAAAACGCGCTGACGAGGGGTTCCCACTCCGTGCCGTCCGGCCGCATCGCCCACAGCCCCCAAAGACGTTGATCACGCAAGCCCTGCGATTCATAGCTAGAAAACATCACCCGGCCGTCGGCCAACACGGTCGGGTGCAACGCACTGCCGAGGTTCAGATGACCGACCAATTCGACATTTCTGCCGTCGTCGTCCATCACGAACAGTTGCAGGTTTGGAAACGTGTAACTCTTGTTTGGCAAATAGCCGTTGCGGCTCGAGGAGAAAATCACCTTGCCGCCAGGCAGCGGACACGGCCCAAGATTAAAGACGCCGTAGCCGAGATACGTCTTGCCGGGACCGCTCGGTTTGGCTGGATCGTCAGACCAATCGGCGACGCCCGTGTTAGGTGTGAACTCTTGATGCGTCAGCCGGATGATCTTTCGCGACTTGATGTGAATCTTGTAGATGTCCGCGCCTGCCCGCGACGCTCGCCGACGCTGACTGTTGAGTGCTTCGCCGCGTTGGTCATGAAAATAGCTGTAGAAAATCCATTCGCCGTCAAAAGAGACGAACGGATCGACCACGGCACCATTGCCGCCTTCGACCAACACTTCTTCTGTGCCGTCGCGACGCAACAGGACCAGATCCGCCCCCGGTTCCATTTGAACTGGATCTTTGATTTCGGGCCAACGTGTGTTGCGAACATCGCCGTATCGCGGAGCCCGGACATAAACGATGTCATAGGGCAGGTCCGCACGAGTTGGCTCGCAAAAAAGCGAAAAGACATTCAACGAGATCAACGCGCCGCAACACATTCGTCCGAATCGGTTCATCGATTTGTCTCCCAATCCTGTTGAGTGAAGATTGAGCGACTATTGTAACACAATCGGTACAACGAAAGTGGTTGGTGTCCATTTCCGCCGTAGTCCCGCCAATTTTCATTGTTTGAAATGACCATTGCTGGTACATTAATCCCACCACAGCAATCAGCCACATCGAGACATACATGCACACGCACAGTGATTTGATTCGAGTCGGATCGCGTCGATGGTTTTTGCAAGTTGGTGCCGCGGGTTTAGGTGGACTGACGCTCTCGCAGTCGGTCGGTTCGCAAGTCAGCGCTGCGAGGCCAACACCCGATAAAAAGGCCGTGATCCTCTTCTGGTTGTCGGGCGGACCCAGCCACATCGACATGTGGGATCCGAAACCCAACGCGCCAAAGGAAATCCGCGGCCCATACGGTGTCATCCCCACGAAGTTGCCCGGAGTGCAGTTTTCCGAACACCTTCCGCTGCAGGCATCCATCGCCGACAAGCTCTCGATCATTCGCTCAGTCGACTGTCGCGCGAGCAATCACACGCCAATCACGATGCAGGCTGGCAACCCGCTGGCTCGTCGTACGAACGATGGCAAAGACGGTGGCGGCTATCCATCGATGGGTTCGGTGGCGGCGAAGTTTCGTGGCGCGAACGATCCCGACATGCCGGCCTTTGTCGGGCTCGCCCGATCGTGGGTCTCCGACGTCTGGGAATCGGGCCACATGGGTACGCGGTTCGCGCCAGTGAAGGGTCACGAATTGGCCGGCAAGTTTGCCATGCCGGCCGGCATCGACGTGCCGCGGTTGCAGGATCGCGCCAATTTGCGTCAACAATTCGATCGGTTTGGTCGCCAGTTGGATCAGGATCGAACGTTGGATCGGGTCGATCAATTCAGTCGACAAGCGTACGAAATGGTGTTGTCGGGCAAGGTGCAAGAAGCGTTCGATGTCGAAAAGGAATCGCAGGAAACACGAGAGGCGTATGGCAAGCACAGCATCAGTCAAAAGGCGCTATTGGCACGCCGGCTTGTTGAGGCGGGCGTGACGTTTGTTTTGGTCAGCGGCGCGTGGGGATATTTCGACCACCACGGCGATCAGGTGCGGTGGGGTGGGATTGAAAAAGGACTGACGCCGCTGTTGCCGCGCGTCGATCGAACGCTGCACACGCTGGTGACGGATCTCCAGCAGCGCGGGTTGTTGGACAGCACGCTGGTCATGATGATGGGCGAATTCGGACGTTCGCCGGTGGTTAACAAAGATGCGGGCCGCGACCATTGGACGAATGTCATGTCGATGGTGATGGCCGGCGGCGGATTGCCACACGGCCAAGTCATCGGCTCGACCGATTCACGTGGCGGATCTCCGGCATCGAGTGTCGTTCGTCCACAAGATCTTGCCGCGACAACGTTCAAGCATCTTGGGATCGACTTGAAATCCTACTGGACGAACGCGCGCGGTCGACCAATTCCGATCGTCACGGAGGGCGGACGGCCGATCCCAGAGTTGTGCTAGACTCAGGACTCCTGATCTCGGCGGAATATTAGTTGGACAGCGCCACTTAGCATGTTGATTATAACGCAAGTCGATATTGTCAAACGTGTTGGGGTCAGGCGTACAGAATTCAATTTTTGCCTAGAAATACGTATTCAAACGTGGATACGCTAGCAGGCAAAAATTGAATTCTGTACGCCTGACCCCCTGATCACTCGAATCAAAAACCTTTCCCTGTGGATCTACCTTTTGGATTCACTCGCAAGAGGCAACGAATCTCGTCGGGCAACCATCCAAACGTCAAGCACCGCCGCGTTTCACGCTCCAGGCTCACATTGTCCAGTGATGTCAGATTGGAGACGCCCGCTTGCCGACCGCGCAAGATCGCCAGTACATAAAGCACACGAGCCACGTCTCGCGGGAGACCTCCACAATGTGCAAGCGATGCTTTCGCCAAGTCCTTTACCAGTCTTACGGCGTCAACCGACTCCGATGCGTTCTTGAGCACGTCGCGGAATGTCCGGCAGCCGGACGCTTCGAGAATCCCTAACACTCGATCGCTAGAAAGCTGGCTGGCCTCAGCAAATTGGTCGAGTTCGGACACGAGGTGTGTGGCTAGCTGATGTTCCAATATGGCACGCAGATCGCTGGACGACCAAGGAACCGCGTCGGGCTGCGAAGGGTCCATCAGAGCCCTGAGAATGTCCTTGCTTCTTTGGCTTGCCGTGGTCGGTTTGGTCATATCAATTCCATTTCCACATCTACTACCTTGGGATGCCAAGCGTGTTGCGCGCTATCGCCCAACAATTTCGCATAAACCCACGATTTCGTCGTCGATCTGAGCGTCATCGTGGACATAGCGTCCCACCGCTGCGCGCAAGTGTTTGACATAACAGCGTTTGGCGTTTGCGAGGAGGTTCATGGCCTGGCGAGGCGTTGCGATGCCGAACCGGTCGATGATCTGCTCATAATCCGCAGGCACGGCATGATGAAGCATCGGATCGACAACTCGCAGGCGAAAGACCTCCCACAAGTCGGCCCGCTCCCTTTCGCTGCAATCGGCCTCCATCAATTCAAGCGCATCCCGGACAACCTGCTGGACCCATTCTTGATCAAATCGGTCATCGCACTGACACGAGGCCAAGGCAGCCAGGTCGGATCCGCGCATGCCGGCAGGCATCGCCCTGGCTGCGTACTCACGTTTCAGCCTCGTTGTCACGAAGTTATTGAGTGCCTTGAGAATGAAGTTTCGGAACTTGCCTTTGCCTTGCTTTGCATGATGAACCAACTTCCTGGCCAAGAACTTGTCCGCCACGAAGTCGTGCAGGAGATCGTCCACCAAATCTGGCGGTACACGCCGCGCCTCGAGCAAGAAGGCTCGGAGTCCGGGCACATAGGCAACGAGCAACTCGCCCAACGCCTGCTGCCGCGTCAGTTCATCGGACGACGACGCCCGGCCGACAAGCGACCAGTGGGTTTCGGGGAATCGCGATGGCTTCTTTCGGTCAAACGACATTGGGCTCCTCCGCCATCAACCCCATGAACTCGGTTGGTTCACGGACTTCTGGGACTGATTCTCATGCGTGTGCATGAAGCAGTCAAGCGGGAAGCAGTCCCGCCTCGTCATTGCTTGCAACGGGGGATATTTCTGATATTGTGATGTTAAGGGAGCGGAACGTGCAGGTTCTTTCGTCCGGACAAATTATACGCGAAACCTACGAGGTCGAACGCCTGCTCGGCGAGGGGGCGTTCGCTGAGGTCTATCGCGTCAAGCATCGCTTCATGGGCAGGCAGGCCATGAAGGTTTTCAAGTTAGCCGGTGTGACACCTGAAGACATCGAACGCGACATCGCCGAAGCACTTCTTCTTTCTGGGATCAAGCACCCGAACATCGTCGAAGTCTACGACGCCAATGTCCTGGAGACCAGCAAGGGGCGGTTCGGCTACTTCACGATGATGTACATGCCCGGCGGCACACTGGAGCGATACTGGCGTTCGTTCGGAACCGAACTGATGCCAGTCGAGCAGGTGGTCGAAGTTGTCAAGCAGATCTGTCGGGGCTTGGCCGTCGCCCACTCGTCATCACCTCCCATCGTGCATCGTGACATCAAGCCACAGAACGTGCTCGTCGGTTTTGGGGCAGATGGCCTGCACGTTCGGCTCAGCGACTTCGGCCTCGCCAAAGCCGTTAATCCGCTCACCCTCGTTGTCAGTGCAAAGGGGACGCTGGGCTTTAAGCCGCCGGAGTCGCTTGAGAATGTCGATTCCTGTGCTGCGGACATCTGGGCAGTGGGAACAACACTCTACCTGCTGCTCACCGACGAAATGCCGTTGCCGATGCTCAACAACCGAGACATCGAGGACGCCAACCGCTTCTTGCGGCCGATTCGCCCCGCCAGTATCTACAACGTCAGTGTCGACGCTGGCTTGGAGTCCATCATCTTCCGTTGTCTCGCCTCCTCCCCTGCGGATCGGTATGCCGACGCCACCGAACTGCTCCGTGACCTGGAAAATTGGGAACCAGGCTGCAAGCCGCCGGGCGCGTCGATAAGCCAATCCAAGCGGGGCTCGAAGACTGCCATTGGCCAACATTCCCCCCATGATCTAAAGGACGAAGCCGAGAACGCCCTGCAAGAAGCCATGCAAGTTGCCCAAAACCCCACTGAATTGATGAGGGCTGCCGATTTGCTGGAAGAAGCCATCAGTAAAAACCCGTCGTTTCGTGAGCGCTACGAATCACAACTGAAGCTTTGGCGTAAGGGAATCATGCACGTCTCCACCGCTAATCTGAGACGGTTTTCCCAGCGAGTGATGAGGTCCTAAGAAGATAGATGAACTGAAAGATATGTGCGCAACATTGGGCGTGCGAGGTGGTAGTAGTAGATGACTGAACCAGGAAGACGACCGTTCTGCGAGTACTGGCCAATGGAAGGGAGAACAGCTTTGCTGACCCAGACGATTCGTCTGATCCTCCTTGGAGCAGAACGCAGTGAAGAAAGTCGATCGATTTGTCCAACATTTCGTAATCCTCGTTGAGGCTGAAAATGACGATTAGCTTTTCTTGCCCCGGGTGCGGAAAGGATCTTCGCGCGCCGCCTGAATGGAGCGGGAAGCGGGGGAAATGCGACACATGTGGAACTCGCTTTGAGGTGCCGAGGAAGAATGAGCGAACAAATGGTCGCGCCGAAAGTGGCCAGGATAGAGGTGCCTCAACTCGAAGTAACCAACAGGCATCACAGCAAGGAATCGTAAGATTTTCGTGTGCCGGCTGCGGCAAGACGATCCGGGCGCCTGAGAAACGCCTTGGAGAAGCAGGCAAATGCCCTGGTTGTGGCGAACCAGTCGTTGTGGGCGAAAACACCATTGCTGCGGCCGAACGCAAGGCCGCCGAGGAGCAGGCCCGCAAAGACGCTGAAGAGAAGGCGCATCGCGAGGCAGAGAAAGCAGCAAGGGCCAAGGCGGAAGTCGAACGCAAGGCCGGCGAGGAGCAGGCCCGCAAAGAGGCCGAAGAGAAGGTGCGGCGCGAAGCGGAGGCAGCGGCGAGGGCCAAGGCGGAGGCCGAGCGCAAGGTCGCCGAGGAGCAGGCTCGCAAAGAGGCCGAAGAGAAGGCGCGGCGCGAAGCGGAGGCAGCGGCGAGGGCCAAGGCGGAGGCCGAGCGCAAGGTCGCCGAGGAGCAGGCTCGCAAAGAGGCCGAAGAGCAGGCCCGACGCGAGGCGGAGGAAGCAGCGAGGGCCAAGGCGGAGGCCGAACGTAAGGCCGTCGAGGAAATGATTCGCAAAGAGGCCGAAGAGAAAGCGCGGCGCGAGGCAGAGGCAGAGGCAGAGGCAGAGGCAGAGGCAGAGGCGCGGGCCAAGGCGGAACGCATGGACGCCGAAGAAACACGGCAGAGCGATTGGCGCGATCACCAGCCTAACTGCGAACCGCTATTGGAACTGGCAACCCCTGATCTCTATAGACATAACTTGTTCCGTGTGTTAGGCCTGGCTGTTGACGCCACACCGAAGGATGTCCAGCGGCAGCAGAACCGCCGAAAGATGCAAGAAAAACTCGGCATCGCCACGACAGATAGCCGCAATGGGCTCCTCCCAATCACGCCACATCCCGCGGACGAGGAGACTCGCGCCGCGATGGAGCGTCTTAACCGTCCCGTGGATCGCTTGCTCCACGAAGTCTTCTGGTTCTGGCCGCACAGCGGCCACATGGCGTCTGATCCCGCGCTCAAGGCGTTGGAGCAGGGAAAGGCGAAACAAGCAATCAAGACATGGAACGAGCAAGCCAAGTTGAATGGGCGGGGGAAGATCGCTAGCCATAATCTGGCCGTGATCTATCACATGGCCGCGCTCGACGACGAATCGCGCCTTGCCACAGAGGACCTGGACGAGAAGCAGAAGGAACGTCTCGCCATTCTGTGGGCGCGAGGCTTCCATTGTTGGAAGGAAGTGCTCGATGGTGAGGAATTCTGGTCCGAACTCAAAAACCGAGTCCGCAACATCGACGACGTTAAACTTACGACTGGGTTTGTACGCCGGATCCGGGCGACTCTTCCCCAAGCACTTCTTCTCATCAACGCGAAGATCGCCTACAGCGCGGCCGAACGGTCCGACACCGCGTTGGCACAACGCCACATCCAACTGCTCCGTGAAACCGGCTTTGGCGATGACCTCGCCGACGAGGCCATTCGCGAAGCACTGAAGCCGGCCCGCAATCGCATCAAGGCCGCCACGGACAATGCCAAGAATCAGTGGGTGAGCACGCCGCATCACGGCAATCGGTACGTTCGTGAACTTCACGAACAGGCCGTGGGCCTCTTGGCCATCGTCGACTCGATCCTGCCAGCCGACGACCTGACTCGTGCGGGTCTTCACGACATGGTCGCTGAGGCCATGCTGGACGGGCAGGTCGCCTTCGCCAACAAGACCAATGATTGGGCAGAAGCCGTCAGACTGTTGACACTGGCCCAAGAACTGGCTTCCGGCGACGCCGTACGGTCCAGACTGTCCGAGAACATCGAGATTCTCCAGAACAACGCCGAACAGGGCAACCATTGGTGCGCCCCCGGATATTGGGATTTGCCCGAAGAGACGATCGCTCAGCTTGAGGATGCCCGCGCGAAGACCAGATCTGGAGATCATGAGGGAGCGATCCGGATACTGGGCGTCCTGAACCCGACGATGGGCGAGCCGCTGCGCCGATGTGTCGCCTTCTGCCTGAGCGAACGTGGTTGGCAGATCGCTGGGGAAGGCCTGGACGAATTCAACAACAAGCCAACTAGCAAAATGCAGAAGTTCCTGGATGTTATTGGCCGCCGCGGTTCAATCTCGATTCCGAATGCTTACATGCAGTCTTGGCAGCTCCCGAACTGTCCATGTTGCGGAACAAGCAGCTACACCAGTTGGGCCAATGGCGAATACGACGGACAGAAATTCTGGATGTGCAGCTCGTGTTTCGCATGCGACAACCTGGAGCGAGACCAGAAGAAACGAAAACTGCGAACGAGTATTAGTAAAGGCTTGGAGTATGTCTTACTCGCTGCCGAGGTTGACAAACACGACCCCGGTATCCGCGACAGTGTTAAGTCCTTGAAGAAGATTGCGAGTGACGCCGAAGCGCGTGTACCGAATACAAAGGCGTTGAAGCGGAGACTCGCGACTCAGTGGACACGCAGCGTGCGGCGCGTGCGGCATACCTTTGAGTCGACGCAAGCTGACCACGTCTGCTGCTTTTGCGGCGAAAACGGTGCAGATGATTCCTGCCAGATCACCGTGCCAATGTGCGGCGATCTCCATCCCGTCGATCTGCTCTTTCACAAGGTCAAAGAATACCGCTACGCCGACGTCGTCGTCCCCCGTTGCGGTCGGTGTCGGGACGAACACCGTGAGCTGCCTGGCCGGATCGACAAATGGCATGAAGCACGCTTGGCGGCGACAGACGATGAAGACACAGAGTTCGAAAGGGTTTACCCCGAACCAAAACGCGCGGCCGGAGTCAAGCCGGAGTCCGCTTACCTGGACTTCGGACGGCTGAAAGATCTGAAGGGGAGTGGCTGGGAGTTTGGGCATGAACTGAAAAAAGACGGCAAGGTACTGACAAGGCTGCTAGCGTTGATCCCATTCCTGGCAAAGACAGGCCACGAGCCCGTCAACGTCAAGGGGCTGGTCGCCCGCGAGCCGCAACAGAAGCAGAAGGCATGATTTGCTCACCACGGGAACCATAGGAATGAATGACAAAAAACACAAAGACAGACCGGACTTCGGTTTGAAAAGCAGCATTCTGGACGTAATTCGACAATGGCGGTTTCCGGTAGAGTTCTGGATTGCCCCACCAAGCCTGCCACTGGACGCTTCGGCGTTGGCCGAAACCGAGTCCCAATTCTCTCCCAGCGTCCAGGCGGCGGAGCAGTCACCAGTCCCAGCAGACAGCCCAGCATCGAACCAATTTGTGGCTGAGGTCGCCACCTGTCTCTGGTACCTAAAGACAAAGCACTTCAAGCGAGATTGGGAAGATGATGGTACGGATGACAATGGCGACGATGACGGCCCTCGTGTACGCCGGACGATAGGTCGGTTGAACAGAGGGATCGATGCTCTCAAAGAAAACGGCATCGAAATCTACGATCCGACCAACGAACGATATCCGCAAGGCGGCGAAGGCATGATGCGGCCCATCCAGTTCCAGCCGACGGCCGGCTTGACCGTCGAGATGGTAACCGAAACAGTCACCCCCATCGTCTACCGCAACGACCAACTCATTCAACGTGCTGAAGTGTTCGTCGCTGTACCGAAGGAAGAGCTGACCACTGCGTCTCAGCCAGCGGCTGGTGCCGAGGCCCAGGCCGAAGCAATGGACGAAGAGGACGATCACGAGGACAGACCTGACGGAGTTGATGTCGAGGACGCTCAGGTGGACCAGCGCGCCGTAGCGAATCAGAACAACGCGAGCAGTGCAACCGAAACAGCAAGTGAGCCCGCAGCAACTCTTCGTGCTGAAACGATCTCGGATCAAGATCAGGATGCCTTCGGATAGAAGCCGGTAGAGAAGAACAACTAAATCGCTAAATGGCCTAACACAGGGACTTCAATCATGCAACGGACAACGATCGATTTCGGCATTGACCTGGGAACCACGAACAGCACCACGGCGGTCATCGACGGCGTTGATGCAAAGGTAATCCCAAATAAATTCGGCTCCACCGTCACGCCCTCGGCAGTGTGGATTGACAAACGTGGCAGCATTCACGTCGGGCAAGATCCAAAGCAACGGGCACTGATCGGTGATTCTGACAACGCCGACGTGGAGTTCAAGCTTCGGATGGGGCTTGGGGACGAGGGCAAGAAGTTGTTTGCCCATAGCGGTCGCGAGATGCTGCCCGAGGAGCTGTCCGCCGAGGTACTCAAGTCTCTGAAGATGGATGTCCAGACAAACATGGGTGAGCCGTTGCGAGCCACGGTGATCACCGTTCCGGCGGCATTCGAGAACCCTTCGACCAACGCCACGCAGAAGGCTGCCAAGTTAGCCGGATTCACTCTTAGTCCGCTGCTGCTGGAGCCGGTAGCCGCGTCCTTGGCTTATGGCTTTCAGAGTGAGAGTGAGAACGTCTACTGGCTGGTATACGACTTCGGTGGCGGCACGTTTGATGCGGCCGTCATGCGGATTCGTGACGGCCTGATCCAGGTCATCAACCACGATGGCGACAATTTTCTCGGCGGCAAGCTGATCGACTGGGACATCGTCACGAAGAAGCTGATCCCCGCCGCCAACGACCAGTTCAACTTGCCCGACTTCCGGCGGGGCAACCCGCGATGGCACAATGCACTCGGCAAGATGAAGTACCACGCTGAAGAGGCGAAGATTGAGGTCTGCCGCTCCAGGGCCTCGTACGAGATTTGGATCGAGGGGCTCTGCGAGGATGCCGACGGCAAGAACATTGACTTCGCTTACACGCTGACCCCGGAAGACGTGGAAGAGGTTAGCAAACCGTACATCGTTCGCTCTCTGGCACTCTGCTCGAAGACGCTGGAGAAAGCCGGGCTCAGCGGCTCGAACATGGAACGCATCCTGATGATCGGCGGCACGACGCTCAATCCGTGGGTCCGCGAGGCGGTCCAGTCGGAGGTGGGCAGCCAAATGGAGTTCGGCATCGACCCGATGACCGTCGTAGCTCGCGGCGCCGCGATCTTCGCCAGCACGCAGGCCTTGCCGGAAGATCCTGGCGTGGTGGTGCCCAAGGGCACTTGGCGCATCCAGATCGAGCACAAGCCGGTCGGGAACGTACCGGATCCGGATATCGGCGGCCGTGTCATGGCCCCTGAAGGCCAAAGCGCCGAGGGCTGCACGATCGAGTTGGTCGACACGAAGTCTCAGTGGCGATCCGGCCGCATCACGCTGGGTGCCGAGGGCGTCTTCATGACTCAGCTTTACGCCGAAAAGAAGCGGAAGTGCGAGTACGCGATCGAACTGTGTGATCCGACGGGGTCGGGGATTCCGACGGCACCCGAAGTTGTTGCGTATACCATCGGCACGCCCCCCGATGAACACCCGCCTGCGCTAATGACGATCGGTGTGGGCCTCGCCAACGGCAGCGTAGCAACCTATCTCGCGAAGGGGCAATCACTTCCTGCTCGCAAAACACTGGATCACGTAACAACGGTCCCCCTGCACACTGCCGAGGCGGAAGATGAGCTGCGCATCCCGCTGCTTGAAGGTGAGCATCCCCGCGCGGAACGAAACCACGGGATCGGTTCGCTGTCCATCCGTGGGACGGACATCCGACGCGATCTGCCAATCGGCAGTCCGATTGAGATCACCGTGATCATGGACAAGGATCAGCAGATCACGGTTCAGGCATTCGTGCCGTCGCTTGACGAGGACTTTGAGATCGACTTCGATTCGCAGATGAAGCACAACTCACTCGAAGCACTTCGAAAGGAGGCTGAGCAGCAAAAGACGCGTCTGGCAAATGCCCGCGAGAAGGCGGAACGCACCGAGACACTCAAGGCCAGAGACGTCCTGTCGCGGATTGAGGACCAGCAATTGCTCGAACACGTCGATTCACTTATCGAGGCTGCCGAAAACGATCCGGACGCAGTTGCCCAACTCGACCGCCGACTTCGTGAACTGGCGGCATCCGTCGATGACGTTGAGGACTCGGTCGAGTGGCCCGAGCTTCTTGAGAAAGCGGGGGAAGCGCGGAGCGAAACCGAGCAAGTCGTCGACGAGCACGGCGAAGCTAGCGACCGCAATCGCCTACGTTCACTCAAGAAGGAACTGCAGCAGGCGATCGACGCAGGCGACCCCGACCTGCTCCGCAGGTATATCGACGAGCTTGACAACCTCTATTTCCAGGTTGTCGACCGTCAGCCGGGATTCCATGTCGGAAGCTTCAACTGGCTGGTTGAGCGTGCACAGTCGATGCGAGACCCCGGCCAGGCTGAACAAATCATCGGTCAAGGCCGCCGCGCGATCAATAACAACGATATCGATGCGCTCAAGGCTGCCAATCGCCAACTCCGTTCGCTCTTGCCGCGCGATGTGCAGGAGGAGGCTAAACATGCCAACGTCGGTGGAACGATCACGAGGGGTTGACGCACACGCATCACCAGAGTTCGCTTACTGTTATGAGCAAGGAGTACCGCGAATGCCAAGCAAACAGACAAACACAGACTCAAGGGAAGCACGGATCCCGAAGGACAACGACAATGACGCCGGACGATTCTTCGCCACAGCCACAATCTTGGCACGAAAGGGTCGATACGACGAGGCAGCCAAATTGCTCCAAAAGGCAGTCGATGCCGCAGAGTGCTCGAAAGCCGAGGGGTTCGATTTGCTCGCCCGCATCTACGTCCAGCAAGGCCGCCATCTCGACGCGGAATCATGCTGGCGGGAGGCCAAGCACCTGGATGAATCGAATCCGGCATACGACGATGCCTTGAACCGATTGCGCCGCGGTCGACTTTCGTCCAGTCGTTTCGTTCCTGTGGCAGGTGCCTTTTCGGCGATCGCTTTCCTGGCATTGCTGCTTTGGCAGGTGCTGTTTGTCAACCCAAACGTCCACAGCCGTCAAGATGCCGCCGAAGCGTCACTCACTGCGATCCGCGAGGATATTGCGACCTCGCAAAACGCTTCACAGGAGCGTGGTCTGGAACTCGCCACGGGCATCGCAGGTTTGGGCCGTAGTCTGATTGAACGGGACTCGCAGCTTGCCCAGCAGTTGAAGGCACTTTCCACATCTGCGGAAACGGCAAAAGATCGTGACGCGGTGATCGCTCGTCTGGATGAGCAGGTTGCCGCACTTCAAAAGGTCCTTGAAAGCCAGGTCGGCAGCCTGGGCGCACGTTACGAAGAGCTCAATTCTACGCAGATCAAGCAAATCGAGACCATCAGAGCTTCCGTCGACGACATGGAAAAAGCACTGGCCGCCGTTGAAGGAAGGCTAGGCGAACGAATTAAGAAAGTCGAGGGCGTTGAGACTGCCATACGGAGTGACGTGAAGTCGTTGCCAACATCGGCCGACTTGGCCGCACTTCAAAAGGTTCTTGGATGCGAGGTCGACGACCTGGGCGCACGTTACGAAAAGCTCAATATTGCGCAGACCAAGGAAATCAAAGCCTCCGTAGTCGACATCGGAAACGCACTGGCCGCCGTTGAAGGAAGGCTAGTCGAACGTATCAAGAAAGTCGAGGGCGTTGAAACTGCCATTCGGAGTGACATCTTGTCAACAGCAGCCGACCTGACCGCGATCGGCCGATCAATCTTGATGCTCGACCGGCAGCTTTTCGAGATTCAGGCCACGATCAAGCAAATGAAAGACACTGCGGGCCAAGAACCCGTTGAGGCAGATGGCGAGGAGTCAGGGGGCCAACCGAAGCTCCAGTCAGAGGGACATCCGTAACGAGTGAGGCAGAAAACTCCCCAGAGTGATGGGAAACGCTGGTCCGAGTCCAGAGATCCTGACATAACGTAAGAAATCCTCGGTTTTTGGGAATTCTTGCCGGTTCTCGCGCGTCAATAGGGTGGCGTGTCGCCAGAAACCTAGAGGCGGTTTCAAAACGTAGCGTAAGCGTCCTCGCTTGCATAAAACGCCGAAGAAAACAAGCGGGACGCTGGTTCTAAGAGGTTTTGAAATGCGCTCTATTTTTTCTTGTTCGTTGCCGGGCGGTTGGCTGAGCTAGCCCCGTCGGGTCGAGTCATCTTGGCGGTCGGGCGTCGATTCGATTTGATTTCGGCGACGTGCGCATCGTAGGCTGCCTTCAACTCCTTGACCAAATCAGGATTGTCGGCTGCGAGATTGTTTCGCTCGCCAATGTCAGCCACGGTGTCATACAGTTGGACTGGCCCCGGCGACGGTTTGCCCTTTGGCGCATCGCGTCGACCGCCTTTGCCTTCGGGCCACGGATAGAATTTCCACTTGCCCGATCGGACTGTGCCTGGACCGTGCATCAAGACATATTTGTCGTGCGGGCTCGCCGCGTCTTTTTCGCCCGACATTAGCGGCCAAATGTCATGCCCGTCGATTTTGCGTTCGGGCAATTTACCGCCGCAGAGTTTCGCCAAGGTTGGCAACACGTCGATTGACGCGGCGACCTCGCGGCACACGGACTTGGCCGGAATCTTGCTAGGCCACCACATCAAAGTTGGCTCGCGAATGCCGCCGTCGTAAACGCTTCCCTTCTTCGCACGCAACGGCAATGACGAACCGACCGCGGCCCCGTTGTCGCTTGTGAAGATGACCAGTGTGTTGTCCGCGATGCCGGCCTCCTTGACACACTTGAGCACTTCGCCGACAGACCAGTCGACTTCCTCGATCGCATCCCAGATCAATTTGCCCGTGCGATTCTTGAACGCTTCGCTAACGGCCAGCGGCAAATGGACCATCGTGTGTGGCATGTAAAGGAAAAACGAATCGTCCTTGTTGGCTTCGATAAACTGGATTGCTTCCTCGGTGTAGCGCTTGGTCAAGGTCGATTGATCGGCGGGATACTCGATAACTTCTTCGCCGCGAAACAAGGGCACCCAATTTCGTTTTTTGTGGCCCGCTTTGACTTCGTCCAGCGTCAGCCCTTCGCGGATCACGATTTCGTCGGACAACTTGTTGGCCGGATCAAGCCACATGTCGTTGCTGTAGGGCACACCATAGTAATACTCGAACCCTTGGTACTTTGGCAAACACGGAGGCAAATGACCGAGATGCCACTTGCCAATGCAAGCGGTTTTGTAGCCGACACCCCTGAGCATATCGGCGATGGTCACTTCGTCCGGGTGCAATCCTTGGCTGCTGTTGGGAAACAAAACCGCCGCCATACTCAACCGTTGATAATGGCAACCGGTCATCAGAGCGGTTCGTGATCCGGAGCAAACCGCGCATCCGACATAGAAGTCGGTGAACTTCATGCCTTCCGACGCCATTTGGTTCAGGTTCGGCGTTCGAGGGCCTTTCGCGCCGTTAAATTCAACATCGCCATATCCCATGTCATCGATGAAAATGAGAATCACATTAGGTGGCTGGTCGTCGCCGCGCAGATTCGAGATGGGAAGCAGTGTCAGCGTGATCGTAATGGCAAGCAGGTTTCGCATCAGGATTCTCCTGTTCGTTGTCAATGGGATTCCGCGAAGCCATGATACACCAGCAACCCGCGATTTGCATCCGCGTTTGACGAATCGAAGTTGCGCCCGAAACCTTGCTAGATTCCGTCACTGGGCGAAACCAGCGAAGAAGGCTATGAAATGGTGCTTGCCGCTCGCGAGCAAGGCAAGCCATATGCACTCGCCTTCTCTGCCTTCTCGACGGGTTGTTTCTTTGCAACTGGGATGGTCAACGAAAATCTCGCTCCCTTTCCCAGTCCGTCGCTGTGGACGGACATCGAACCGCCCAACTCTCTGGCGGCCAGGGCGCTGATGTGCAACCCAAATCCGTGTCCGTCTTTCTTCGTCGTAAATCCGTGAGCGAAAATCTTGGAAAGATTCTCCGACGAGATTCCAACGCCGTTATCGATGACTTCCATCACGATCGAACCGTTGTGGTGCTCCGCGCGGACGGTGACTTGCTTGTCTTTGATCTTACTGCCGCTGACCGCGTACTTGGCGTTGCTGATCAAGTTGACCAGAATCTGCAGCACCTTATGTTTGTCGGTCGTGATCCTTGGTAAGTCGCATTCGAACTCGCTCGACAAATCGACACCGTGCCGTTGCAAACCTGCAAAGTTGATTTTGATGGCTTCTTCAAACAAATCGACCGGATTCAATGCCTGCTCGACGCCCGACATGCGGCCGAACGACTGCTGCATCGCGACAATTTCCTTGATGTGTTCGATGTTCTCGGTCAGCTCGGTCAGTTCTTTGGACAAGTCATCACGTTCGCTGAGCAATTGCGAAGTGAGTTTGTTCAGGTAGCCGGGCAGCAGCTTGCCTTTTTCGTCCTCGGTCAGAAACATGGCGAGATCGTCTGAGTGTTGGACCAGCAACTCGTTTGCTTTCATCAGCCCCGTGATGCGGCTGCCGCGCAACCGATCTGACATGCAGTTGGCCGCCACGTTGACACTGTTGAGCACATTTCCGACGTTGTGCAACATGCCGGTCGCCACCTCGGCCATGCCCGCTTCTCGTGATGCTTCGACGAGTCGTTGGCTTTGACGCATGCGCTCGATCGCAAATTGCATCGATCGCACGACCAGCGGACCCGTGATCTCGCCTTTGACCAGGTAGTCCTGGGCGCCGAGTCTGACGGCTTCCATCGCGAGAGCCCGATCAAAGAGCCCGCTCAAAGCAACGACCGGCACATCGAGAGAGGCGGCTTGTACGGCGAAATACGTTTCAAGACCGTGGGAATCGGGCAACCCCAGATCCAACAGAACAACATCGATGTTCCCGCGTGCCAGCCGATCAATCCCGTCGCCCAAGCAATCGGCAACCTCTAAACGACATTCGACGTCGGTGCGCGTGAGAAGGATTCGGACGACTTCGACGTCCTCGGCGCAATCCTCAATCATCAATACCTGAATCGCTTTTTGCATTTTTCTGCCCCAAAATTTCAATCATCCAGCAGGTGGGGTCACCGGATACATCCAACTCTAGGTTGCCGATGGCGCGAAGAAATCGGATTTGTCACCGGACACGATGGGAAAAATCTCCAAACAGAGAGGATTATCGGAGTAAAGATGCCTGAGCGAACGTTGCGGGATTCGCGAAATTGGAGCGTGGCAGGATTCCCACGGAGTTGGGACAATCTTCGTTTGCGGCATCCCGCCAATTCTGCGTCATCGCCGCAGTTAATGCTGACGTCGGATGCTTAGCATCTGTCCGACAACAAGACCGTGATTTGTTAGGACGAGTACCTCAGACGTCGTTGCACTCTTTGGTTCGCGACTCAAAAGCCGATGCGAATGGTCCAGCCTTTGCCGCCGAAGGAAACGCTCGGTTGTTTGTGGCGGTAGTGATGGACGTCGTTGTAAACGGGACGCTGATGGCGAATGACCGGCGGATGATGGACCAGCGATTCGAACTCCAAGGCCCGTAAGATGTGTGCCGAGGCGTCGTCGAGCAGGCATTCGTCCGGGCGAAACGCATACTGGCTCATCGGCCCCAAGGCGAGGATCAATTCACGTTTGGCTTTGCCGCAGCAGATGTCTCGCATCGCAAAGATGATCTCGTGTTTTGCGGCCGAAATCTCGGATCGTCGGTCGTTTGAGCAGTTCGCGTAGTAAGCGTTGTCGAGGTGAAGCAACGCGTCGATCATGTGCGCTTCGCCAGCAAAGTTGTGGCAATGGCCGGTGTACTTGTAACACTTGTGTCCGGCTTGAGCGGGACTGGCGGCGAAGATCATCATGATTGCGGCAGGTAGGATGGCGGTTCGATTCGTCTTGAACATTTGAGTTGCTCCTTCTTGGAGAAATGGTTGGTGTTGATGCTGGGCACAAGAAAGGCGAACTCCGTGCCAATGTTTGCCGTCGCTTCGAAATGCGGTTGCCCAGGCGGCCTGAATGATACGACCGTTACATCCTGAACGAATTCGCCTGTTTGTCCGCGAGAAGTGGCAGTGCTCGCGCCGTCAACATGACTCGCTAGCGTCGCGTGAGTGATTTCGAATCATCATGAAGACGTCCGAAGTTGCTTTCAACGCAGTCCGTGCCGTATTACAATCCGGTCAGCATGATTCAAAACATCTGACACGGAGACAACCGATGCGGCACGTTCTGACGATCGCCTTTGGGCTTATTCTCACGAATCTTGTTTATGCGGAAAACTGGGAACGATTTCGAGGTCCAACGGGACAAGGCGTTTCCTCTGAAGAAGACCTTCCGCTGCACTGGAGCACGACCGAGAACATTGCCTGGAAGACAGCAGTCGCGGGCGACGGCTGGTCGTCACCGATCGTTCATGGTGACCACATCTTCGTCACGTCGACGACCAACGAAGGAAAGTCGTGCCACGTGATTTGTGTGGATCGAGCGAGCGGAAAAATCGCGTGGAATACGAAGGTCTTCGATCAGGAAACGCGCCGAAAGCGAGACGAGAATTCGTACGCCACTTCAACGCCGACGACCGACGGCCGGCGAGTCTACGCCGTCTTCGGCAGCGGCAGCATCGCGGCGGTTGATTTCAATGGAGAGGTCGCTTGGACCAATCACGAAGTCAAGTTTTACAGCCACCACGGTTTGGCCGCATCGCCGATTCTGTTCGAAGATCTGCTGATCATGCCCTTCGACGGCAGCAGCGACGGCGAAAACATCCGCATCGGTTTCAAGATCCCGTGGCGCGAGGCCGTCGTGTTGGCACTCGACAAATCGACGGGCGAAGTGCGCTGGCGAGGCAAGCGCGGTTTGTCGCGTCTCGCTCATGTCACGCCGAACATTCTGCGCGAGAAGGGGGCGGCGCAGATCATCAGCGGCGCCGGCGACTGCGTCCAAGGTTTTGACCCCGCCAACGGCAAATTGATCTGGACGATCTACAGCAAGGGCGAGGGCGTCACGCCGTCGATCGTCATCGGCGACGGCATGGTCTATAGTTGTTCCGGATTCGAAGCACCGACCATCCGCGTCGTCCGAACGGGCGGCACGGGCGACATCACGAAGACGCATATCGCCTGGGAGCAAACCAAAGGTGTCCCGTCACTGGCTTCGATGTTGTACGTCAAACCGCACATCTATTCGGCGACTGACAAAGGCGTCGTGACGTGCTTCAACGCAGCCAGCGGCGAGATCGTTTGGCAAGAGCGCGTCGGCGGCAAGCATTCGAGTTCGCCTGTCTACGCCGACGGCCGCATCTATTTCCTGACCGAAGCCGAGGGCGAATCAATTGTCATCGAACCGGGACCGAAACTAAACATCCTCGCCCGCAATCAGATCGACGAATTCTGCAAAGCTTCGATGGCGGTTTCGCAAGGCAATCTGTTTATCCGTTCGCAGCGCAACTTGTTATGTATTGGCAAGTCACCATAGGTCGCGCTCGTTAGACGGCATCGAAACAGAAGTGACCGTCAGTCGTTCTTCGCAGTCGGTCCGGCCCACGGGACGTAAGATCGCGCGGCGACGATTCTCCACCCGCCGTCTCGCCGGGCGAAGACTGTCGTATACAACCCCTTCTTCGGTGCACCTGGCGGCAACTCACCGATCACTTCCCAGGCCCCATCGTCGACAACGACCGAGTCGCCAAGCACTCGTCGGGACTTGCGCGCGATCTTGGCCTTGTTGCCTTTGGTGAAGGCGAAGATCTGCGTGTACATCCCGATGATCGCGTCGCGTCCTTTGACTGTGCGTCCGTCGATGCCTACGTAATCCGCGTCGCTGACGTAAAACTTCGCCAATCCAGCCGCATCTCCGGCATCGTGTGCGGCGAGCCATTGTTTCATCAATTCATCAACAGCCCGTTCATCTTGCGATTCGGCAAGGGCCGGCGTGACCAGAAAAGACGCACCGACAAGGACCGCCATTCGCATTTGACCGTTCATCATTTTGCTCCGTGAAATCAAGGAAGTTGGAACTCCGTTGTTTTAACGGGATTCACCACACAAATCCAGTTTTCAACGTCGCACTCCGTGGTCTGATAGAATCGATGACAATGATTGAAAATCGTCACATTACGGCGCTGATCGCTGCTTCGATCAAGCAGTGCGACGTGAAACCAAGTTATACAAACATCGCAGTACTGGGTGGCGGTGTGTGTTCGGCTGCGGGCGAATTGTCAGGCGATGCCGAACTACTGAATTACGGCCGCGAGCGACTTGAAAGAGTCGTCGCTCACGCGGCGTTTCATCCAGTGCCGAACAGGTGACGGACCGCCCTAGCAAGTAAAACGCATTTCGCGAAATGTCGGGCAACGCAAATTCACGCAGCGTATGGAAGGCAATCGAGAGGCCGCCGTAGCGAAGTACTCGTCAACGTAACCGTGCCGCACTGCCTCACTCAGTGACTGCGCGTCTGTCAGCGCGGATTTGAGGAGAACCAATTCGTCCGCACCCAGCGCAATCGCGACTCGCGCGGCGATCGAGTCGCTCGTCACACTCCAGTCTTGAGGAAGTTGCTTGCCGCCGCACGTTGGCTCAACATCCTTCAGAAACTGTTGTACGGCCAAAACATACGACGAAGCACCCTGGCTGGTGGCTTGCATCTGCCGCAGGTTTTCGAAGTCTGTGATGTGTTCGCAGTTAAGCAATCGGCTGAGAATCCTGGCATTGACGTCCATCATCCGGACGCACAACCAATGAGCGTGCACGTCGCCAATTTGCAAAGCGTTGTCCATGCGTCGAATCGCGTCAGCCAACGCACCTCCGCCGGCAACGAAAACGTTAAAACCATCGCGCTGCGCGTCTCGCCATTTACATAGTTCCGTCGGCAAGTCCGCGAAATCTAGTAGGCTGCCGCCAATCTTGACAACGCGTACGATCGGCCGGCTCATGAGCTGACCGACTCCTGTGCGATAACCGCCAGCGCATGAGCCGTTGCGCATCGAGAGACCGACACACCAAGCAGTTTTGACAACACAATTACTTCGGCCGGCAGCTTGAGCGACTCCAGCACACGTTGGGCGAGAAATTCCCCGTGGCCCGACAGGATAACTTTCTCCGGCAGATCGGGCATTTCTCCAATGACGCGCTTCACGGCCCCTGCAATCAGGTGCGTCTGCGCTTCGGACACTGCATGCGCGATCGCGACGGCGTCTCGGTGGTTGAAGTTGTCATCGTCCGCGCAAATAATGCGGCTCAATCGAATCCGGCAAGCTCCCTTGGTTGCCGGTTTTCCGTCGGCCGTGTTGGTGCGTGTCTTGCCTTCGGGAAGGTCGCCCAGGATGACATACACATCGCCCGTTGTCGCGAAAAACTCTTGCGCGATTCCGCACTGATTGCCTCGATAGGGCGCGGAGTCGATCAACGCGCAAATGGGGCTGCGTTCCACGCCGGTGTAAACCAACTCACCGTTCAACAACCGTTCGGTATCTGTTTTTCCCGATGCCGCCGGTACACCATCAATCAAAGGGATGATGTCGCACGTGGTCGAACCGATGTCCATCAGCATCGCCGTTCCTTCCTCCGCAACGCGGCCTAGGAATTTGGCCAGGCAATGCCAATTGGACGCCGCGGCCAAGAGCGGTTCGCGGACAGCGATCGCGGACGAGACCAAGCGCCCGTCGGTCAAATAGACACGCGTATGACGTCCGTCCGATGCTTCGTGCACCGCATCCAAAATGAACTTCACGC
>CAYFJO010000037.1:0-45807 GCA_964343305.1 uncultured Pirellulaceae bacterium | reverse complement strand
AAGAACTTTGATCGCGAAGCGTGGTACGTGCTGCAGGCCACGAAGCCTGGTGTCAGCGCCCGCGCCTTGGCCAAGCAGTATGGTATGGAGGAGCTGCGCGACTACATCCACCGTAGCCGACGCGAAATCGACAAAATGCGAGCAACGAACTCGCAGCGGCGCCCCCTGAACGGCAAGTGATACTAACCCGCACACCAAACGAAGAACGAAGAAACGGCGAGTACAATCGTCACGATCAAGGAGAAACCAATGCGACATGTTATCCCGTTTTGCTCATTCGTGTTGATTGCAGCCGTTCAAGCTGTTGTCCCGTTCGATACGACTTTGGCCGATGAAATGCCCGAGAACTTGGCCCCTCAAGCAAAGGTCGCGGCGAGCAGTCAGTTTAGCGCCGCGTATCGTCCGCAATTGGCCGTAAGCGGCGTTGTTCCGTCCGAGTTCCAGCAGGACAGCGACTGGGCAGTACGAAGCACGCAAAATGGACATTTCACGCTCGAGTGGGAAGAACCGGTCGAAGTGACCCAGATCATTTACTACGCCCGGGTGACCAGCCCGTTGCTTGAATGCTTCAAGGACTACGAGGTCTATCTGAACGACGACAAGAAGCCGGTGGTGCGGGGTACGCTGGAGCATCGCCGTGGACCGCAGATGATGAGTTTTCCCAAGCATTCGGTCACTACGATTCGTATCAAGTTTCTTTCATCGCATCCCAATTCGCCAAACCCGGGTGCTGCGGAGATCGCCGTGTATGGCTCGGCGCTCACCGCAAAGCAGTTGGCCGAGATGCGGATCCCGCCGGATGAGAAGACGCCTGAGGCCCAGGCACTTCGTCGGGAATTTATCGACGGCGAGCTTGGGTTCAAGGATATCCTGCTGGTGAAACGCAAGCCGCTGAATATCTCGCACGTGTACGTCTATCATGTCGAGGGATACCGGCCCGGCGGCGGGCTCTATATCTTTTCGCCCAACGAAGATGGCGGCGAACTGGAGTGTATTTACGATGCGGGTGAAGGAATGATCACCACGGCCGATCTATCGTCTGACGGCAAGGAAGTGGTCTTCGCATTGCGTCGCGGCGGGCATATTGGCTCAAACCCAGTGGCCCATGTCGAAGATATTTCGTGCTCCGTGGATGAGAAGAGCAACTACCAGATTTTCAAGATCAACATCGACGGCAGCGGCCTGACGCAACTAACGCACGGCGCGTATAACAATCTCGATCCGTGCTGGTTGCCGGACGGCGGCGTCGCGTTCATCTCCGATCGGAAACCCGCGTATGCCTACTGCTACGTCGTCACTTCGCCGGTCTTGTATCGCATGGAAAGCGACGGCTCGAATCAGAAACGGCTCTCGGCCAACTACCTGATGGACTTCACGCCGTCAGTGCTGGAAGATGGACGCATCATCTACACGCGTTGGGAGTACGTCGATCGCGCCGCGTGTCCGATCCAGAGCCTCTGGGCGATCAACCCGGACGGCACCGGCCTGACGGGCTACTACGGCAATCGTGTGATCTCGCCGGGCACGTTCATGGACGCGCAGCCGATCCCCGGCACAAACAGGGTGATTGCGACTGCGACGAACCATAACGGCTCGTGCCGCGGTGGGATCGTTTCGATCGATCCGTCGAAGGGATCCAATTCTCGTGCGGCCGTCCGGAACCTCACGCCAGAAATCGACATCTACGCGCATCGACTTGGTGGCGGACCGTGGGGCAACGGCATGCTCGATCGCCGGATCGGCGGAATCTACGAGAAGCCGCTGGCGATCGATGCTAATCGATTTCTGGTCTCCAAGGGAGGCGTGATCCAACTCCGCGACTTTGATGCGAACGCAGTGTCGCTGATCTTCCCGCGCGACGGGATGGGATACTATTGCCCGATGCCGATCCGCGAGACGAGGCGGCCGCCGGTAGTGACCGGACACTTCATGGACCGAAACGCCGTGTTGCCGGAAGACGGCAGCGTGTCGGGTGCTTGGGCAACAGTGTACATGCAGGACGTTTACAACGGCCTGGAGCCGGACGTCAAACGCGGTGAGATCAAGCAGATTGCCGTTGTTCAAGAGGTGGAAAAGAGTACGCACTCGCCACAGAACAACCAGCGACTCGACGGGCCCGGCATGCGGAATATTGCAGTGTTTGGTTTTCAGTTTCCGTTGGTCTCGTGCGGTGCGACGTACGCCCCGAAGAAGGTCTGGGGGTTCGCCGATGTCAACCAGGACGGCAGCGCCGCGTTCAAGGTCCCGTCGGAAGTGCCAATCTATTTCCTGGCGCTCGACGAGGAAGGACGAGCGTTGCAGCGGATGCGCTCGTTCACGCACCTGATGCCGGGCGAGGTGCAAGGGTGCGTCGGATGTCACGCCGATCGCAACTCGGTCACGTCGCACGGCAGACAGCAGCTTGCGACGCTCGGCGCTGTCCAAAAACTGCAAAGACCCGAGTGGGGCGTCAAAGGCTTCAGCTATCAGGAGGTGGTCCAGGGGGTATTTGACCGGAACTGCATCGAGTGCCACAACCAGCGCGAGCAACCCGGCAATGTTGATTTGACCGGCGACATGACCGATTTCTTTAACGTCTCGTACGATGTCCTCTGCCGGACCGGGACTCAGGCCGAGCGGAACTGGATTCGGCACGGCAGTCCGTCAGGCCCTAAGTATGACAAGCAGCGAGGCATGAGTCCGTACACCGAGTGGATCTGGACGATCAACGGTTCAGGGCACAATGTGCTGGAGATTGCGCCTCGGCGTTGGGGCAGCCCGGCAAGCAAGCTTGCCGAGATCATCCGGACTGGTCATCCCGATCAAAACGGCAACGCTCGCATCGACGTATCGGATGAAGACCGGCGGCGCGTCTATCTTTGGCTCGACCTGAACGTCCCGTACTACGGCACGTCATCGTCGAATCACAAAGCTCGTCTCGGCAGTCGGCGCATGCTGCCGCTGGATCTCGATTCGACCCTGAGCGAAGTCGCCGCGCGGCGTTGTGCTAGTTGTCACGACCGCGGCATCCCTCGCAAGTTCTACACACGGGTTGTGAACCCCCAGAACAACAACTTCCTGCTGGCCCCGCTGTCCAAGAAAGCCGGCGGCACCCAGAAATGCGGCCAGCCGGTGTTCGGGTCGAAGGATGACCCCGATTATCGGAAGATCCTCAAGACCTTCGAGCCGATCCACGACCTGTTAAAGGAACGCCCGAGGGCCGACATGAAAGGATTCGCCGTGATGTCCGATTAGATCAAGGCCGGTCGACGCCGTTCGGTTCAATCATAAACTCCGTATTTTCGCGCGACGAGAAATACATCCAGTTTCCTGAGCACCTCTTTCGGGCCCTCGGGGTCGTCCCTCGACAGGCGCTGTCGCCCGGGTAAAGCACACCATGACGCTCTTGTCGGGCATGATCCAACAGCCGACCCAGCAGGTGGAGCCCGGTGTTTGCGGTAAGTGATAGATCGTTTTGCGCGAATGGTCCTTTGTGGTGAAGTTTCTTTGCTTCGAATCCCGCTCGCTCGTTTGATTCTGTTTCGGCTTCGTGTTCCTGGTGCTCCTCTCGGACCTACGATGTGTTCGGGTATTCTCCTACGACCGTATCGTGACACACAGATGGGTATCGCTGCACCACCCCTGCCGACCCAAAGTGTGTCAGAATCTCCATGATGCGACAGACGACCGATGTACCGCCGAACGTCGAATCAGAAATTCGTTTTCTCGAGAAAGGAACGTTTGATGATTTCGATAATGCGCGGGTGACGAACCGAGCTAGTTGGCCCGGCTTGCCGTTTCTGTTTGCGCGCCGCGGTCGCGATCAACTCGGCCATCTCAGCAACTTGCGTTCGTGACTCAGGACCGTTCGACCTTGGCCACGAACGCAGCCCGTTTCAGGTGGCCAAAGAATCCCCGAACGACATCAATTGGACTACAATACTGGCTGTTGCGAACTGCGGTCGGTGAATTTCACCGATGGGAGTTGGGATTGAAAGGAAATCGCATCAGCCGATGCAACGAATGGCACTAGCTTAAGGTCCCAAGATCAAGATGAGTGCGCCCGACGGCGGTTGGCAACGTGGTAAATCTACTCGCGCACCAAGTTAGTTGCCTTTCGTTTTGGGCTGCGAGGCCGAGAGGCGATGATTCCGCTGGTGGCTTGAGGTTGTGCATCGAGCGGAAAAGAGAAAAGCACCCAGTTGGCGCGGGTGACTTTGCGAGCGACCGAACCGGCCCGGACAGTCCGGGCTAGAACCACTTTGAATGATTGTTCGGCAGTTTGGCGACGTGTCGAGGTTGCGTTAGTCTTGCGCCTGGCTTGGGTCGTCGTTTTCGCGCCCGCGGTTCCCGGCGTCCCGGACGGCCACCAACGTGATGGTAAGCAATGGTCGTCAGCATGGCATCCATCAGCCGCGCACGGTCTTTTGGCTGAGCCGCTTCGATCTTGGGAGCGAATGCGGTGAGGGCTTGCTTGGCTCCTTTGAAACTCACCTTGCGAGGTTCGGTATCGTTCTCGTCAGCGGCAACGGCCATCACCGTGCGGAGTAAGTTGTACGCCAACCAGTGAGTCCAAATCTCTTTGTGAACCATCTCCGGCGTCTTGCAACGCAGGATGTCCCTTTGCATCGTGGACTTGATGGAGCGGATATCGACTTCTCCTTGGTTCTTCGCCTGTCACGACGGGAAGCATGCCGTCGGGGCGATGGTTTGTCGCACCGGCAAGTGGCATTGGCCGCATAACAACATGATCGAGGCCCGGGTAAAGAAGTCGGCGGACTATGCTGGTTTGCGATGTCCCACATGGAAGGGCAGCCGATACTGGTTTCTCGTTGCCGGTCCAACGGATTTGTTTGTTGACAAGGCGGCTAAGTCCTACGTTCGCGCCAACGCGTTCGAACCACTCGACAAACTGCATCACGATTTCATTCTCGCATGGCCTGGCCTGGACAAGCTACTCAGCAACGGCAAGAAGCCGCCCAAACTGGGGGATTTCTCTGGCAAGGACTTCTTCAACAGCGGGATGAATCCTTCCGGTCCGATGCGTGGTTTTGGCAAGCAGGCAGTGCGAAGCATCGGCATGCAGGGCAATCTTAGTACGCTCATGCACACGCAGGTGTTGTTCGATAACGATGCCTACGGCTCGTACTGGAATTTCTGGTCGAGCGAGAACCCAAACTTCTTCACCGACTTCCAACGCGGCCCGATTGCCATGGCGACGCGTCTGAAGAAACACCCAAACTTCAAACAGTTTGCCGCTATCGCCGAGCAAAAGTTTCACGAAGATCTGTACCATTCGATCACACTTCCGGGCGGCGCAGGCCAGGAGTGTCCCGGGTATGTGGCACACGCAATGAAGTCGTGGTCGATATTAGCTCCTGCCTGCAAACAACATTTGGGATTCGATCCGACCAAGTGGCCCCGGTTTAGAGCGGGTGCATCGTTTCTGGTGCACCTGTCACAACCGATCGCGCCAGGCGAGCGACGTTGCCACCCTGGTGGCGACACCCATCCATTGGGACCTGACGTATTTGAAGTGGCGGCCCAGTACGGCGTTCGTGAAGACGTCAAGAAATTCAAGACGGAAGAACTACCCGGCTTCGGCGTCGTCTTTCGCAACAAACCGGCGACTGCCGACGAAACATACTTGGCTTTCAAGAGCGGTCCTAACCGAGGGCATTATCACGGCGATCAGTTGTCGCTGCACTATTGTGCGAACGCTCGACAGGTCGCCATCGATCACATGTGCAGCTACGGTCCTCGTGCCGGGCAAGAACACATGCACAATCGTGTCGCTTTCCACACCGGTCAATTGCCTTGGGCAAACATGGATGGCTACGAGCGCGTGATCGCCTTGAAGACATCAGCAGACGTCGACATCGCCATGGGCCAAGTCGAATCAGATCGCCTGCGTGTGACGACGAAGTACCCACCGGAAGGTTGGGACGTCTATCTGCCCGAGCAGCGGTTTGACACGCCACTGAAGTACCGTCGTACGGTCGTGTGCGTAAAAAATGGCGGCGAAGACTATTTCGTCGTCCGCGATCAGCATGTCGGCCCGAAAGTGAAGGCAACCTATTGCCTGCACGTGCTTTCTGATAAATGCGATCAGCACGACAGCACGGTTGAGTTCGGCAATCTAACGCTTTTTTGTGCGTATCCCCAAGAGTTCGCACACGGGCGACACGATTGGGAATTCGAAAAGAAAAACAAAGAGGGTAGCGTTTTCATTAGGGAGTATACCAAAGGCGTCCGGCTCACGGTCGAGGGCGAGTCGAGCGAGTTTATTACGGTGCTCTATCCCGGCAGTAAGCCGCCGAAGATGGAACGGATCGATGGCGGCGTTCGCGTAGGGAACGATGAGATTGTTTTTGCAGGCGGTGTGGATGCTGATGCTCGGGCGACCTATGTAACCGTTGCACGTAAAGGCAAGGTCGTGGCGACACTTGCTGGTGGTGAGATTGACATGGACCGCTCCCAAGGCGAGATCGGTCTGTTCGTTCCCGATGCGGGTTATCCTTTCGGTGAGATCCCCGACTGGCTGATTCGCCAACGAGTCAAGGTACCAGAATGGGCACCCGACTGGGTCGGGCAACACCGCAAACACGATCTACCGTAGCGCGGCTGGTCGCCCCCCAAACTCCTTTCACAGGAATACACATCATGCAGCGAACACTTTTTGTCAGCCTGTTAGTTTCTTTTTTGGCGGCGTCGACGATAGCCGCGGAATTCGACTTCGTCGCTTCCTCGTTCCTGGGGGAAGCCGGATTCAATGACTCGGTCGTTGGTGCCTGCATCCAAGAGGACGGTACGATCGTACTGGCCGGCAACTTCGGCCCCGCGGTGCGAGAGAAACTCGGGGCCACGGGCGACAACCAAGGTTGCGTCGTCTTTCTTCCAATCGATGGGAGCAAATTGCTCTCGGCAGCAAGTGTTGCCAGCGAGGTAAATGATCTCGCGATCGACAGCGAAGGCAACCTCTACCTGGCAGCGGGAGCCGACGGACTGAGTAACTCTCGTCCGATGGCAAGAAGGCGATCTGGAAAGCGGCGCCCGGCAACGTCACTCGCATCGACGCAGGTAAAGATGGGACGGTTGCTTGCATCGTCGAGCGGACCGTCCATATCTTCGGTGCCGACGGTAAGCCACTCGGCACAGCAAAAGGGGGACAGTACACCTGCGACGTGTGCGTCGATAGTGCTTCAAAAACGGTGATCCAAACTGGCTTTCGAAACGCACACGTCTTCGACGGAAAAAAGAAATATCCCGTGCAGATTTGTTACATTCGCGGTCATGCTTACGACGGAAGTCTGAAGTGGAGCAACTACGATTGGTCGACCGATCGCGAGTCGGACCGTTTCCTCAACAAGCCGACAAACAACATGGCCGACAGCCGGGGTGATCGCTGCTCGATCGGTCGCGACGGCAAGTTGTACGTGACCTTTCAAGTCGCCGGGGGCAACCACCTGTTCCGCTATCACCCGCGAGATATCATGAAAAAGGTGGATCTGGTTGGCGGAGACAATTACCACAAATTCCACAACAGTCGTGCGGAACACAAATGCTTCTTCGCCCGCTTCGAGGCCGCGACTGGCGACTATCTGCTTGGCCAGCAGTTCTGCGGGCGACTCAGCAGCGGACGGGCTAACTATGCGGCAACCAAACATGGCGACATCACCGCCGATGCCCAAGGCCGCGTGTACATCGTCGGTCGCGCAGCATCTGGCCTTCCATTGAACGTCAATCCCACAGGCGGCGAATATACTGCAGGCGGGTTCCTTCTCGTGATGTCACCCGATCTCAAGACACGCCTCGTCTGCACTCGCACATGCGATGGCAAAGGATCGCCACACGCAGTCGACGTTCGCACGATTGCCGGACAAACACGTGCCGTGTTCGCAGGCAGCGGCATGATCGATGGAATGTTTGTCACCAACGCGATCCAACCAAAGTCGGGCGACGCCAGTGGCGAAAAAGAAGACCCCAAGGATGGTTTTTTCGCGGTGATCAAGAAGAACCAGTAAAAGAGCAGCAGTCGCCATTTCAAGTTACGCATGCATGAAGCCGCGGCGGCGAAAACAGAATAGGGGGGAAGTAAAGAGTCAAAAGGACTCCCGTCCCTTTCACTTCCTTTTACTTCACTCTTTTAATTCACTCGGTACAAGCTGCAACACCTCCAAGGAGAACGAACAATGAGATTCGCCTACGCATCCATTCTGATGCTCATCACCAGCATGCCCTCGCTGACCGCGTCTGCGGCAGAGGAAGCGTCGCAGGTCCTTCGACTCGAAATTCCGAAATTGGTGCAGGGCCGCTACGATGTGGCGGTGACGCTCTATCACCGTCAGGGCAAGTTCCACATGGGTTATGCCCAATTGCCCGATCGCGACAACCTTGTCCATCGCATCGACGTGATCCCTTCACCGGCGATCGCCTTTGTCGACAAGAACGGCAAGAAGATCGACGTGCCCGAGGAGGCCCGTGGATATTACTCCTACAAAAACAAGGTCTTTCTGAAGTACAAGGCGCTCTACGCAAAAGGCGAAGTCGAGATCATCCACACCAGCAAGGAGCCGCCACTCCAGCTCCGCGGCAAGACGCTCAGCGGCATGCTCGACATCAAGATCAGCCAGGTGGACTCGGTGGCCGGTGTCGGCCGCAGCAACAGCGCCCTGGTCTATCGCCTGGAGATCGACGCCAAAGAGAAGAACGGCGTCTTGAGCGGCAAGGCCGTGTATTGGCAGTACGCAGGAAAGGACGACGATTACGGCAAGGGCAACGAGAAGACCACGGTTGACATTACCGGCAAGTGGATTGCCGATCACTGGAAGGCCAAGCCCGGCACCGAGTATGCCAAGGGCAACAACTGGCCGATGGCGCACGGTCCCAACCTGACCGGTTCGGCGATCGACAGCAAGACGCCGCTGGTGAACTCCCTGCACGATGCGCGCCTGCTGTGGGTGGCGGACCTGCCCCTGGGCGCCGGTCGCGGCGGCGGCTTGATGCGTGGCAATTTCTGCATGTACCCGATCGCCTGGACGACGCTCTGGGAAGCGGGGTTTGGCGGCCCGATCATGGCTGACAACAAGGTGTTCGTTTACGCTCCCTCGCCGGACCTCGAAGCGATCAAGAAGCATCCGGACTTGGCGAGGAATCCCTATTACCGCCTGGGTGCCAAACCGGGATTGCTCGCCAAGGATCTCTCGCCCTTGCGTGACAGCATCTTCGCCTTCGACGCGCGGACCGGGAGTTCGCTGTGGCAGTACCATGGCAAGCCGGGTTCAGCGGTTGGCGCCGGCGGGAAAAGCGGAAGAGCCAGTATCCCCTGTTATTACAGGGGCAAGGTCTATGTCCGCATCGGCGGTGGCGTGATTTGCCTCGACGCGGTCACCGGCGAGAAGGTCTGGTACAAGGGCGGTTATGGCCTTAACGGTGTACCATCGGACACTTCGGTGACGCAGATTGGAGGAACCTTGGTATTGACCAAGGCGACAGAAGACGGTTGGAAGACCGTTGGGCTCGACCCGCAGGACGGTGCGGAGAAATGGTCGATCGACGATGCCGGAGGCGGTGGTTCAAGTCATTCGTGGCCGGCGATGGGAATTCCCGGGCTATACCGTGAGAATGGCAGGGAATACCTGGTTCTGGGCCGGAGCCAGCCGGTTGGGAAGCGCATAGACAAATCGAAGGTTACACCGGAGACGTTCCTGATGGTCGATCCAACCAACGGGAAGATTCTCTGGGAATCTGACGCCCTCGGCTACAACGATGGGCAGATCCTTGTGATCGGTGACATGGCGATAGTCAATGTGAAGGGCGAAAACCCCAAGGCGAAGCATCCTCAGGACGGCCATCGCATCGGTGGCGTAAGGATCTCGACCAAGGGCGCCAAGAGGCTGTGGGTCAACGAAAAGGTGCATCCGTCGGCCAGTCGGCAGATGAATATTGCCAATCACGGGGGCTATTACAGCGACTCACGTGTCACGGGATTTACCGCCACCGACATCAAGACTGGAAAGCTGCTGAAGAAGAATCCCGGTCTCTATTCCTTGAGCCATGTCAGCCACAACTGGTCCTGGCAAGTCGCTTCGAATGACCGGGTCTTGAGCGAAGGCATCCTGATGTACAGCACGGAAGATTCAGGACTTGACCTTCTGCCCGGTCGCCTGTCCAACGCGGTCTCCGGCGGGTATCTGTCACCGACCAAGCCGGCCATCGCCGATGGTCGCCTCATCTTCCGCATGGGGGACAAGCTTGCCTGTTATGACCTGCGTATGGATAAGGAGGCCGCCGGGACCGAGTTGATCGAGTTGACAGCCAAAGGCGCTGCAGTCGTCGGCCCCAGGGCGGAGGATGTCAACATCCGTATCCGCAAACGTGGCGACAAGCTGATCAGTCTGGGCGGCAAGGCCGCGAACATCACCTCCCCCGATACCCGCCTGGCCGTCACCTGGGGACCGCAGGACTGGTCCTACGCTTCGCCGTGGCGAACGGTCGTTCCGCATGACCTGACGCTGACTGACGACAGTCTCAAAGGCCCGGCCAAGGTACGTCTGGGCTACCAGTACGAACCGTTTGAAATCGATTTGAAACGCGATGGCAAAAACTTTTCAGGCACTTATACCCGTATTGTCGAAGCGCTGGACAAGCCGCGTGAAGTGAAAGGCGATGTAGTCGGTCCGATTGTGACAAAGCCAGACGGCAGTCGTTACTTTGTCGCTTACCTGGTCAATGGCGCGTGCGGCGGCGCGGCATTGCAAAACGGTGACCCGCCGAAAGCCAGTGTCTTCATTGTGGTCAGTATTGATAAGAATGACAAGCTAACTGCAATTGCTTCCTGCGCTGGACGGGTAAACCAAATGACGTGGGAAGTGGTGGTCGATGAATTAACGGTTAAAGGAAATGCCATTAAGGGTAAAGTGACGCTTATCACCCATGACGATCGATACTATGACGTGGATTGGAAATCGGCGGCCAGCGAATTTCGCGGCGTCGGTGAAGGCGGCGCGATTGCCATGCAGTACAGCTTCGAATCGACCGGCGTGGAAAAGACCGATCCGAAGACCGGCAAGAAAAACCTGGAGAACAAGGGCACCTATACCGGCATGATCGGTATCCCTTGGAAACGCACCGGTAAGATCACCGGGACTTTTTTAGAATGAATAGGGCGGCCGGGTTTCGACGTAGCGTCTGGAATCAACCTATAGAAAAGGCCATTCTAAGTCATGAAGCGTTTATTTCGGTATGTTCATCCAACGCACGTTAAACAAACTGACCGATGCCCAAAACGAACAACCTGTTGTCATCCTCACCTAATGTCGTTTCTGAAACATGATCGTCACAGGACGAGAGATCTCGCGTTGGCCGCTCCACTCGGTCACCGCGTAGAGGGCGTGCAGACCCGGTGCCGGCGCTTTGAGTGTGACGCGATACGGTGTGCTGTGCTCTTTGATGACTTTTAGCTTGGTGAGCCCGGCGTAGTACTCGACCTTCAGATCTTTGCTGAGGGGCCCTGACGCGACCATTTCGAACGGCTCGTTGGCGGCGAGGAAACTGTTTTGCCAGCCATGTGGATTCGGATGCCCGTAGTTGTTATGGCCTTCGAATCGTGGAAAGTGGATGACCGTCTTCGGGTTTTGTGAAACAAACGCTCGCCAGATCGTTGCGGTTAACTCGTTGGGGAGCCAGGCAAGGTCTTTCGCTTTTCCTTGATACTCGCGTACAGGTACGACCTGTGGATTGTTGCTGTACCACGAATTTCCTACACCATACCAACCACTTTTGAAGTCCAACGTCTTCAGCTTCGGCGCGCCTCGGGAATAGTCGGCGTCAATTGGCACGCGAAGCCGTAGTGTTTCGATGAAGTAGGGGAAAACGATCGCGTACGATTTGTGCTGTCGGTGGTAAACTCGCCACATTGGCGTGGGGCCCCAAAACGCCTCCTGCGCATGCAATTGAGGGAGTCGGCTTTCGGCGTCCTTCAAATGTCCACCATCTTTCGATCCAAACACGTGTAGATGAGGTGTCTTCAACACGGAATGGTCAGCCGTTTTGGCGCCCGCCATGCCGATCAATTTTGGCGCGGCTGCGACGCAATGCTCGTGGTAGAGATTCGCTGCCTTGGCGGATGCGCCTCCGGCAGCGGATGCGCCCGTCGCACAAAACGGGATGTTGGGCAGATGCTTGATGCCCGTTATCTCAGTCAGCCGCTTGATCGCCTGCGGGTAATTTTCGATGGGAAAAGCTCCTCCCAATCGCACGAAGCGGTAATGTGCAAGGATTTGGTTGAAAGGCCGCGTGACGGGCATCTTGTAGGCACCTTCCCACTGCTTCATGTCCGCCGGTCTGCGGAGACCTTCCCGGTGTTCCCACGGCAACGCCTCGCCGTTGTTGATGATCATCTCCTTGCAGCCGGTCGTCCAGACAAAAGCGCGGATGTCCTTGGGCTTCATACCTTGCGGCATTTGGAGATAGGCGGTGTATGGGCCACGGGCGTTGCCTGTTTCGACCTTGGCGAAGTAGGCGACCCACGGTTTGAGCGGCGGATGATACTCCTGCCATACATCGGCGCTTGGTGCCGTTTTGTTGTCGCTGTCGATGGTGAACGAAAGATTGTCAAAGGTGATGGAAACAGGCGTCTTGCCATCGGCTCCACCGGTAAGCTGTGGTCCGACCCAAACTTTTTGCGGCAGCATGACCTTGAGATAGTCCGCACCAAACTCATCCCACTTCGTGCCATCCAGGCTCGTGAAGAGATGCACAAACGGATAACGTCGAACGATCTTCAGCCAGACGCCCTGTGTGGCGGTCACCGATTTGTCGTATGAGTATTGATATGCCCGGCTACTGCCATCGTGCGAACTTGGCGTGACATGGTATTTCATGAGCCAACGCCAGCCTTGATGGGCAGCACGACCGTCGTAACGCAGGTTGAGTTGTTTTTCAGGTCCCTCTAAACCTGCTCGCATCATCACGCCATATTGCGGATCGGGCGAATCGCTGGGTGCTTTGGCAACTCGACCAACAAACGTGAAATTCGACGCCACCGTCTCGACGCCTGCGAAAGCACCTTCGAAGCAGGCATCACTGGCATCTCTGCCGCCACCTGTGAGAACGAACTTGCCATCCTTGGTGTACTTGGAAATCGGGCCTTCCAGCGGCGAACGACAAAGCTGAACCACGTCGAACTTGAGCAGCTTCTCAGCGTGTGTCGGGGCCGGTGAAGCCAGCATCGCGGAAAGGATGACCGTAACTGCGAAAATGATTTGCAACGACTGTCTGGATCGGACGTGTGATAACTGCACAGTGAGATGTCTCTGATCTGAGGAAGAAGCGTCGTCTGGGAATTGCCGCCACTCGGCGTATTTGGGTGAATAGGTCGCCTGCGGGCTGTATTGGGCGCTAAACGCTCGAAAGTCGAGATTTCCACGTGCGGCGAAAATCAGCACCACCTCGATTTGAAAGAGTTACCGAAAAATTGACACGTCTTCCGCCTAATTTGTGCCACGCGGCCCCTTTCTTATATGAATGGTATGATATGGTTTCGCCATAAATCGCATCAAGGAGCAGAGTTTGGGCCGGACGATTCTTGTAATCTTGACTCTCGCAGTTGCATCCGGTGCCGACTGGCAATTAGTTTCCGACGACCGTATTTGCTCAGTTCAACTTCGCCGAAAGGATAAACAAGACGCGTAGGTTCTGGCGACAACGGCAACTACCTTTATGACCTTCACAAACGCGCGAAGGAGCGCAACAAGGCAAAGGACCCAACAGGATGTCGACGTTACGTTATATGCTCGCCCTTGTGATCATTGGAATCGTCTCGTCCGCCGCGCATGCCATGGATGCGGAAACCTTGCGGAAGGAGACCGGCTGGCCCAATGGGCTGGTCGCGGCCTTCGGCGAGCCGGATCTGGCGTTGGATCTGGGCAAGGATGCCCGGCACCTGGTTGTCTGGTTCAGCGATGACCCGGAAAGGGTCCGGCAGGTGCGCGAGCGGATTCTCGCTGCGGGGCTGCAGGGGGTGGTGACCGCCGATCTGTGTGCGCCCGGCATGATTCCGTTGCGGGGCGAACTGGCCAACGTGGTCGCGGTGGATCCGCAAACCGCGGGCAAGGCGACGCCCAGCGATACAGAGATTCAGCGCGTGCTCATTCCTGGCGGCAGCCACTACCGCAAGAGCGGCGATACGTGGACAGGCCGCAAGAAGGCATGGCCGAAGGGCTACGGCAACTGGACCCAGGTCGACCAGGGGCCCGACGGCAACGCGGTTGCCGACGATCAGGTCGTGTCCACCATGCGTGGCGTCCAATGGCTGGGCGGCTTCGGTGCTGCTCACCCCGATCCCCTTGTGCTGAAGGACACGATGGTGGTCAGTTACGATCGAGTGGCCAAACCATACAAAGCCACATCCAAAGACAAACTGCTTCCGGAGTTTGCCGCCCGTGTACGCGCAGGAAAGCCGCAGCGTACGGTAGATAGAGAAGGGCCGTGGCGCGCGGGGCGCGACGCCTTCAACGGTCTGCCACGATGGATTCACCGCTGGTGGGGTCGCGGGGTCTACCCGATGGCATTAGGAGGTGAATTCGCCGTGTTTCCACGACCACCGAAGGCGCTGTGGGGGTGGGCGATCAAGGGGGATGTCCAGATCCCGATGCATGCGATCGATCTTCGGACCGGTGAAATCAGCCACACCTTCGACGACGCGCCGAAGCTCCTCCTGCCGGGTGACAAAAGCAAGCGGCCTTCACTGAACTTGCGGACCATCGACAACCAGATCTCGATCCACAACGAGACCGTCTACATCACGGGAGTGGGAGGCATCGCCGCCTGCGACCTTAAGACCGGCGCGACGCGGTGGAAGATCGCCCCCGAAGGCAAGATGATGTCGCTACCGACCGTCAACCCGGATGGCCGGCGGGTCTATTGCCTCGATGCGGACACCTTTCCGAATACCCTGCGCTACTTCGGTCAGCGCAAGGTTCGGGCACTGCTGTGCATCGACGCAGCGAAGGGTCGTGTCCTCTGGCGCAAAATCCTCGATCCGAACGAGGTCTCGAACCTGATCGCGGTGGCTGGCGGCGTGGTGGTCGGCCGGATGTCCATGCACGGCTGGAACATCGCCGCAGGAAAGCCGCGAGAGGCCAAGCATTACGGGATCGAGTTCATCGACCTCCGGGGAGAACAGGTCTGGCTCGTCCAGGAAGTCGACAAGAAACCGATCGGAAAGGGCGCCCAGAACATGCTCGTCCACGGCGACCACGTCTACGCCGCCGAGCACTACCGGACCGTTCGGGTCGAGCTTAAAACCGGCAAGGTCGAAGCCATCACCACGCCCAACATCGGCTGCCAGCGGATGTTCGGACTGGCGGACAAGATCGGGTACTCCAACATGTTGTTCTGGAAATGGGGGGAAGACAACGATTTCACCTGGACCTACCAGGGTCTCGCGCATCCGGCGTGCGGCGGCGGGGTGTCGATCGCCAACGGCCGCTTCTATTACCGCAGCATCGACATGTGCGACTGCAACTTCCAACTCCGCACGACCGTGAGCATTCACAGCGAGGACCCGGTCGCACAAGTGGACGACGACCAGCGGCTCACCCCCGGGCACCAGTTGGTGGCACCGGTCGCGACCGAGCCGGCGCCCCGGCCGGCCGAACATGCCGGGGCTCTGATCCGCGAGGAATGGCATCTCGGATATTACGGTCCGGCGTATGGGCATTATTCGCCGGTGATCGTGCGAAGAGACGACAGCGTGGCCGGCTGGTCAGCGACTGCAGACGACATGAACTATGTACCGAAAGTACATGGCCAGCGCCTCGAAGCCCGTCGAGGCGAGCGACTGGTCTGGGCCCAGCAACTCGGTGGTCGTCCTGCCGGGACGCCGGTGTTGGCGGGCGGCCACGTTATCCAAGCCTGCCGGGATGGCTACGTCTATGCGTTCGATCCGAAGACGGGCAAACCACAATGGTGTTTCCTCGCGGCCCGAGTCGACCACCGCTTGGTCAACAGTGGTCAGGTCGAGTCGGTCTGGCCGTGCGTCGGAGCCGTGTTGCACCAGGACACCCTGGCAGTGGCCGCGGGCATTTCGCCGGAAATGGACGGCGGCGGGATGATCTGGGGACTGGACCCCAGGACCGCCCGCATCCAGTGGAAGATTGCTCTGGTCACTAACCCCATTCAAGGCGAGGGCCTGGACGAGCGCCGCCGAGCGAACTATGCCGGCTTCCACACCAATGGCTGGGGATACCCCATTCAGGCCATTAAGGTCGTGGAAGATACGATCGCCATCGGATACCGCCGGACGGCCAACTTCGGTTCCCACGGCAAGACGTTCTGGGCATGGGTCGGCGTAGACCCAAACAAGGAGCAGACCGTGGATCTCGCCGCCCGCTGGCGCGGCACCGACCGCATCTGGATGGTCTTCGATGATGGTCAGTTACTGCCCCGAAATTCTGTGCTCAAAAAAAATACCCCATGAAGATGCGATTCAATGAAGTGTGCCCCTTCTGCTGAGGGGCCGGTGAGTTGAGACTTCGTGGACGACTTTGTTGCTCCACGATCGAAAGAGGTGTTGGGAAAAGTTGAGAAGTACAAAGATGGAGTGTTGGATGATGGGAAAGACGGATTCCGGTGGGCTCGCGCTACGCTTACCCCACCCCACGGTTTTTGCCTTGCTCTTTGCGTTGGCGAGTTCTGTTTCAGCGGCAGATGTTGCGAAGGTTGAGCATCCTTTCTTGCTTTGGACTTCACGCGACTTGCGCGAGATGCGTGAGAAAATCGAAACGCAACCTTGGGCAAAGAAAGCCTATGAGCAGATGTTGTCTGCTGAGGCCGACGGCGACGAACTGCGTCATTTGTTCCGCTATGCTGTGATGGGTGACAAAGAGGCGGGCGAGATCGAGAAGAAACGACTGTTGAGCCTGCTCAAGGCACCGGAGCCACTCGGGGCGTCTCTCGAGTGGCGCATTCTGGCTTATGACTTACTCTACCACGACCTGTCACCTGCTGAACGAAAAGCGATCCAGCAGCGTTTGCGACGCTACATTCGATACGCCATCAAGCCGGGCGGGACCTACGACACGTCCCTTTACAACCAAGACAGAAACTACGCTCGATATGACGGAGAAGAGGGGCGTTACACCCGAACCAATTGGCTTCCCAATATTATCTTCCCGTGGAAGCTAAGCGCCAATCTTGCCGCCGCTGTGCTGCGCGACGAAAAGCTCATCCGGGAAACGTGGGCGACGCATGGCAGCATTAAGTGGTACATGGATGCGTATCTGTGCGACAGCGGATTCTACAGTGAAGAGTTCAGCAAGATGGGCTCCACGCCGGGAGCCTTGTTGCTGTATGGCACCGCGGTACGAAACCTGGGTCTGGACGAACTGGGCTTTGGCTATCAGGGACAGGGCGGTGCGACGATGAAGGGCCATCTGGAATCGGTCATTCACATTACCTTCCCCCGTGTTGATCTTGGTTCCTCGCGGCCTCGTTACCCACGCGTCTCTGCTGGCGATGTGCGACCCTATATGCCTTTGGAGCATGCGACCGTCGAAGGCTATTTTGAGGATGGTCGTGGCGGCAACAAATTCTGGCAACGGCACGGAGCCTGGGGCGGCACCACACGCGGGCGTTCCCAACAGTGGGACAACGACAAGACCGAAAAAATGCTGATCCCGTTGTGGTTTGAATGGGGACACAAACTATGGCCGGACGCGGGCTTCGACTATTACCTCGCACAGATGCGTAGCCCGCAGGATAACGTCTTCACACCAACGTTGTGGCTGGGGTTGGACCCTATCGATCCAGGCAAGGTTAGCCCGCCCGAGGCACGGTCGGCGGTCTATCCGGAACGTGGGATCGTCATGCTGCGAGCCGAGGAAGGCACGAAGCACTGGGAATCGCCCGCCCCGGCAGTCTGCTTGCGTTTGGCGACCGACTACGCGCATAACGTCAACGACTCGTTCGCGTTGTGTGGTTTTTATGCGTTGAATCGTCCCATCTATTTGAACCCCAAGTCGGACCCCGGTTACGCATTTGGGTTCAGCCGTAGCGTTCGCAGTCATTGCTCGGTGATGGTTGACGGCGACATCAAGGTCGACGACTGGGGCCGGACGGGTAGCGTCGAGCCGAAATTCACTAGTGACTGCCAGACACGTCAACTGTTTCAGCCAGAGGTGAAATTCGTCGCGGCACGAACTAGTAAACGTTATCCAGGCGTCGGCGAGACGCGTGCCCTCGCGCTAACGCGTGAATACTTGCTGGATGTCTTCGCCTGCTCGGACACCAAGCCGCACTCGTACGTGTGGATTGTACATACCTACGGCAAGGCCGAACTGGAGCATGCCAGTCGCTGGAAATCGTCGAAGGATCTCTCCGACTTGATCAAGGAGTTGAGCGACGAGCAATCCTTGAAGGCAGCGGACGAAGATTGGGCTGTCACCGTACGTCAGACGCCGTCAGCCAATCCGCCCGCAGGCACACCGCTCGGTGGGGCGTGGTGGCGACGAAAAATCGGCGTTCGCTTGCGTATGCTCGGCCAAGCAGACACAACCGCTTATGTAACGTCGACTCCAAAACCTCCAGGGGAAAAGCCCGATCGTTTGCTCAATCTGCCGCTTGTAGACGGTGTGACGATTCTGGCTTCACGGCGTGCCAAGGATGCCATGTTCGTAGCACTTCATGAGCCATTCGATGGCGCGCCGGTTGTCTCGCGTTTCGAACGCATTGCCCAGACGTCTGGCGCGATCGCGCTGCGAGTGGTCGGCAAACCCAGCAGCAACATCGACGATCGTCTCCTGCTGAGAATCGGCGACGAGCCTGCTGCGCCGCTCACGTTGGCGGGCGATGACGAATATTTCTCGTTTGCTGACTTCGCCTTTGTGCGAATCGGCCGCGACAAAGTAGTCGTCCGAGGCGACTTACAGCGGCTGGAGTTGCCTGTTGGCAAAACTCGACCGAAGTTGATCGTCGACGGCCAGCCCGTGACAGCTAAAGTGACCGATGGCGTCTTGAGTTGGCAGAAGTAGAGAATGACAGGAACACAAGGACACCTTTCGATGAAGACCAGCCATGAAAAAGCAACTTAAAACTGTCACACTCATGCTCGCAGTAGCGGTCATCGCGTTGCTGCCGTGTGGCTTACGAGCAGAAGTCAACCCAAAGAACTGGCACTTCAAGGTGGAGATGCCGCGCGCGCCGCGAAAAGGAAAACCACGGGGGCCGGCAATCGGCAACCTTTGGATCCCGCTCCGGACCAAACAAGTTCGCGGTCTGATCGTTGCCGAGAAGACCCTGTTGGAGAAGCGTCTGGTGACCAGCTCCATTATTCGTGAGGCAGCGACGCAAGAAGGGCTGGGCATCTTGTATTTCGAGCCCGGCCCCAACCCGTTTTTTCCCTATGGGGAACACGGAGACTGCGACAGGCGATTTCTCAAAGGACTCGACCAGTTGGCCAAGACATCGGGCCATCCAGAAATTCGCCGTGTGCCTTGGGTGACGATCGGGCATTCGACGGGCGGGATCTTCTGCCGTAACTTGGCCTACTGGCAACCAGATCGCGTGCTCGGCGTGATCCACATCAAAAGTGGGAATCTGCATCACGGCATCCACGAACCAAAACGCGATTCACTCAAAGGCGTACCATTTCTAGCCATCAACGGCGAGTTCGAGGAATATGGCCCTGAGGGGGGCATTCGGCAGGAGTATGGTCGACAGACTCAGTGGGTGATGATTCGCAAACAGATGCTCGCCCGTCGGCGTCAGGCCCCAGAACATCTGATGAGCCTTATCGTTCACGCTGGTGGCGATCACACAGACTGGTCGGACAACCTGACGCGGCTCTGCGCGATGTTCCTTCAAAAGGCGTGCAAGTATCGTCTGCCCAACAATCCAGCGGGCGGATCGGGGCCACTCAAGTGCAAGAAGATCGACGTCGCAAGTGGCTGGTTGACTGATTCAGATCTGAAAAACCCGAAACATCAACCCGCCACGCACAGCCAGTACTCCGGCGACAAAGGTCTGGCGTTCTGGCATTTCGATGCCGAACTAGCCAGGGCGATTCGCAACTACCACCAAGACAAGTTCAAAGAGCCAGATCCCGCCATCGAGGAAGACAAGCATCCCGCGCCAGGAGACGACCGGACCGTGAAGACCAAACACTAGATGAAGATAAATCGCCAAAATGGCGCGCCCATTTTACTCTCCAGTTGACCTGTCATAAGGATACGCGACCGTTCAGACTACAGTGGACAACGAAACAGGGATTGCCAACAGCCAGGCAAGTGATCGTGCTCAAACCAATCCGCTTTACACTGCCTGGGGCCAACGATTGATGGATGATGAACAACGCAATGCCATGGTGACGACGCTGTTCGTGCGACATCGTACCGCGCTGTATGGCTACATCTTCGCTTGTGTGCGAAACCACAACGATGCGGAGGACATTCTCCAAGAGGTGTCGCTAGCGGCAGTCGGTTCGATCCACAAGCTTCGTGACGAGGAGGGTTTTCTTCCTTGGGCAATTGAAATTGCTCGGCGGAGGGTGTTGGTCCATGTGCGTCAGTCGCAACGGACGACGATCCTCACACCGGAACTGATTCCGATCCTCGCAGATGCGGTCAAACACGTCACGGAAACCGACTGCATTTCTGATCGCAACGAGGCGTTGTTGGAATGCCTCGAAAGTCTGCCACCCAAGAGTCGTGAGATCATCACGAAGCGTTACGACGGCTCCATTCGCGGCGTCGATGAGTTGGCCGAAAAACTGGGCCGCACGATGCAGGCCACCTACGGCGTACTGAAACGAATTCGGCAAGGATTGCGAGTGTGCGTCGAGGAAAAACTTGCCACGGAGGCTTCCGAATGAGTAGGGAATCTGATTTCGATCAGCTACTGGAATACCTCAACGACGAACTCGATGACGGAGAGGTCGGCGTGCTAGTCAAGCGTTTGCAGGCAGAGCCCGAACTTGCCGAACAGCTTGTTTTGTTGGCGAGTGAAGAAGGTAAGATCGTCGAATGGGCCAGTGCCACCAGCGGTTTACGGCCTCTTGCTGATTTGGTACGCCGCCGCCCGTCGTTCGGTATCGCTTGGCTGGCTGTGTCGCTGGTGGTGGTTCTGGTTGCGACCATCGGAGTGAGCGTGTGGCTTGCCAATCGAGACAATGCACGTCCAACTCCGATTGCTGTTGTCCAGCAGCCGTCATTCGACGCCCGAATCGCCAAGACGACCGACTGCACTTGGGCTGAGGGCCAGGCGACCTTGGCCGACGGCGACGAACTTGACATCGGATCGGTCCTGGAACTTGTCGAAGGTGTTGCCGAGATCCAATACGCCAGCGGTGTGCGGGTCGTGATCGAAGGGCCCTCTACCTTCCAAGTATCATCTTCCAATTCCGGTGAACTGACCGTTGGGCAACTTTCCGCCACGGTACCAAAGCGAGCAGTCGGATTCACAATTCATACGCCCACGTTCGACGTGGTGGATCGAGGCACTCAGTTCGGGGTTCGCATCAGCGCAGAGGGACAAACAGAAGTTCACGTTTTCCAGGGTGAAGTCGAAACTCAGACCCTTGGCCCTGAGGAGGCGCCGAAGGTAAGGCAGACGCTGACCGCAACCCAGGCCGCACGGTTCAATTTACGAGGCAGATTTGCCGGTTGGATCGCTCCAGACGATCAAGGTTTCTCCGGCGTCCAGCGTCATGCGTACGGTGTTGTTCGCACGGACGGAGCGATGCGTTGGCTGCCGCAGGCACCGCCGCTCTTGGCCGAAGGCGAACTTCAAAGCAGTTCCGATGTGTTCCTCTTTCTGGAACGGCGGGGCATCGTTCTACAACAAGACATCTTGATCACTACTTTCCAGCGACGGGGCACGCAAGCACACTTCAGCACGGAACAGGTTACGTTGCCGGCTGGCACGCGAGTGGATAGCTACCTCGTCCATTTCGATCCCGGCGTGTCGACGAGCACGGGACGCGGAGGCGTGCAGTTCGAGCGACCGATTCTGGGTATCATCGCCCGAGCAGATCAGTTGCAGGCCACAGACAATATCCTGGGGGCTCCCGACACACGGTATCACTGCCAGAACGCACCGGTCCGCGGTCTGGACGACGGGATTGGAGAGGGTGTCGACAGAAAGCACCCCGACGTGGTGACGTACAAGCAGGAGACAGGCCTGTCGTTCACACTGCCCTCACGGCCTGGAACACTTGATCAGGTCCGGATTCTGGTGGCGAGCAAAGAGCAATAACTGTACAGGAGCACGTAGACCAGGATCTGTCCTGGCAGATCACCCTACCTGGACCACGACATATTCAGCACAGTTGTCTGCAGGGCTCAAACAATCAAGGAACACAACCTATGCGAACTTCTATCGCGATCATCGCCGTCTTGACCTGTTGCCTTGACGTTCCCAATGCCCGCGCGAGCACCGCGGCATTCCAAGGGACGGTAACGGAAGTGAAGCCTGCCAGCCCAAATCACAAAGACACGTTGGTGAAGTTCACCTGCTCAATCGATTACTTCGACTACTGTAGCTGGAGCAAGTTCGGCAAAGAGAGCAAAACCGGGATTCCGATTACGCGACAGGTCAGGAAGATCGGCACTGCGGGGATGATCGACGGACGGTTGGAAAATGCCGCCGCCTTTGCCAAAGCCATCAAGCCTGGGCAGTGGGGATACTTCTATGAAGATACCTGGCTCGACCTGCACACAACGCCTGACTTCAAGTGGGGCGAAGTTGTGTCGCATACCCCGGGAAAGAGGGCGTTCACTTTGCGAATTCACAAGACACACAAAGCAATTCACTCAGCGGCCAATCCTCCACAGAACGTCGATCTGTTGTACGGCGCTGAAACGGTCTTTCGCAACGAAGCCGAAACATCGACGGCAACCGACGCCTTGACCAGGGGCAATTGGGTGCAAGTCCACCCCGCACGTGGACAGATCGTCAACGTCTGGTCGTCCGCCTCGGGATTCGATCCAGGAGAATTACTTCCTGCTGATCAAGGCAAACGTGGCTACGCTAACGATCTAACAGCGTCTGCAGTACTGCTCTCGATCGAAACCGAAACGCCCATGCAAGTGATCGATCTTTCTTGCAACTTGACCGTGCGACAAACGGCAGGTGGTAAGTCGGTCGAGACGACGATCCCCTGCAGAAGCACCTCCTTCGTTCTCGACGGCAAGCTATGTCCTGCAGAAATAGCCGTACGCAAACAACGACACGCCGTACTGGGACACTATCGAACTCAGAAGTCGCCTCACAAAGTACTCGTGCGTTCACACGACGACACGATTCGTGGTGTGATCAAGTCGGTCGAGTCGATGTCGGTCGTCGTCACCAGTTCCGCCGGGGATGAGGTGAAGGTCAAAATCGCCGCAAACACGCAAATGCGCCTCGACGGAGTTTCCACCAACCCAGGCGAAGCGTTGAAAGCGGGACGAGAAATCACAGTCTATCCCCAACGCGGCACAACAATCGTGAGCTTCAAGTAGGCCAGGACCAGTCCTGGCAAAGGCCCTGCCCCCCGACACGGAGAAATGTTTCATGTCAACGATTATCCGCACTCTGCTCGTCATTACGTTCCTGGCCGTTGGAGCTACCGTTTCCTTCGCGGCAGACAAGAACTCCCCCTGGCCAGCCGACGTCAAAGGGTTTCGCCCGCCGGAGCCGGGAGAACATCCTCGGCTGTTGTTTCGTCGCAACGACCTTCCTGAGTTACGCAAACGCGCAGAGACTCCCGAAGGTAAGGCGTTGATTGCCCGACTAAAGATCCTGCTCGGCGGCGGAGAAGATATGCCGGAGAGAAAGAACGGCATGACCAGTGCCTACGGTAAGCAGGGTGGTTTGAAACCAGGTAAGGAAGAACTCCCCGATGGAACGTACAGCATTTCTCACGCTGCCGGTTTTGGCTTTCTCTATCAGTTGACCGGCCAAAAGAAATACGCCGATCTAGGCAAGCAATGTTTCGAGTGGGCGCTCGACGGAGTTCGTGACCGCGACCGGGAAGCTCGCTATTCGTTCCGAAATCCTGGCGGCGCGCTACGTGCCGGGCCGTCGCTCGGCTGGTACGCCGTTGGTTACGATCTTTGCTACGACGGTTGGGACGAAGAGTTTCGCAACAAGATAACTGAGGCGTTAGAAAACTACCGCGAAAACGTTGGCAAACAAACAGTCGATCTGGAGTATCTGGTGAAGGGCAAACGCCACATGCCTGCTTCAAACCACTGGGGAATGCAAGTCGGCGGCGGCGCCTTGGCTGTACTGGCGATCGCCAATGATCCAGGAGTTGACCAGAAGAAAGTCGAAAATCTGCTCGAGGAAAGCCAACAGGCCATGATTCGCAACCTGACAGAAGGGTTTGGCGACCATGGTTGGTTCGCCGAGGGAGACGGCACTGGCTGCATGTCGTCTAACATCGTTTTCGGAACATCGCTACAAGCTTGGAAAGTCGCCGGTGGCAAGGATTTCATTTCTCCGCGTCCCAATGCTCCTTGGATGTTTTTTAAGTGGGTGATGCGAACGATACCTCGCGATGGCAAGCCAGACGTCCTCAAACTTGGAGCTTACCCACACAACGTCTATGCCCGAACCGGCATTAGCGGTCCTGGAACATTCAGCGTAGGTCTCGGGTGTGTGACCGACGAGCAGCGCCCCGCGCTATTGTGGCTCTACAATCGAGCGCAAAAAGCATATGACCAAAAGCACAACACGCCAATGGAAACGACCAGCGGGTATCCACACCATGCGATCTTGGCTTTCGTCAACTGGCCGTTTGGTGAGGAAGAGAAGAACCCAGCCGCATGCATTCCTCAGGCGGTCCGCGATGAGAAATTTGGCTTTTACATGATGCGAAATCGCTGGCAGGACGAGAACGACGTTCTGGTTCAGATACAAACGAAGTCAACCAGAGGCTGGCACAAAGCGAGCACCAAAGGCGACATTCACGTCTGGGCTGGGGACAAGAAGATAAAGTGGGGACAACTCCGAGGCACGATCACTCACTGGCAACCGGCTTCAGACGGTTCCGCGATTGCAACGTCCGTTGATGGCACTTCGCTGGCCGTCGACTTTTCCAAGGCCAGCGGGGCGGACGCGATGCTAGTAATGACCGGGCCAACCGCGGGTCGCGGCACGACAGTGAAGGTCGGAGGACGTGAATACTCCTTCCTATTCGTCGGCGGCGACGATCCACCTCAGCCAAAGGCCGACGGTGACTCTGTCGCTATTGGTGCTCAACGCGTCTCCTTTGCTGGCGGACATATCACGATTGACAAACCTGGACGATGAATGGGCTGGGCCAAGCAATCTACTGGGCCTTTGGCTCGTTATCGGAATCGAATGAGGATGGAGTTGATGTGGTGTAATAATTGGATTCTGACGACGGCTTTGGTTGGGCTGTTCATTGCCACCACACAAGTTCAGGCGGCTGAAGACCTGCTCTTAAAAACGCGTGTTGGACCGGTTGACGTGGAATTGTTCATTCCGAAAGAAGCTCGCCCGGTCCGCGGCCTGTTGGTTCACGTCTTCGGCTACAAAATGAAAAACCACGATCGCTGGGCGACGCTCTGCCGGCAGATGAAGTGGGCCCACATCAACACGATCATGTCGAAGAAGGCCAACAACAGGCCGACCAAGATTCGACACGCGATCGAAGTATCGCTCAGGGAGTTCGCGACCACGACCAAGATGCCACAGTTGGTGCATGTCCCGCGTGCCGGGACCGGCTTTTCCGCCGGCGGGATGGTGGTCAAGGTTCTTCAGGAAGAACCAGACAAGATGCTTACCAACGCGATCAGTTGCTCGTGGGTTCCTGATCCGGCAAAGCTGGGCGAGGCGGCCTCCATTCCGGTACTCTACGTTCTCGGCGCTGAGCCCGACGCGTTCAAGATGCTTCCAGCGATCCAAAAATTCTACGAGCCGGCGATCGGTATGAAATATCCGTGGGCTCTGGGTCTGCAGCATGGTTGCAAACATGACTGGGCAAACTCCGGGACACTGTTCGCCCCGTGGATTATCTCGATCGCAAAGATGCGTTATCCGAAGCAAGTCGATCTGACCAAGCCCATCCCGCTGCGGACGGTGAAGTTTGAACAGGGGTGGCGGGGCGATCGGACGACGATCAACGGGACGTTCGCGACCGTGGCGTCTGCCGCCGAATTCAAAGGCGATTCGAAAACGACCACTTGGCTGCCCGACCGCGCGACAGCTTACCTGTGGCGCGCGTGGCAAACCAAGAATTCTCCAGTGAACTTGACGGGGGAGGCCGCGGACGGATCGGCAAAGTTGCCAGCGTTTCAACCTCGCAAGGGTTTGGGTTTGAAGGTTCGCCCAGGTGTCGACGTGAAGCTCGGCGTGAAGGCGCAAGAGGGCTTGGCGATCAGTAACGTGAGTTTCTACCACGGCGACACGCTCATCGGCACGACGGCGGATCCAGCTCAGGTGGTCATCTTCAAATCGCAGTCGATCGGTGTCTACGCCGTTTGGGCGCAGTACAAGCTCAATGGCAAACTCGCCGTGACCAATCCGGCATTGATTTCGGTCGAGCCTGGAGATTAAGGCATGATTCGCTTCGTTATTTTCAAGGCAAAATCTATGCGCGCGGTCGGGGCATCACTTGTCTCGACGCATCGACTGGCAAACTCGTCTGGCAGAAGACCGGTGGCGATAAGAAGGATCGCGCGTATAGCACGGGCGGTGGATGGAGCCGCGACGAGAGCCCCGTCATCATCGGCGGAGTACTTGTGTTTGGCGCTTATCCCGGCACGACACTCATTGGTCTCGATCCAGCGAGCGGTGAGGAGTTGTGGCGACACGATCGGGTTACCGGTTACAACTCGGTCCCGACCAAGGTGGCGCTCGATTCCCGCGAGTACATCATCTCTGCCTCTGGCGTACAAATTGGCGACGACGACCTCGGCGCGGCTAACCGCCTCGTGTTAATCGAGCCGCGTAACGGCAAGATACTGTGAAAGAGCAAACTCTCGGGCAAAAGCACCGTCGCCTTGTTGGTCGACGGCTACCGTGTCTGCGGCAACGGCTACCGCTCCGACAAAAAATCGACGTGCCTCGTTTTCGCGCAATCGGGATGCTAAAATCGGCACAGTTCACTTCGATGACCCCAGAGAAACGCATCATGAAAAACACAGCTTTCCTACTTGTCGTATTCACGTTTTCGATCGCGGCAGTTTCGGCGGAACCGCTGACCGGTAGTCGACCGAATATCATTTTGTTGATTACGGACGACCAAGGTTATGGCCCGGTGGGACGTCATGGGCATTCTTGGATAAAAACACCGAATTTGGACAAGTTGCACGACAAGAGTGTGCGGTTGACTCGGTTTCTGGTCAGCCCAACGTGTTCACCGACGCGGGCCGCTTTGATGACGGGACGGCATCCGATGAAGAATGGCGTTACGCACACCATCCTGGAACGCGAACGGATGACGCTCAACGCGACGACGTTGCCGCAGGTGCTCAAGACGGTCGGCTACACCACAGGCATCTTTGGTAAGTGGCACTTGGGTGACGAAGAACCGTATCAACCTCACAAGCGCGGCTTCGACGAAGCATTTATTCACGGAGCGGGCGGGATCGGTCAAGCGTACAATTGCAGTTGCGCCGACGCACCGGGCAACAAGTACTTCGACCCGACGATTCGCCACAACGGTTCCTTCGTCAAGACGAAGGGCTTTTGCACGGACATCTTTTACACCGCCGGGATGGGTTGGATCAAACAGGTGAAGGACGGCGATCAACCGTTCTTTGCGTATATCACGACCAACGCTCCACACGGTCCGTTTATCGCGCCGGCAAAAAACACGAAGCGATTTACGGATCTGGGTTTTGGAAAAGCTCAAGCGGGCTTTTATGGCATGATCGAAAACATCGACGAAAATGTGGGGCGGCTGCTTGGCAAACTTGACGAGTGGAAGCTGCTGGAAAACACGGTTGTCATTTTCATGTCCGACAACGGAATGACCGGTGGCGGATCGGGCCGGATGGGCAAACCAATCGGAAAACTGCCCGACGGCACGACCTTATATCCGTACAACGCCAAGATGAAGGGCCTGAAAGGAAGCGCCGACGAGGGCGGCTGCCGTGTGCCGTTCTTTGTCCGTTGGGACGGGCATGTCAAACAAAATCACGAGATTGGCCAAATCGCGGCTCATATCGATATCCTGCCGACGCTTGCCAGCCTTGCCGGTGCCAAAATTCCCGAAGACCAAGTGGAAGGACGAAATCTGTTGCCGCTCCTCGAAAACTCAAAACAGGCGTGGCCGGATCGTTTTCTTTTCACTCACAAAGGTCGCTGGAGAACAGGCGACGAACCGAACAAACACAAGCTGACGAACTTTGCCGTTCGCAATCAACGATTCCGCATGGTTGGGACTGCTGCTCTGTACGACATGGAAAAAGACCCGAGCCAGACGACCAACGTCATCGAGCAACATCCTGCCGTCGTGGAGAAAATGCGCGCGGCGTACGGCAAGTGGTGGGACGCGACACGACCGTTGATGGTCAACGAAGACGCTCCCATGTCACCGACGCGGCCGTTTCACGTGCTGCATGCCAAGCAATTGCAAGAGACCGGCATTCCCGATTGGAACGTTCCCGAACTCTAACGGTTTGTAGGACGGTTTTTCAAACCGTCCAAGACGGATTTAAATTCCGTCCTACTTTTTGTTTGCGGCTTTGGCGCATTAGGAAAGAGAATCAAATGAAACCCTATCGATGGGCCCTCATGTTGGTATTACTTTGCGGCCAAGCGAAAGTATCCGCGGTTGCACCCTCTGACTTGCTACGTGAACTCGGCCCCGTCGAATTCGAAACGAAATCCGAATTCTCTCACATTCGCGTCCGACGCAACGGCGACGTGCGCACGATCGTCTTCGTGCGCGACGGTGGCCAGGAAATCGGCGAGACGAAAATCAATATTTCCAAACCACATGAGTTGCTGATTCCGTACACGCAATCGATGTTCGCCAGCTACCTGGTTCGGCCCGAACAGAAGCGAGTCCTGATCGTCGGATTGGGCGGCGGCGCGATGGTGCAATTCCTCAAGCACCATGAACCCGATTTGAAGATCGACGCCGTGGAGATCGATGTGGCCGTCGTCAAGATCGCCGCGGAGTATTTCGATACGAAGCCTTCGGAGAATGTGCGCATTTTCACCGAAGACGGCTTCGAGTACTTCAAGACAACCAAAGACAAATACGACGTGATTTATATGGACGCGTTCCTCAAGCCGTCGCGCGGCACGGACAGCACCGGAGTGCCGCTGAATTTGAAAACCATCGAATTCTACAAGAGTGTTCAGACCAAATTGAATCCCGACGGCCTGGTCGTGTTTAACCTGAATCCCGGCAAGACGTTGCGCAACGATATCAATACCATTCGCAAAGCGTTCCCCGTGACGTACACGTTTCGCGTCGCGAGTTCAAAAAACCTGGTCGCTGTTGCAACGACCAGTCCGCGGCGAAAACGCACAACGGAGCTGGCACCGGTCGCGAGAGACTTGGATGCCCGATTTCAAGCGAACTTCTCGTTCCAAAAGATGCTCCGTCTGTTGACACGCTAGCGTTTTGTCAAAGCTGAATATTGAGGTTGTGTGCCACTGGCTCGGCCATTGCGAGTTGAGCTTGGTCTTTTGCTTGTGACACACTGGCAAAGCCAGTGGCACGCCAGAATCTATCCTTGACAAAGCCCTAGCTGCAAATCTTTGTGCGCCGGGCATCGGACGCGACACCAACGTCCGGTACAATACACGTTCCCGCCACCGTCGGTGATCGACCGCGATCTCCTCCAATCCACATCGGCAAGATGTCGCAGCCCCCCTCGAAAGACCAGAATTCGCCCGCACTCAATTGGCTAAGTTTCGTGTTACCGTTTCGCGCCGCGCTCGATCGCATGCCCGCTCGCTGCCGTCCGGCGATGTTTTTCGAAACTTTTTACAATGTCGGCTCCGGGGCGTTTCTCGCACTGTTCGGCCTTTCGCTGGCCGCGCTCAAGAGTGACGTCATCTTCTCGCCCAGCGGCACGAAGGAACATCTGATGTTCGTCGCCGCGATGTTCGGCGGCAGCAGCCTGTTGAGTCCGCTGGTGGGTTACCTCGGGAAAAGAGTACCGATGCGGCTGCTGATCATCTATCCCAACTTGATCACGGCCGTGCTGCTGTTGGCGACGGGCTTTATCAGCGGCGCGACTTTTTTCACGATCATCGTCGGGCTGGCGTTCGTGATCCGCGTATTTCCGCGTGTCGGCGAAATGAATATGTTTCGCATTCTGTACCCGGCGACACATCGAGGCGCGGCCGTTGGCTGGGTCAAGGCCGTGGCCGCCGTTTCGGGACTGATCGCGACCGTGTTGGGAACTCTGTGGTTTCTGTGGTGGCCATCGCGCTATTACTGGGCTTATTGGGTGGTAGGCATCGTCCTGGCAATTTCTGCCAGTGCCTATGCCCGTATACCGGTGCGGAAGAAAAATGAGTTTGCCGATGAACAAGCCTCACCACCACATCATGCATTCGCAAACGGATTCCGATCGTTTCTCGCGGATCGTCGTTTCGTTTTGTACCAAGTTGGGTTTTGGTTTGCCGGCTTTGCGAACCACATGTCGCACGCTTACCTCGCCGAGTCCTTGAAAGAGAACGTTGGTGCCAGTGACGGCAAGGTGTTTTGGATTGTGGCGGTGATCCCCGTGGTTTTGATGGCCGGGTCCGCGCCGATCTGGGGACGCCTACTGGATCGCATCAACCCCATGTCGGGCCGCGCGTTGTTCAACAGTATTCAATGCGTTGCCTACAGTTGTCATTGTTATGGCGGTCTGAGCGGACAAGTCTGGCCCTTCATGCTTGGCTCGATCATCCACGCGATCGGAAACGGCGGCGGAACAATCAACTGGCTGACGGGAAGCCTTTACTTTGCCAAACAAGAGCAAGTATCGCTTTACAACAGCATCCACGTGGGACTCACTGGGCTGCGCGGACTGATCGCCCCCATTGTTGGCGCTCTGCTCTTCGGCACTTCGTTGAACCTCGGACCGCTTCACATTCCCGGCCTTGGGCTGGGCCCGGTCTTGTTCGGACTCTCAGCGGGCCTGTCTTTGTGTGGCACATGCTTCATGCTGTGGATGACACGAAATTACGCTGGGCCGGCGGAAGAGAATCGAGCGTCCGGCGATAGCAACGTGAACGAAGCCGAGCCGGTGCAGGCCAGCGGTGACTGATCGTGCCGCAAACGAAATGCTTACGAATATCGAGCGGGATCCGCGATTTCGTTTTCCGCGAATCCTTTTAGACGCAACAGGCAAGCGTCACAATGCCCGCACGCCGCACCGTCGCTGGATGGATCGTAGCAACTTGTCGTCAAACTGTAATCCACACCCAACTCCAACCCCTGCTTAATGATCTGTGCCTTTGTCAAGTTGATCAGCGGTGTGTGAATCTTGACGCGTTGCGTGCCTTCGACGGCGGCCTTGGTGGCCAAGTTTGCCATGTTTTCGAAGGCTTGGATGTACTCGGGACGGCAATCGGGATAGCCGCTATAGTCCAACGCATTGACGCCAATAAGAAGATCGCCCGCGCCCAGTGTTTCGGCCCATGCCAGCGCAAACGAGAGAAACACCGTGTTGCGCGCGGGCACATAGGTCACCGGAATGTCGCCGCCGATGTCGTCGACGCTGTCCTTTTTCGGCACGGCGATATCGCCGGTCAACGCAGACTTGCCGACTTGACCCAGATCGATGTCGACCACAATATGTTGCTCGACATGATTGAGTGCCGCGATCTTCTTCGCCGCGCTGAGTTCGACTTCATGACGCTGGCCGTATCGAAAACTGATCGCGTACAGTCGAAACCCTTGACTTTTTGCAATTGCCAAAACGGTGCTGGAATCAAGTCCGCCGCTAAGTAACACGACGGCTGCGGGAGTTTCGATCGACATGCCTCACCAAAATAAGAAAAGTTAGACGTTCTGGTCGTCAAACGGATCGATGCCTAGCACGTCGAGTGGCTGAGATAGCACATCTTCTTCTGTCTTGCGTTCTTCCAACGGCTCGTTGTCGGCTGTCGGCCGGACGACGATGTGATTCGTTTCCAGGCCGACCACCTGAATTCGTTGGCCTCGTTCAATCGGCACACCAACGCTGACGGCGTCGTATTCTTCGCCATCGATCAGCACCATGCCGCTGGGCAACATTTCCGTGCGTGCCTTGCCTTGGCGGCCGACGAGCGTTTTAAGCACGCGATATTCCTCGTCATCCGGCAGCACATCGTCCCCATCGCGGCGTTCGATCAAAACCGCCTTGCCAAACGGTGTGCTGGGCCAGATGCGGATTGCCAGCGGTATGACGATCATCAGGACGACCACGTTGACCACCAGCATGATGGTGCCAAACGTCATGCTGCGGCCCACAAATGCGACCAGCACCGAAGCGATCAGTGCGACGGCCGCGATACAGCCCAAAACTCCACCCGAAGGGATAAACAGTTCGAGAATGACAAACGCCAATCCGAGCAAGAGAAGCAAAAAAGAAAGGACTGCTGGGTCCATTGGCAACAAAACTCCTGGGGGCTATCGGGGCGTCCAAAGTCCAGCCACATCACAAATCTTCACTCACGATCGGCTTGACAACAACCCGGTTGCCGCGGACTTCCGCAACATAAATGTCCGCGCCTTTGGGGACCACATCGCCCGTACTCACGACGTCGACCACGTCGTCGCCAAAACTCGCTTTGCCCGACGGAGTCAGTTGCGTGGTGGTGGTGCCGCGTTTGCCGCTCAAGTGTTCCCAGTTCACGAGCGACTCGCGCTCTTTCAATTCATCCAATTCGTCTTCATCTTTGGCGGGCAACATGAGGCGGTTTAGCATCGGCATGTTGGGCAACGTGTGTCGCATCACCACCAGGGCCACGATCACTCCGCCGATCGCAAACAACGACATGGATAGCGAAGCGGGCAATTGCGAAAGCTGATAAGAATTCTGTGGGATGACAAACGTCTGGCTCATCAGCACGATGGAGACGACCAGCATGATCGCCCCGCCAATGCCAAAGATCCCGAAGCCCGGCACGACAAAGATTTCCAGAATCACAAACGTCACGCCAAAACCGAACAGCAAAAGCTCGAACCAATCGGCAGTCCCATTGAGAAACTGGCTCCAGAAGAACAGCATGAAACAAACTGCCGACAGAAATCCCGGCACACTCAATCCGGGTGCCGACATTTCCGTGGACATCAAAAACCACGCCCCAAACAACAACATGCCAGCGACGAACGGCTGTGCCAGAAACTCCGCCAATTGCTCAACCCACATCGTGGCCCAAGGCGGTTGCAGCGTTGACGGCTCGTCTTTCAAGTTGTACAGACGCTTGAATTCGTCGTAGTCAGTCGACAGGTGGCGAACCAAATCGAGGTCCATGCCATCGATGCCGCTGATGCCGTGGCTGGTCTTCAAGTCGTTTTCCGCCTTCCAGCGGTCTTTGTCTTGTTGGTCGCCCAGTTCGTCTTCGCAGAAATACCGAATCTCTCCCGTGGCCGCTCGTCGATACTGCTTGACGGTCAGCTTGGAATCGATCATTGCAGCGCATAACGACCAGCCTTGGCCCTTTTTCGACGCGAGATCCTTGAGTGTCTCGCGCATCTCGGTCTGCTCTTCTTCCGACATTTGATACGAGCCTGGTCCGCCCAACACCGCTTCACTTTCCATCACAATCTGATCGCAGGCCAGGGCCACCAAAGCGGCGTCCGCACGGGCTTGAAACGGGACATAGGCAACCGTACGGACCGTTTCGGGATCGAGTTCCGCCAGTTGGAACGCCAGTCGAATGCTGTCTTTCGGCGATCCGCCAGGACTGTCGATCCAGACACAAATGAAATTCGGATTCTCCCCGCTGCGTAAATGCTGGTTGAGGCTTTGTTGAATCCAATTGACATTTTTCTGGTTGATCTGGCCACGCAGGTCGACACGCACCGCCCGCCAATCGCCGCCCGCCGATGGATCGCCTTCGAGTGCTTCCAGCGGAAGATTCAAAACGGACAGCAACTCTTTGCGGTCGTTGGCCAGATAGCTGACAAAGCGAAACTTGTGTCGCAATTCGCTGCCGCTGAAGTCCGGCAGTTGGCCCGCTTCGATGACCGTTTCGGCGTCGTTCGCTTTTCCTTCTGCTTGAAGTTTTCGCAGTTCATCGTCCATCACATAGCGACCGCCGTCGGACACCAATCGATAAACTGCCAGGTCGCTGTCGAGCATTCCCACTGCGAACGCCGAGGGGATCACACCGCGCCGCCCAGCAATTTCAGAGTAATCGTGCCGCATCGTGTCGTCGATGGACAGCTCATCGATTCCCGCGCCGCCAAAGCGAGCGTCAGGATGCATGATGATTTCTTCGCAAGCCAGGGCGACAAGGACGGCATGCCCCTGAATGTTGTCGGGCAAATAGGCGATCGTTCGAACGTGTCGCAGTTTGCTGCCGCTGAGATATCGTGCCACGGACAGTGATCTTTCGAATTGACTGCCTTTGCCGGTTTGACCATCCTTCGTATTGAACTGCAAAACCAGAATCGGCCGAGGATCGGCAGATTTCAAATGTTCCAAGACGCGGTCGATTTTCTGCCGGATTTCGATGTCGGCGTTGCCTTCGATGGGCAACGAGACTTGAATGATGCGGCCCACGCGCTGCGGCTTGCTTTCCTTTTTCTCCGTCTTCGCGGGTGCCTTGTCGCGATCGCCCCGCCCGTCGTCGCTGACCAGAAACGAGGGAGCAAGGAAACAGAAAACGACGGCCAAAAACCACCTTGAATTCGACAAACCAGTCTTCGTTTCACCGAGATGCATGGCTGTCACTCCGATCACTGGAAATCAATCAAACTGTGGCAACACGGGGTAGTGTCCTAGTTTGCCGGAAAACTTCGGAAGTCTTGCTTGGAATTAGGACACTTCACAACACGGGACATTTATTCGTGTTTACCTATCAATTATAGGATTTCCCAACCTTCCGAACAGCGGAAATTCAAGACGCCGGTTCGATTCGGCGGAGTGTGAAGATTGTGCTGGTGGGGAGATAGGCTTGCGCAAATCTAGGCCAATGCCGCTTGCTTCATGTAAGGGGTGGAAACCTTCAACCAGAATACGTCGTCAAAATATCTCAGCATGCCACCGCGTTCATCGCGGTGGTACTTGACCTTTTGCCTATGAATTCAGGCCGGGCAGTCCAGTAGGACAATCCACGTGGACGGATTAGCAATCCATCCTACACCAGCGGGTTTATCACTTGCGTGGCATCGCCGCGGGACGCCTTGCCTGGGCTTGAGGCTGAGGATTCAGCACCTCAGTTTTCCACCCTTTTTCAAGCTTGGGCTTGTGGAATTTCGCTTTGAAGATGTTCAGATCGATCTTGTTCTTCTCACGTTTCTCAAATGTAAACGCCGTCCGCGACTGGTTCGTGCGAGGATCGTATTGTGTGCCGAAGATCTGAATGGCTTTGGGCAGAAAGTCCTTTTCGTCAATGATGACTTCCACTTTCTTGAACGATTGGGCGTCGTGCAGTCGTTTCGGCCAGGCTTCCAACCAATACTCCCCTTCAGCGTTCTTGGGCGTGATCACGCGAAGCCAATATCGTTTTTTCACCTTTTCTGCCTCCACACCAAACAGGAACGGCAGCGGGCCATCCGAAATCGCCTTGCCGCGCGATTCGGGCGGCAGCGGAATCACCAACATCTTCTTCTGGTTGAAATCCATTTCATAGACGTTCACACCGTCGCAGATCCATTTTTCCTTGTTGTTTTCTTTACGCTCAGGATACTGCGGTTCGCCGCCGGCCACTCTCGGCGGCGCATAGTCGTAGAGTTTTTCGACTTCGTACATTCCTTTGTCGGGCGCTTCATATCGAATGATCCCCGTGGCGATTGTTTTGGCGGGCAACACACCCTTGGCGTTGGCACGCGGACCAAAAATACCGTCGTATTCCCAACGTGTGAACTGGCACTGATACCGCTTGACTTGGGCACTGCTGCCTTCCCAGTATTTGAGAAGTTGGTCGATATAACTGTTGTGCTTGGCGGAGAGCGGCGGAAACGGCACTTGCGGCGTGCGAGCAATGGCATTGGTTCGGTTAGCGACAAGTTGAGCGTTGCGATTTCTCAAGTCTTGCACGCTCTGTCCCGGCTGTTTTTGTTGGGCGAATGAGTTTGTCGCGTCCAACAAGACAACGACACACGTGACGATCAGAAGACTTCGCAAGTGTTGCATAGAAACAATCCTGGCTTTGGACAAGTGTACATTCCGAGCGCAGACGCCCTCCAAGGGGCGGGGAGTGTAGCAAGATCGCTATGACGGCCATAGAGCGAAAATCATCTTGGGATCGGTTAGAATGCTACTTACGCTAGCAACCGTATTCCCTCAAAGGAGTTCATCCATGCGTTGCCTCGCACCACGCCTTAACTTCACGGACCTGTTGCGAGGCGGGACGTTCTTGTTTTTGCTTCTGTGTGTCCCTGCTTCGCCAACATTTGCTGTGGCAGAGCCGCCCGAGTTCGACATCCTCATCCAAAACGGAACGATCATCGACGGGACGGGTAAGCAAGGTTTTCAAGGTGACGTAGGAATTTCCGGTCGCCGCATCGTCGCCATCGGCAAACTTGGTGGTGCCCCGGCCAAGCAAAAGATCGATGCCACAGGCCTGGTCGTCTGCCCCGGCTTCATCGATTTGCACAGCCACGCGGATCGGGGCATTTTGAAATTTCGCGCCGCGGAGAACTACATTCGTCAGGGTGTTACGACGTTAGTCTGCGGCAACTGTGGAAGCTCGCCGGTCGACATTGGCAAGTTTTTCCTTGATTTGCGTGAACAGGGAAGTGGCCCCAACATCGCCATGTTGATCGGCCACGGCAGCGTGCGTCAACAAGTTATCGGTCGCCTCAACGTTCCTCCGAACGACAAGCAGCTTCCGGAAATGAAACGCCTCGTTCGCCAAGCGATGAAAGATGGCGCGGTCGGGATGTCAACCAGCTTGCGCTATGGCCCTGGCACTTACGCCACGACCGAGGAAATCGTTGCGCTGGCGAAAGAAATCGAACCGTTCGGTGGTTTTTACGCAACGCACATGCGCGACGAAGGAACTCAAATCCTTGATGCCATCGAAGAAGCCTTACTCATCGGCACGCAAGCCAAAGTGCCGGTCCACATTTCCCATCACAAGATCTCATCCGCGTCCGTTTTTGGACTAACGCGTCTGACGCTAGACCGTATTGAACGGGCCCGCGCATCGGGCATGGATGTGACGCTGGATCAATATCCATACGGAGCGGGCAGCGGCAGCCTCAACCTGTATGTCCCCCAAGCATCGCTGTCCGGCGGCATGGACGCCTATCGCAAGCGGGTCGCCGATCCCAAACAACGATCCCAGATTGCCGCCGAAGTCAAGAAACTTCTGCTGCGAAAACTCTATGAGGCCGGCCAAAGCGCGGACATCCCGGAGCACACCGCGATTGCGCTGGCCCGCATTCAAATTGCTCGTGCGACACACGATGAAACCATCGAAGGCAAAAACCTGGTTGAAATCCTTGAATCAAAAACGAAAGACGTGACACTCTCCAACGCCGCCGAATTGCTGATCGATCTCGTTAGCCAAAACGTCGGCGGCATCAACCACACGCTGGATGCTCGTCCCGGTGGCGACGTCGACCGAGTGATGCAGCACCCGTTGACCTGCGTGGCATCCGACGGGAGTGTCTTTCAGTTCGGCGGTGGGCATCCTCATCCACGATCCTACGGCTGCTATCCACGCGTACTGGGGCACTACGTACGGGAGCGCGAGGTGCTCACGCTCGAACAAGCCATTCACAAGATGTCGGCCCTGCCTGCCCAGCGATTGCGTCTTCCGGATCGCGGCCACATCAAAAAGAACTACTGGGCAGACCTCGTGGTGTTCGACCCCAAAAAGATCTCCGATCGAGCCACCTTCGTCGAACCGCACCGGCATTCGCAAGGCGTCCAGCATGTTCTGGTGCGCGGCAAGTTTGTGCTGAAATCGGGTAAGATGACCGGCGATTTACCTGGCGGCCCGCTGCCATGAGTTTGCATCAATTAGACAGCGCCACTCTGCGATGAAACTAGCATGCTAACAGGGTTTATTCTACTTGAACTACAAGGGCTCTGTAAAATGCCGTATCGATAGCTATCCGCGGCCGACATAAAGTTGCTCGCGCGGCAAGACGATGGCCTCCAGCATTTCGACATTCGGTCCCAACGTGGCCATCAACAACGCGACTTCCGAGATGTCATCGACGCCGATCATTGGCTCCTCGTCCTCGTTCTTATCGCTGGCGTCGCGGCGTTCAGTCAGGATGTTTCCGGGATGCAGGCAGCAACAAGTGATGCCATGTTCGCGGCCTTCCAAGGCGGTGACCTGCGTGAGACCCCAAATGCCGTGCTTCGATGTGCTGTAAGGCGACGAACGCGGTCGCACCCGCTGGCCGGAGATCGACCCGATGTTGATCACGCGACCGCCGCCTTGTGGCTTCATGATGCGAAAGGCCATTTGTGTGCACAGAAATGGACCGCGCAAGTTGGTCGCGATGACTCGGTCCCAGTCTTCCAAAGACATTTCATCGATCGGACCGCCGTTGAATGCGCCGGCGTTGTTGACGAGGATGTCGAGTCGGCCAAAACGCTCCGTTGCCAAATCAAATGCCGGTTGCATTTGCTTTTCATCCGCCACATCAGCAACGTGCGTTACCACTTCGATTCCGAGCGCTGTCGCTTCGTCCGCCGCCCGTTGCAGTTCTTCGGCCGAGCGGGATGTGATCACCAGCGAACAGCCTTCGCCAGCAAATGCTCGCGCGATTCCCTTGCCGATTCCCTTGCTGGCACCGGTGATCAATGCCACTTTGCCTTTTAGCTTGTCAGTCATCTATATTTTCCTTCGATTTGGAGTGTGAATTAGCCACGTATCTTAAAAGAAAGCTGTGATGCCTCACAGCACTCCAAGGCGACGTGCTATTGCGACAATTCGATCTGTCGCACGTCGTCCACACGCACTTCATCGCGCCCTGGAGAATAGAAAATGCGACGCGCGGCCGCTTGTTGCTGCTGGGTTTGGCCCGTCCGCGGATAACGGCGGAGTTTCGCGTCTTCGCGAGGGTTGCCTTCCAGAACAGCAAGGTCTTTCGATTGAGAATACGACAGCCGATCGCCTTGGGCGTCGAATTCCATGGATTGAATGAAGGCGTTGCCTTGAGCAAGGTAGTCGTACATGTCGTCGCCATTGACGGGCGCACCGACCCGCGCCGCAACCAAATGGTCGCAGTGCAGCACGAAAGTATCCTCGACAACCGGACGAGATCCTTGCAAAGCCAACTGCTCATTCCAGTCGCGAACCGGCCCGTAAATTCCGCGCACTCGTCCGACGAAGTGAAACTCACTCTTCTCCAGATCGCCTTGAGCACCGCGTTGGAATTCGATGCGGGAGAAGAAGAGTTGTGTCTTTGCATGCGACCGAGTGTTTGGGTTCGAAGCGGTGGCTGGTCGACGGCGCTTGAGTGGCGATTTGGCGAGGCGAACGTCGGTCAACCAACCGGGACCATCCGCGGTAAAGAACTCCTTTTGCTGGTCAAACATCAATCGGTAGGACTGCATGTGGCTCACCGCCAGCAGCTTTTGACGTTGATCGAATGTCTGCGCATGACCTTGAGCCCCTTCGTGAAACGTCAACGTCTTGAGTTCGATTCCGTCGGCTTCGTCCGTTGCGGAAAAGTCGACGTGGTCGCTCAGCGTGGCATCGAGCGACCCGCTTGTAACGACGGACTGAAGTGTCTGCAGCTCTTTCAACGCATGAACACTTCGAGCTTCGATTTCTTCTTCAAAATGAGCCGTCTCGCCATCAAAGCGCATGTGTCCAGTCCAAGTGACCACGGATTCGGACACGGTCTTCCGAGCACCGCTGTTGGACCGTGGCTTGGCTTTCAAAGTCATCCGGCCCGGACCGTCGATGGTCAATTTGTTCTCGACCTGGTCGAGGTTGATCTTTTCGCCGACGAGCGACATGCCTCGTGCCGAGACCTTGGCAGGTTTCCCAGCGATCTCTACAATCGAACGCTCATCGGCTTGTCGGCCAACGAGCAACAAGTTGCCTTCCATGACAAGCGGCACCTCGTCAGGCTTCTTGGTCCGAGTTTCGACCACTCGAACGTTGTCGAACACATTGATGACGCGGACTTCCGTTTTGTCACCGATTTGCGCCAATTGCAGACGGATGGAATCTCCAACGGCATCGAACGATTGTTTCGGCGGGTCCTTGGGCAGGTCCTTGCGACGTTGCAACGAAATGGGGCGGACGATGGCATGGCCGGTTTGGTCACTCGTTGAGCCATCGGTGCGGTGTGAGGGTTCGCTTTGGGCGGGTTGGTTGATGAACCACGCTTCCAATTGGCCCGTTCGCGCTGTCAACCGAGGAGAACGAATGCGGACATTGTGACGCGCCAGAAGTTGATCGGGAGCAAAATCCAATTCGTCTGACTGATCTTTGGCTGGGGCCAGGAACTTCGGCATCTCCATGACCCACAGATGCAGTTCGCCTGCGGAGAATTCCGAGTCTTCGCCAAATCGAACCGATGCACCGCCCAAGAGCGACACAACGTGTTTGTCACCATCAGGCTGGATGACCAGTTCTTGCTTCCAATGCGCCGAAAACGGGCGTTTGCTCTCTTGCGGATCGGTATAGATGCGGCCTGGGCCTGCCGCCCACAACGTGCCGATTTCGCCTTCGGGCCCCAGTTCATACTCGACGCGTTCGGCTTCCATTTCGTATGTGGAATGAATCGTCACCGGGTGCCCGACAGCGACGATGTGTTTGATTTCCAATCTGGGCATCGCCCCCGTCTTGTTCGTCGTCGGCACTTTTTCTGCTTGATCCTTTTTTTCCGCGGTGGACGGTTTCTCTCGGAAATAAACCTCAAGCAAGCGGCTGTTGAGCTGATCGATCGGGCCGTCCGGCCGGATTCTCAGCACATCGACGTTGTCTTCAAATGACCCGATCGACTTTTCAAAGTCGAACAGGAACGGCCCGCGGCAAGTAACTTCCAGCGGCGCCGGCGGCGCGCGATTCTTGGATTGCGCCTCCACGGTTGGCTGGTCATCGGATGGCAGGTTCGACTTTAGTTTCGCACTTTTGGACGGCTGCAAGTGGACCTTGTCCACGTGAACCAGTTCCATCGACTTGATGCCGCCGATTGCTGGCTGGGCATTTGACCTTGCGGGACGCGTGGCCGGAACGGATTCGATGGTCAAGTTGCGCCCGCTTCCCCAATGTGGACCGAACTTGAATTGCACGTCATGCGGCGTAAAGATACGTGAGCCGCTCAACTGAATGTTTCGCGTCACCACATCCAAACGATCGTCCGCTCCGGGTGCCGACGGCGGACTGAAAATTCGAATTTCACCCAGCAATCGTCCGCCGACAAGGCGCCCAACTTTTGTCAGGTGAGAGCGAACGGGCTGGTCGAATTTCAACTCGGCGCCGCCCGGAGCCTGCAACACAATCGGACGCCCCTCGTTGTTCCCCGTCGACTGCACAGTATTCAAGACTGCCGTAAACGGTCTCAATTCAACCCGCCCATCGTCCATGCGAATCAACTGTTGAAACAACAGTGTTCCGTAATCTGTGTCGAACTCCTTGATGCGTTTCTCGTCACGCTCCCACGCATCGTCGGCAAACAAGTGAGAGAAGTCGACCGCTCGTTTTTCTTCTGGTGGAATTGGTATGACGTTGGTCGGGGTAGGAAGCGTGATGTCCGGTTCGATCAGCGGCACCGCGAGCAGGGCATAAGCGAGATAGCCCGTCAAGACGACGGTCAACGCCGTTGTACCTCGTTTGAAACTGGAGAGCACGCTACACTGCCGATCCGTCGGCCGGAACGCGTCCGGCATCAATGAGTTTTGTCGAAAGAAATCACTGGTATTTGGAAATCAACTCATCCCAACGCTTTTTTGCCTTGAGCGCTTTCTCGATCACCTCTCGCACGGCCCCTTCGCCGCCTTGTTTTTGAGTGATGTAGTCCGCCTCTTTGCGAACTTCCTCCACGGCACTGGCCACTGCCACACCCGTACCGACGTGCCGCATCACCGGCAAGTCCGGAAAGTCGTCGCCGATGTAACAAACCTGCGCGGCGTCGAACCCAAGTTCCTGGATGACTTCGATTGCCGCTGGCAGTTTGTCGATGAATCCCTGCCGCACGACCTCGATTCCCAACTCGTTGGCTCGGACTTTGACGATGTGGGAATTGCGCGCGGTGAGAAGTCCAAATCGATAACCGGCCCGCTGCCACATATGAATTCCTTGGCCATCATGGGAATGAAATCGTTTGGTTTCGATCCCCTCGTTGTTGTAGACGATGCATCCGTCTGTCAGGACTCCGTCGACATCGGACAGGATCAACTCAACGTTCTGAAATATTTGGTCTGTATTCATTTACGGTGGGGGGCGTCGTTGGTTCTGTTCACACACATGAAGTAGGAGGACTGCACGCGATGCGCAACCCGACGGGATTGTAGTGTGACCAACAGGGCGTGGCAATGCGATCGTCGCGTGCTAGCAACCGACTAGCGAAGTGTCATGGGTAGGCGTAAATGCTTCTCGCCGCGCAAGACGTTGACCATGACACGATCGCCAATCAAATAACTGCGGCGCACGTGCTGCAGGAAATCATAAGCTTTCATGTTCAGCGTCTCGTCATCGAATCCAAGGATGATATCTTCTTCGAGAATGCCAGCGGATTTGGCTTGGTCGCTGACGGGGAATCTTTGCCAGAACGCAAGCTGCGACTTTGTCAAACCACGCGTTTTACGCTCCGACTCCGACAGATCACGTCCGTAGACGCGCGCCGAGGGCAACGAATTTCGCAGCGACGGCCGCCACGTGAGATCCGTTCTTCGCCACCCCTGGGCCAGCATCATGTCACCTGAATTGATTTTACCGTCGCGCTGCCAATGCACTTTGATCGGACCCGTTTGAGGAGCTTGGTCCAGGGCGAATTGCGCATCACCAAACGAGTGAATCGCAATCTTGCCAATGCTTGTGATCTTGTCGCCGACTTGCAGGCCCGTTTTCGCTGCCGGTGACTTTGAAGTGACTCGTGCGGTGATGTTGCCTCGGTCGATTTCAAGCGAAAGACCGAGGTTCTCGGGCAAGGGATAGCGCCAATAGGAATCGCGCGTCCATTTGCCGGCTCGTTTGGCTTCCGTCGTTAGAATCTCTTTGACCTGGTGACAATGGATGCAGCCGCCGTATCGTCTTGCAAACGGCAATTCGCGAATTCGCAGCGGCTTCGGGCGGCTCTCTGAAGTGCGCGGACGACTGTTACAGTGCGTGTCCAACACCGACTGCATCGTGTAGTTTAAACTTGCCAACGACATGCGCGACTCGGCATCCTTGGCATCACGCCCGCCGAAGCGACTGTAAACATGTTCCTCCGCGTTCAAGAAGAAGATCATGAACGTCACGTCATAGTCGAACTGGAACAAGTTCAAGTCCGCGCTCTCGATTTCCCAAAGTCGCACGCGAACAAACTGATTGGCCAGATCTTTGATGCCTTTGAGACGAACCACCTGCTCGTCGAACTGCGAACAATCGCCTCACGGGACACAGCGGAACACGACCATCAGCGGCTTGTTCGCTTCGCGCGCTTTCGTCTTTGCGGCCTCATAGTCCAACATCCAGCCATATTGCAGAGGTTCTTCGCGCCACTGGGCATGGCCGCGGCCACGTTGACCGTATAATGTAGGAGTGATAATCGCGACCGTCGTGGCGACCATGATGGCAAGTGTGAATCGATTCATCGAAAACTCCCAAGCTGGTGTCGCCCGATCATAGTTCAGCATCCGCATTTCGGCTAGACTTCCGAAGTTTTCCGAAACTTCGGAAGTCTGTTATCTTCCCATTTCGAAACCCACCATGTCCACGCTCAAAGTCTCGACAACGAAAGCGAGCTGGTTTTTTCGAGGGTTCCTGGCCGGCATTTTGCTGATGGGTTCGTTGAACGCAATTTCATTCTTCGTTCGAACAGGTGGTTGGGGAAGTTTGCTGGAAGGTTTCGGAGCAGGAAAGGAAGCGATTGGATTTCCGTTTGAGTTATGGAGCAGCGGCAACAACTACGGCGGCTTGCTTGTCAATCTGACAGGGCTATTGCTGAACACTTCGATGACCATCGCGATCAGCAGTGTCTTGGGACTGGTCACTCTGACTCAAATCGGCTGGTTGAATCGAATGGTCGCGGACATCGAGTCGCGCGCAGAGGAATCAAGCGAACGAAAGTTCCAGTTCTCGCTTCGCGGATTGCTGCTGGCGACGGTCTTTGTGGCGATGTTGGCTGCGATGGCACGTCCGTTTTCAGCCCGTTCTGAGTTTTTGGCTGGGATTTATCTTTTTGGACCTGCGGCACTCGTCATCCTAGCCATTCTGCCCAGAGGCGTCTCTTGGCAGCAACGTGTGGCGATCATGACGCCGGCGGCTTTCGTCTTAATTACCGCTGCGATGGGAATCGGTTCGGCGCTTGATGTTGAGTTCGACAAGGTGTTGATGGGGATCTTTGTTTGCTGGGTGCCTCAGAGCGCCTTGGCCGCGTTGGGGATCACTTTGGGAATCCTAGCGATCTATTATCGCCGCTTTGCAATCGCTGCGAAGGATTCTTCGTAGCGGTCATCTCGAATATTCCAAGTTTGATGCACATCGCTCAGTATGATAACATGTCCATGCCCACCCGAATTAACGTTGACGCATCCTCCCCTCGATGGATTTCCGCCCATGCGATTTCCAAGTCTCACACTCATCACATGCATCAGTCTAATCGCACTCCTGTCAGCAGCCGGAAAATCGGACGATGCAAACGTGGCGGGTGTACCACTGCATGCGTCAATTGAAAACTAGGAGATTCCCATGTCACGAAACGTTCGCCTCGCCGCGGCAGTTGTTGCTGCGCTATTCTTCGTCTCGTCGGCCACCGCCGGGGACAACGAACTTTCCGATGAAGAAAAACAGGCCGGCTGGCAACTACTGTTTAACGGCAAGGATCTGACGGGTTGGAAATGCAACAACGGCAAGCCCATCGCGACGCCCGTCGAAAGGGCGTCGCTCGTTCCGTACAAGTCTGGCGGTTACATTGTCATGCACGAAAAGTCGTTCGATCATTTCGTACTGAAGTGCGATGTTCGATGGGAAGATCCTCGCTGCAATTCAGGCATTTTCTTCCGTGTCGAGAATCCCAAGAACCCTGTCCACACCGGTTTCGAGATTCAAGTCATGAGCGGGACAAAGGTCGGCAAGCACGAATTCGGCGCGATCTATGATCTGGCGGCGACCACCAAGAACGCTGGCAGGGAGACGGGGCAGTGGAACACGGTGGAAATCAGGTGCTACGGCCCGTACATCAACGTCAAGGTAAACGGCGAAGAAGTCGCCGCGATGAACTGCGACAAATTCGACAAACCGGGTGTCTGTCCCGATGGCAAGAAGCACAAATTCAAACTGGACGGCCGGCCGCGAGCGGTCAAAGATTTCGCTCGCGCGGGATATCTCGGATTTCAAGACCACGGCCACAAAGTTTGGTACAAGAACGTCAAGCTGCTGGAGCTGGAATTGAAGGAGGGAACGCAAACAGGTCAGTGATGTCGTGTCGGCAACCGCGTGACGATGATTCACGACCGTGTTTGTGTTGCGTCCTCAATCATCGTCCCGCCGCCGGGACGGGCTCGAAGGCGACCTGCAACGGTTTTGAGATAGGCCCTTCGCGGGTCAACATCGACAACGAATTGTCGATGTTATGCTGTTGCT
>CAYFJO010000036.1:0-45912 GCA_964343305.1 uncultured Pirellulaceae bacterium | reverse complement strand
TCACGGAGTATCTTCAAACACAACAAATTGCCGGCCGCACACAAATTCAAGTCCAAGTGTGTCACCGTGAAGATGCGTTGTTCGCGGCGCTGGACAACAACGCGGACGGGCGCCTCGATGAATACGAATTGAATGCCGTGCTTGATACGTTGTCTTCGCTCGACGCCAATGAGGATGGCCGCGTTGTCATCGACGAAGTGCCCCACAGTATGATAATTGTCATCGGGCGTGGTGGTTTGTCTGATGTACGTCAAGCGCCGTCAACCATTCGTGCGATGGACTCATCATTGCCGCTTTGGTTTCAGCGGATGGATGCAAACCAGGACGGATTCGTCAGCCGTGTCGAGTTTCTCGGCGAAAGCGTTCAGTTCGACCAGTTGGATACGAACGGCGATCAATTCATTTCGTCGGACGAAATCCCCGCAACCGCAAAGAACTTGAAAGATTCCGAGGAATCAACCAAAATGTGACTTCAACCTCTCAGACTTCCGAAGTTTAAGAAAACTTCGGAAGTCTCACCGCCCACCTAAAACTCACGCCCCAAAACGGAGCCGTCATGATCCATCGAATCCACGTTGTCCTATTCTGCGCGCTTTGCATCGCTGTCCAACAAGCACATGCCCAGTCGATGTCGGGCGACTGGCCACAATGGCGCGGGCCGAATCGCGACGGGATCTCGCTGGACAAAAACCTGTTAAAGGCCTGGCCCGAGGAAGGTCCCAAGGTCGTTTGGCAAGTTGACACAGTCGGTGTCGGATACTCGTCGCTGGCGATCCAAAACGGCCGCATCATTACGCAAGGTGATTTGAACGGGGTCGAGCACGTTATCGCATTGAGCGTCGAAGATGGCAGTACGTTATGGGCAGTCCAACCTGAGCCGGTCGCCAAACGATTGAGCGAGCAGATTGCCAGCGAATTCAAGCGGCTGGACGTCGATGCAGACGGCCAGGTCAGCGAACTCGAAGCGTTGGTTCAATTCGGATGGGACTTCAATAAATATGACCAACCGGTTGCCGATCGTCCGGATTCTGTTGTCGAATCACGCGTTGCGGCCATCGTGAAAGAGACCGATGCGAACGGCGACAAGAGTCTCTCCTACGCCGAAGCGGGCAGATTGTTGCGTAACGAATTTGAGCGTCTAGACACCAAAGATACCGATGCCGACGCGGACGCACTCGCGAAAAGTAGAACAACAGCATTCGTCAAGCAATTGGACAAAGACAATGACGGCCAAATTTCGCGTGTCGAATCACGCCGTACGCGGCTGGACCGATTGTTTGGTCGGATCGACGAGCGAGATCCCACGACAAGACAAGGGGATAATCAGTTGACCGTCGCTGAAATGGAAAAGTACTTTTTGCAACGCGAGGCAGGCAGAGACGGCTTGATCAGCGTCGAGGAATTGTCCACCCGCTTGGCTCGCACAACAAAAGGGGACGGCGTGCTGACGAAAGAGGAACTGCAAGGTGCCTACGGCGGTTATCGAAACGGCCAGGGCGACGGACCTCGTGGAACGCCAACCATCGAAGGCGATCGGGTTTACTGTGAAGGTGGCAATGGCGACCTTACATGCTTGGACGTTGCAACGGGCAAGACGCTGTGGCACGTCAATTTGCGTGAAGACTTTGGCGGCGGCCGCCCTGGCTGGGGTTACTCAGAGTCGCCGTTGATCGAAGGACAGCTTCTGTTGGTGACGCCCGGCGGTAAGAGTGGAACACTGGCCGCGCTTGACAAATCAACGGGCGAGTTGGTGTGGCAGACCGAGGCCACGACTCAAGGTGCTCAGTACTCTTCACCCATTGCCGTGGACATCGGGGGCGTGCGGCAAATTGTACAGTTCGCGCGGAACAACGTGTTTGGTGTGGACGCCAAAACGGGTGAGAAGCTTTGGGAATACGGCGGCGCAAATAACGGCACGGCCAATTGCTGCACGCCGATTGTGGACGATGATCATGTGTTTGTTTCCAGCGGCTATGGAACGGGCAGCGGTCTGGTGAAGATCAGCAAAGACGGCAGTGCTCAAAAGGCGGAAGAAGTCTATTTTGAAAAGAAGCTTGCCTGCCACCACGGCGGCGTGGTCAAGATTGGCGAGTACATTTATTCGTGCAGCGGCGGAACGCTGATCTGTATGCACTTCAAAACGGGCAGCATCGCCTGGCAAGCACGCGGCGTCGGCAAAGGATCGCTCGTCGCGGCGGACGGGATGCTTTACATTTTGAGCGAAGGCAATCAGGTTGGTCTGGTCGAAGCAACGCCGGAAGAATATCGCGAAGGCGGTCGCTTCAAAATCGAAAGCCAGGGACGACCGAGTTGGGCACATCCCGTGGTCACCGGCGGCAGGTTCTACATTCGCAATCAGAAATCGCTAACGGCTTACGACGTGCGAAGTTGACGGTCATTGAAGCACCGTGTTTTCCAGAATCTTTGCTCCGGCCGGAATCCGGCTGGCGAGTGAATCGCCGTTGTCGGCGAACGACGGATGGACTTCGACGTCGACGCCGTCGGCAAGGTTGGCTCCCGCCTGCAAAAGCCATGATCGATGTAAGTTGAGAATCGCCTGTTGAACGTATTCCGGCGAGTCGGTTGCCGTGCCAGGAGGATTCTTGAGCGGTGCAAACTGGGTGTCGCGATCGACTTCGATCACAATTGACCGGCGGGCAATGGGTAGCAAATCGAAGATAAACCGCTCGAATTTGACGGCGTTTGGGTCGGCCGGCGTGACTTGATTGCCGGCATCATCGAGATGGGCGACTTTCTTGTTCGCGCCGTGAAACGGTAATCCACCTTCACCAAAGGCGAGGCTTTCCAAAAAGGACACGTCCCACACGTGCACCGCCATGTTGCCGGCCCATAACAGCAAGCAGCCATCCTCCCGCTTCTGTGCCGTCATCTCTGGTGACAATTCGCTGTACTCCACGGTCCGCATCTTACCATCGTACTGCGCAACGACGCCAACCCTCTCGGTGGGCACTGTCTTGCGCGTCACCAAAGTGGTCGCCTGGGAATTGAACAGCACGTGATTGCCGAGCACAGCCGTCGCACAAACGTCCACCATCGGATTGTCGATCTGCAAGTAAAACAAGTGCTCGATTCCGCGCCGCCGCATGTCGTCGAAAGCTTTGCTCTTTGCGAGTGCACCGAGCATCCCTCCGTGTCCGTCGGGCGAAAGGCAAAGCGAGTGTTCGTCAGCCATCAGCAGTTTGCCGGTCTCTTGGTCAACTGCCGGCATCTCGCCTTGGCAGAAGATGACCAAATCTTCCGCCGGGAATCCAAAGCGATCGTGCTGGTCGAGAAACTGAATCGTCTCATCATGCGTGGCGGTGCTGGTCATCAAATAAATGGGAATCGAACGTCCGCATCGTCGCGAGGCGGCCAACACCTTGTTGAAATGAATCTCGAACAGCGAAACGCCTGACAGCGGTCCGATGGGATACATGCCCTTGGGATGCGGGAATCCCAGCCGAGTGCCTTGGCCGCCGGCAACGATTGTCACGCCGATGGTGCCCGCGTCCAGCATCGCTGAGCCGACCTTACGAGCATCCGACTCAGTAAACCGCGGTTGCTGATCGTTGAGTGTGACGCCAGCAGGTTCGGCAATCAAACTCGGATCGATCCCGGCCGACGATTCCTCGTTGCGCGGACGAAACAACTGAGACAGCAATTCCAAGTCAAGTTGATCGATTTGGGCAGCAAGTTGACCGCGCTCGGACGGCGACAACCGGTCCCAGAACTTCAGCACATGCTGTTGGCCGTATTCGGCCAAGCGGTCATGCAGATCTTGTTTTCGCTCGTTTTCCAATGTTGGACTGCCGGCCATTGCCAACGTCGACTTCCAGGAAGGTGGTACACGGATATCGGGAGTCATTGAATCATACCGCTGAGGAACGATTTGGGCTATAAGGCCGATTAGTGTAGAGCAATTGTCCCAATTGCTCCCAGAGCAAGCGTAGAGCAATTGTCGCAGTTGCTCACGGAACGATCGGGACGATTGGTCTACAAACGAGTGTCTCTCAATTGAATCGACAAGGGAACGCAATGCGGATGAGGAGAATTGGCGAAACCACGACGAACTTCGCACTCGTGCGACGTTTCTGATCAGTGGTAATTGCAGCGTCTGTTTTTCGCTTTTCATCGTCGTCGCCGCGGCCGGCCGCACTTCCAAGCCGCTAGCACAGGCGAGAACATGACTGCCTTGGCGGAAAAAGCAATCCCGCGAGCCACATCCGTTGCGTCTGGCGCGACATCCGGGGCAACTTCGCGATTCCGATCGGCGGCTAAGCAACGTCTTCGATCGCATCTTCGTCCGAGATTCCATCGGGTGCGAGATGCGGCCGGATGATCGTGTCGGGATCGCTGATGCGACCAAGATGCTTTTGCGGAATTCGGCAGTGAATGGTGGCCCGTGTTCCGTTAAAGGTCTTGGACAGCACCTCGCCATTGGCCGCCAAAAACGCCATTAGCTTTCCGTTTTCTACGCCCGTCTCGACATCGACGTCGCGAAAGGTTCGGCTCAGCGCGTCACTGACCGCCAAGGCCAGGCGATCGAAACCCTCTTGTTTATGGGCGCTAATGGGAATCGCATTGGGATAGCGATTGAGAATCCCATCCAATCGAGATGGTGTGTCGAGTTGATCCGTTTTATTGACGACCAGCAAAGTGTCTTTCTCTTCGATGCCGAGTTCTTCCAGCACGTCGTACACTGAACTGATCTGGTCATAAACCGCACCGTTGCTGCCGTCGGCCACGTGCAGCAGTAGATCCGCTTGCCGCGCCTCTTCCAGCGTCGCTTTGAAACTGGCAATCAAACGGTGGGGCAATTCACGGATGAAACCGACCGTGTCGCTCAACAGCACCGGGCCCCAACTGGGCAATTGCCACCGTCGCGTCCGCGTGTCGAGTGTGGCGAAGAGTTTGTCTTCTGCTTTGACGTCCGCCTCGGTCAGCGCGTTCATCAGCGTACTCTTGCCCGCATTGGTGTAACCGATCAGGGACACGGTCATATGGTCGCTCCGAGCAGATACCTGACGTTCCTTGCGTTTTTCGATCACCTTCAAGTCGCCTCGCAGGTCGCTGATACGCTTTTCCACCAGGCGTCGGTCAACTTCCAATTGACGCTCACCAGGACCACGCATACCGACGCCCGCCTTGACGCTTGCACCCGATGCCTGCCGCTCCAAATGCGTCCACATTCGTTTCAGCCGGGGCAACGAATACTCAAGCTGCGCGAGTTCGACGGCCAAGCGCGACTCGTGTGTTTGAGCACGCGTAGCAAAAATGTCGAGAATCAACTCGGTCCGATCCAGCACTTTGCGGCCAAGTTCTTTTTCCAGGTTGCGCGTTTGTGCGGGACTCAGATCGTTGTCAAAAATGACGACGTCGGCGTCTTTCTCGTTGACCAGCGATTTGAGTTCCTGGACCTTACCCTTGCCGATGTAAGTCGTCTTGTCGGGCTTCTCACGTCTTTGCACGAGTCCGCCGACGACTTGTGTTCCCGCCGTCGTAGCCAAACCTTCGAGTTCGTCGAGTGGATCCTCGTTGAAGAGTTGATCCGGCAAAGTGACACGCACGAGCACTGCAACTTCTCGTGCGACCGTTTCCGAGCGATCTCGTTCTAGCACGTTGGTTTGGTACCTCGTCAATTTGCGGCGCAGTGAATGGTTGGCGATTTGAAGTCCGCGCGCCGATGTCCTATCAATTCTAGCTGACATTCTGTGTCCGACGGGAATTCGAGTATACCCTTATCGGGTGGAATTACCAGACAAACCTGGATCGCGATGAGGGACACGCCACAAAGATGCCAGGTTCGGTCCACGAAAGAAAGTGCGCGACATCGCACAGCAAACCGAACAAGAACGGAAGTGCAAGCAATTTTGCAATCTTAACGTTCTTCGAGTGAGAGTTTTTCGATAATTCCTTCGGCACCGGGCGTCAGCGATCGGATTTTCGTAGCGATGACTGCCTTTTCCGAGACGGTTGCTCTTTCCGCTCGTCGTTTCAACTGGGTCATTTTCTTTCGACGATGGCGTCGTCGTTTGATTTCTTTCTGTCGTTCGCTCGCACCCACTCGACTTTCTCCCGTGTGAGATGGTGAAATAGAAGAAGGTATGGTAGCCGAGATACCTGCTGAGATCAACGTGGGGAGTGAATTGCCGCTTTTCGCCGGAGCCTTTCTCGCTTTGCAGAACTCCGAATGAACAGAAACCTGTCCATCAACCATCAACGGAAACGAAAACTCATGACACGACTGTCTTCCATAGCAATTCTAGTTGCTTTCATCGCCACTGGGACGAAATCTTCTGTTGCTAAAACAAACCTTGCCAAGTCGATGCCGAGCTTTGTCGTCATTTTCATCGACGACATGGGCTACGGCGATATCGAGCCATTTGGATCGAAGCAAAACAAAACGCCGAACCTGTCGCAGATGGCGGCCGAAGGGAGAAAACTGACATCGTTCTATGTCACGTCGCCGGTATGCACACCGTCACGAGCGTCACTGATGACGGGTTGTTATCCCCAACGCGTGGGTTTGCAAAAGGGCTCCGGCCATATCGTGCTATTTCCGGGTGACGTCCACGGACTGCATCCGAAAGAAATCACGATCGCCGAAATTCTGAGAGCCGCGGGATACGCAACCGGTTGCTTTGGCAAATGGCATTTGGGTGACCAGCCGGAGTTTCTTCCGACGGAACAAGGTTTTGATACTTACTTCGGCATTCCTTATTCGAATGACATGTGGCCGGGTTTGAAACGCTGGCAGTTTCCCGATTTGCCGGTCATGCAAGGAACCAAAGTTGTCGATCTGGTCAAAGACATGGATGAGCAGGCCATGCTGTGTCGGCGATTCACTGAACAAGCTGTTGCGTTTATCCGCCAACACAAAGACCAACCGTTCTTCGTCTATCTGCCCCATGCGTTCGTTCATGGTCCAAGGCGGGCGAGTCCGCGATTCATGGCCGAGGGAAAGACCGTCGAACAAGCTCAAGTCGAAGAAGTCGATTGGAGCGTGGGCGAGATCTTGAAGGCCCTTCGAGAAGCAAATGTTGCCGAAGACACGCTCGTTTTGTTTACGTCGGACAACGGACCGGCCGGTGGTCTTTCCGCCGGACCGCTGCGCGGACGCAAAGGCTCTGGCTACGAAGGCGGCCAACGTGAACCGACGATTGCCTGGTGGCCGGGAACGATTCCGGCGGGCTCGGTGAGCGACGAGTTGGCCACCACGATGGACTTGCTGCCGACGTTTGCCAAACTTGCCGCTGCCGACATTCCTCGCGACCGAGTCATCGATGGCAAGGACATTGCCGCACTCTTGCTGGATAAACCGAACGCAAAAACCCCGCACGATCGATTCTTTTATCAGCAAGGCGGCATGCTTCGCGCGGTCCGATCTGGGCCGTGGAAGCTGTTTGTGACGGGCGAGTTGTACAACCTCGACTCGGATCTCGCCGAAAAGACCAACATCGCAACAAAGAATCCGAACGTCGTCGCCAAGCTCCAAAAAATGTTATACGATTTCAGGGCGGATCTGGCAAAGAATTCACGCCCCGTCGGCGTCGCCAAGAACCCTCGCACGATTGTGCCCCGTCCTGGTGTCGCCGGCGAGGAAGGTTATCGCCCGACGCTCTCGCTGCCGCGCCGACAATAAGTGCCACCTGTCGTGTAACTACCTGCCGCGATCTCGTCGTTATGAAATCCAATGGTTGCCTTTTCCGGTGGCAATCCAGCGTCCGTCGATCTTTTCGAAGATTTCCGAGCCGCCGCTCGCTCCGTAACGATAATGCAACTCGGCTCTGGTCCGCTCTTTGTTCAAGAAGTGAATTTCGCTGGCCACCACGGCGGGACCAAAAAACACGACGGGTTGAATGCGTCCGTAACGAAGCCGGCTGACGGGAAGGACGCGATCGCGCGTTTTTCCAAACAACGATTGCGAATCCAACTTTGGATCATCCTTGGCGGCAGGCTTTGGCTGGGCAAGTCTCGTTGGGATATCCAGCACACGACAAACTCGCATGATGTCGGTCAATGTTAACGTTGCCGCATTTTCCAACGGTGCGAAGCGGTGTGACAATTCGGCATCGCGCTGACTGCCATCCGACAGAATCAAAGTGATGTTTGCCGAGACGAGATACCATGGATTCGAGGCCTGCTCGGTTGGAACCAGTTGCTCGCCGGTCGTACCACGACGACTGGTTGTCTCACGTTGCTTGAGCCACCACAACCGATGGATCTCCGCGACGTCCATCGAGAGGTCGTCGGCCTGTTTTTTTGCGATTGTATCCTGGTAGCCACGAAGTGCCGCCCGAAGTTCACTTTCCAACACACCTTGCATCAGCGCCCGCGCCCGCGTGCGGATCTCCAAGTCTTTCGCCTCGGTCGATTCAACCAACAACCCAAGGACGGCCGGGCCAAGCGCCAGGATGTTCTTCGCGGCCGCTTCGCGAACGGCGAACTTTGCGTCACCAAGTTGGGCGATCCATTTGCGCGCGAAAGCAGCTTGTTGCTCAGCAAGTTTTGGAGTTGTTCCTTGTCGTAAGAAATTCATCCGTGCGACTCCCAGTCGCGCGACCAACACATCTTCGGCACCTGATGACTTGGCGTCGATGACCGACCCGTAAACTGTTCGTGCATTGTCGAATTGTTTCGCAAGTTTGTATTGTCGTGCCAATTCACACTTGGCTTCGGCCGCGAGTTTGGATTTTGGAAAGTCAGCGAGGAGCTTTTCTAAGTGTTTTCGTCGCGCTTCGCCATCGCCTTGAAACATCGATTGCCATGCGAGCAAATCCCGAAACTCGGTTGCCTCGAATTGCTTCCACAACGCGAGTTTCTCACGGATCTTTTTGTGGTCCATGGAAAATCGCACCTGCCAAGGCTGAGACGAACCGCCAAATGACAGGCTCATATATCGGCCACGCAACGCGGGACTAAGTTTTCCCCATGCCCGGAGCGCTATTTCAAAATGACGAATCGCCCGCCCCAAGTCTTTCTCGCGTTCAAACGACTCGCCGATTAAATAAGGGATGGCGATCGCAAGTGAATCGTTGTTCGGATACTCTTCTAGAATGGCGCTTAGTTGACGTCGATGCTTCGGTAAATCGCCAGCGAGTTTGTCCAGCAGTGCCAAGTCGACAGCGATCCATCGCGACACCGGATGATCGGGATGAGATTCCAGCGATTGCTTCCAGAGCGCAGCCGCCTTCTCCCGATCTTCGTCACTCGAATCGTTTTGCTCAAGCAACGCCCGCGCCATCAAGTCGAGCATTTCCGGTGCGTGGACGCTTTTTGGAAACTCCTTCAGCGCTTTGCGGCACGTGGCGAACATTTCCGTGCGCGCACCGTGGTCGCGCTTGTATCTTCCCCACTCATAAAAGAACCGTGCCCGGTTCGCGACCACCGCCTCACGTTGATCGGCTTCACAACGGAGCTCCACGGCATCCCAAAAGTTGATGTAAAACTCCGGCGAGTCTTCCGGCAATCCCTTGGCCTTGGCAAGCTGGCGTAGATGGTGCGTCCATGACAACGAATTGATCGCGAAGTACTGCTCGAACAGTTCTTCGAGTCGTTTCGCCTGGCCGTTGAATTTTGGATCCGAGGCATACATGTCAATCGATTGCTCGCCGGGATAATTTCGCGCGATCAGCAGATTGACTTCCATTGCCTTCGTCCAATTCGCGACGGGATTTCCGCCGCGCTGGTCGTTGTTGCGTCCATGCCAGAATGACAATGTTTGGAGCGCCTTCAATCCCAGATCGTCGGTGCGATGTTTTTCAGCGAAACGGAACAGCTGACCTGCGGCGTTGCCGTTGAGCGGCCGGCCACTGTCGTTTCGCAGAAGATGTAGCTGGGCATACTGGCCCCAATAAGTGTCACCGAATCGCTCAACAACTTGTTGGTGAACAGCACGATACGCGTCGCGTTCTTTGATGATTCGCTCACGTCCTAAATGAAAACCGGCTTCGGCCGCATCCCTCTGATCGGCTCGAAATCGTGCTTCGAGATAGCGCCGCACATCTTCTTTGAACGTCGCGTCGGCCAAATACCGAGGCATCCGCGTGCCACACGCATCAAAAAGGACGGACGGCAATCCTTCCAATCCTGGTTGCCTCTTCATCAAGTCTCGAAGCAACGATTCGATACACCGCACATGCTCGATTCGCACTGCGAGGTTTCCATTGTGATCGCAAATCTCGGCCAAACGAAGCCGCGCCTTCGCTTCGTCCAAGCCGCCTGGAACTTGTCGAACGATGGCTTCGAGTGCCCGGGTCTCAGCGATCCGTACCGCCAGTCCTGGGTGACGATACAAACAATGAAACGTAATTTGACGAGCTTCGTCGACTTGCTTCCAAAGTCTCCCGGCATCAACGTCCGCCGTGATACCATCTTTGATAAGAACAACGAACAGGAACACCAAAGCTGCGCGTTTCATTTTGCACCTTGTAATCTAGTGGCGCGTTCAAGATACTGAGTTGAATTGACTTGTTCAATTTTGCCAATCAATCGCACGACCACATTGGACGGCAGCCGAGGCGAGTTGGTTCCGCGTCCATCACTTGCCATCATAGTAGAAAAAGAAAGTATCCCCCTAACGCGTGGCGATTGGACCAGCGACGCACAACGTTGCAATTTCGTGCTTCTTTTTGTTCGGAGAGATGCGACCAGCATGCAATCACACGCTTCAATCGACTGTCCATTGAAGACAAGCAGCGACAATCAACGCTGCCATAATCCTGACAATTTCCTGACAATGGAGCACTTCCTAACGTAACTTCCCGACGTAACTTCTTAACTAGCAACATGGTTAGCGGCTTGCGTCCGTTCATTCGAATCCCGTTGCCCGCTCTTGTGTTCGGCTAGCTGTCCACTGCCCAACAGGCGATAATATCCACACCATGACCAGTTTTATGAACCAAATTCATCGGAGGGCGTTTCTCACTCGAACCGGAGTTGGACTCGGTTCCGCAGCGCTGGCAACGATGTTCTGTCGTGATGCGCGATCGGCCCGAACATCTCTTTCACTACCCGGCTTGCCACATCACCCGCCCAAAGTGAAACGTGTCATTTTCTTGTGCATGGCAGGCGGGCCTTCGCATCTGGAGACGTTCGACTACAAGCCAAAACTCGGCGAACTCGACGGAAAGCCCATGCCCGAGTCGTACACCAAAGGGCAGCCAATCGCACAGCTTCAAGGCAAAACACTCAAGTGCCTGGGTCCGCTGACAAAGTTCAAGAAGTACGGCAAGGGCGGCCAGGAAATCAGTGACTTTTTGCCGTGGCATGCCAAAATGGCCGACGACATCTGCATCGTTCGCTCGTTGGTCACTGAGCAAATCAACCACGACCCCGCTCACACGTTCATGAACACCGGCACGGCGATCAGCGGCCGGCCGTCGATGGGCGCGTGGATCAATTACGGCCTTGGCTGCGAAAGTGACAATCTGCCGGGATTTGTTGTGATGACGAGCGTCGGCGGCCGTAACCCGCAGCCGATTGCGTCGCGGCAATGGGGCACGGGGTTCTTGCCCAGTCGCTATCAGGGTGTCGAGTTCAATTCGGCAGGCGACCCCGTCCACTATGTGAGTAATCCGGGCGGTGTCACGCGACAGCAGCAACAACGGTTGGTCGACACGATTGGACAACTCGATCGCCATCGCAACCAGAAAGTCAAGGATCCGAAGATCGATACGCGCATTTCGGCCTACGAATTGGCGTTTCGGATGCAGACGTCGGTTCCTGAACTGATGGATGTCTCCGATGAACCGCGGCATGTGCTTGACATGTATGGTGCGAAACCGGGCGACGGATCTTACGCCTCGAACTGCTTGCTGGCCCGTCGACTGGCCGAGCGCGGGGTCCGTTTCATTCACTTGTATCATCGCGGTTGGGATCACCACGGCGGGTTGGTCAATTACATGAACACCTGTTGTGGATTGACCGACAAGCCGACTTGGGCGCTGCTGACGGATCTCAAACAACGGGGCATGTTGAAAGATACGCTGATCATCTGGGGTGGCGAATTTGGCCGCACGCCGATGTTCCAAGGCAAAGGGGGAGCGGGCCGCGATCATCACATCAAAGGATTCTCGATGTGGCTGGCCGGCGGCGGCGTCCAAGGAGGCATCACCTATGGAGCAACAGACGAACTCGGCTATAACTCGGTCGAGAACATCGTTCACGTCCGCGACTTGCACGCTACGATGCTCCATCTGTTGGGCATCAACCACGAACGATTTGCCGTCAAGTTTCAAGGACTCGACATGCGTCTGACGGGTGTCCTAGAAGCACGAGTTGTAAAAGACATCTTGGCGTAACACCGCGGCAGAGTTCAGCTTGTTTGGCGGATTTGTAGAAAGATCAAAAGGAACATGAGCGTGGGAAGATTTGCTTTACAGTGGGACCTGGATTCATTGCTGCCACACCCTGAGAAGGACGAGTTCCGCGACGCGATTCAACCGTATCGCAACGAACTGAAGCAACTGGCCGAGCGTTCCGACCAATTGCCGGAGATTAACGTCGCGGCGGACAACGTCGCCCAGTGGTGCGATTTTCTGGCCTCGTACGAAAGTATTTCTGCTCAAGCCAGCGATATGCATTCTTTCATCGGCTGCCACGCCGCGGCGGATGCCGAGAGCAAGTTGTTTCAGCAACTCGAAGGACAATTGTCGGCCTTGGCACCGCTTCACGAGCGAATCACAACGAACGTTGACTTCGCATTGAAAGATGCATCGGTCGACGATGTCAACGCGTTCATCGATGCCGACCAGCGACTTGCCGCCATCGAGTTCTTTTTGCATGACCGCCGTCGCAATGCCGAAGTGCGGTTGCCCAAAGACCAGGAAATGCTTGCCGCTCAGCTCGGAGTGGACGGCATTCACGCTTGGGGACGGTTGTATGACCGCATCTCCGGCGAATTGCGTGTGGACGTCATGGAGCGTGGCGAACTTGTCAAGAAATCCGTGGGGCAGATTCAATTCGATTCGCCGCAAAGAACCGTTCGCGAAAACAATTTCTTCGCCGCGAACAAGGCGTGGGACACAATTGCCGACACCTGTGCCGACGCACTGAACCACATTTGCGGCACGCGGCTGACCGTCTATCGCCAATTGGGCATCGACCATCTCGAAGTCCCCTGCCGGTTGAACCGGATTCGACGCGAGACTTTGGATGCCATGTGGAAGGCTGTGAGTGAGCGGAAGTCGTGTCTGCTCAATTATCTGAAAACAAAAGCCGCCGCGTTCGGATTGGACAAGCTGGCGTGGTACGACCTTGCCGCGCCTTATCCGGCGAAGACAGAACCCGGTTCGTCCAGCGAGATCGTGTACGACGACGCCTGCGATTTGATCATCAAAACCTTCACTGATTTCAGTCCCGACTTTGGCGAGTTCGCCCGGCAGGCGTTGGACAATCGTTGGGTCGAAGTCGAGAACCGAACCGGCAAACGACAGGGCGGTTTTTGCACGGATTTCGCTGCCAAGAAACAGTCGCGCATTTTCATGACCTACACCAACTCGGCCGACAGTATGTCAACGTTGGCACATGAGCTTGGCCATGCGTATCACTCGTTTGTGTTGCGTGACCAACCGCTGTTGCTACAAGATTATCCAATGAATCTGGCCGAAACCGCGTCGACGTTTGCCGAAGCCGTGTTGGGCGAACAACGTTTGAATCGATCGACTTCGAAAGGCGAGCAACTGGAAATCCTGGACGTCATGCTCTCTGACTCGGTCGCATTCCTGATGAACATTCACGCCCGGTTTATTTTCGAAGACGGTTTTCACCAGCAACGCGGGGAAGGCGAAATCCCAGCACAAAAGCTCACCGAGATGATGGTCGCCGCACAAAAGGACGCTTATCTCGACGGCCTGTCCGACGACGGCTGGAACCCGAACTTCTGGATTTCCAAGCTACACTTCTACATCAGTGGCTGGCCGTTTTACAATTTTCCGTACACGTTTGGCTACTTGCTGTCGCTGGGTGTTTACGCGTTGGGCAAAGACGGCGGCGGCGACTTTCCCAAACAATATCGCGAATTGCTCATTGCCACGGGCTGCAAGGATGCCGAGGATGCGGTGCAGTCGACGCTGGGATACGACTTGACGACCGCGGAATTCTGGAACAAGTGTCTGGATATCGTCGAGCAGCGGGTCGATCGATTTGTTGAACTGGCCGGATCGTAGCCGAATTCGCCCAGAATTCGGATGATCCACATCAAAACTCCAAAGTCTTGGCGACTTCGGCTACACAACATGACACCAACCTACGAACGACGAGAAATCGCCGCGACTGGAATCATGGTGACGCCAGTGGCAATGGGATGTTGGCCAATCACGGGGATGACCAGCGTCGACGTGAACCGCGATGACAGTCTCGCCACGCTGCAAGCCGCCTTCGACGCTGGCATCAACTTCTTTGACACGGCCTATATGTACGGTGCCAATGGTGAGAGCGAACGGATGATCGCGGAGGTACTAGGCAAGCATCGTGACGAAATCGTGATTGCCACCAAATGCGGTCTTCATTGGGACGAGAATCTCCAGCGGGCATTCGACGGCGCGCCAGCCACACTCCGCAGAGAATGCGAAGAAAGTTTGCGCCGGCTGAACACAGATCGTGTCGAGCTGCTTTACTTGCACGCTCCCGATCCGAATTGTCCGTTGGAAGAATCGGCCGGAGTGCTGAAAGAGCTGATGGAGGAAGGCAAGACGCGGTCGATCGGCGTGTCCAATTTTACCGTGCCACAATTGGAAGCTTTTCATCGGGTTTGCCCCATCTCGGCTTTTCAACCGCCTTTCAACATGCTTCAGCGGCAGATCGAATTGGACACACTGCCTTGGTGTCGGCAGCGTGGAGTTTCGACGATGGTTTATTGGCCGCTGATGAAGGGACTGCTGGCCGGCCGAATCCCGCGTGATTACCAATTCGCGCCCGATGACGGCCGCGCCAAGTATCCCATGTTCCAAGGCGACGAGTTTAAGAGGAACCAAGACTTTCTCGACCATCTTCGCGAGGTTGCCAACGCAATCGGCAAGACTGTTGCGCAAGTTGTCGTGAATTGGACATTGCTGCGGGATGGTATCACGGTTGCGTTGTGCGGCGCCAAACGGGCCTATCAAATTGAAGAGACGGCCGGGGCGATGGGGTGGGAGTTGACCGACGCTCAGTTGCAAAAAATCGCACAAGCGCTCGCGCAACGTGGCGTGCCAGTCGTGAAACCCGCAGTGTAGCCATCCACGCGGACGGTTGATTGTCTGATCGCTTATGCTAAAAATGCGCGAGCAAATCTCAATCGCAAGTAGCATGGAGTTCGAATGCCTAAGAAAAAACGACGCGGCATTGTGCCGGAAGATCTGAAGCGCTTCTGTTTGGTTTCGTCGCCACAGATTTCTCCGGACGGCGCTCAAATTGTTTTTGTTCGCAAACAGGTGGGCGACAAAAATGAGTATGTGACTAACTTGTGGCTCGTCGATTCGTCCGGAAAAACTGTTTCGCAACAGTTTACGAGCGGCAACAAAGACAGCGGGCCGCAGTGGTCACCTGATGGTTCTAAAGTTGCGTTTGTCAGCCGGCGTGACGAATCGAACACTCAAATATATACGATCGCCACGACCGGTGGTGAAGCACGACCGCTGACGAAATTCCCCGAAGGTCGCATTGGACAGTTCGCCTGGTCCTCCGACGGTAAGTCGTTGGCTGTTGGATTTCGCGAGCAAGATCCTGATGGGACTGAGGCGGCAAAAAAAGACCGTGAAGAAAAGGGACTGAGCACACCGCCACGCGTGATCGACGATTGGTGGTATCGGATGGACGGCGATGGGTATTTCATCGCCCAGAGGTATCAGCTTTACGTGGTTGATGTGGCGACCGGCGAGCATCGCAAGGTTTACACGAAAGACACATTGGGTGCGTTTGATTTCGATTGGTCGCCCGATTCGAAGGAGTTGGTCGTTGCGACGAATCGGGATCGCAAGGCATTCGTGCGACCCTGGAAGATGGAATTGTTGCGGGTTGATGTGGCGACCGGCAGAGTGACGAAGATCGAAGGGTTGCCTGACGGCCCAAAAGCTTGCCCAGCTTGGTCGCCCGATGGCAAAAGGATCGCGTATGCCGGACGGGATGGCGGCGAAGATGGTACGTACAGCACTGAGAATTTAGAGATCTTCGTCTGCGATGCACAGGGCGGCTCGGTCCGGGGTCTTACGGCCGACCAAGACTATTGTCTGTTATCGACGGCGATCGCCGATTCTTCCGAAGCGGCATTTGAGGCGGTTGTCAAATTCAGTCCCGATAGTTCACGCGTTTACACCCAGATCGGTCATCACGGCGAAGTCCAAGTCGCGTCGGTTCCGGTCAGCGGCGGCAAACTCACGTTCCATACATCGGGAGAAGTCGTCCACGATATGGGCAACTTGTCCGACGATGGGCGGCTGATGGCGATGACCGTCGATGCCGCGCCCAGACTGGCCAACGTGGCGATTGCCCAGGTTCGGCGCGGCGAATTTAAAACCACCACATTGACCGATTTCAATGCCGATCTTCACGACGAGCTTGAACTCGCCAAGCCGCAATCGCATTGGGTCACGGCCGACGACGGTCACAAGGCACACGTCTGGTCGTTGAAGCCACCGGGTTTGAAGCCAGGCAAAAAGGTTCCGGCCGTTCTGGAAATTCACGGCGGCCCGCACGCTCAGTATGGCTGGGGATTCTTTCACGAATTTCAAGTTTTGGCCGCCGCCGGGTACGCGGTGTTTTACAGCAACCCGCGCGGCAGCAAAGGTTATGGGCGCGACCACTGCGCGGCAATTCGCGGCGACTGGGGGAATCGTGACTGGGCCGATATCCAAGCGGTCAGCAAATTCATGCAAAGCCGCTCGTTCGTCGACGAGAAGCGAATCGGCGTGATGGGCGGGAGCTACGGCGGCTATATGACGAACTGGGCGATCGGCCACACGCACGAGTTCACCGCGGCGATCACCGATCGGTGTGTCAGCAATTTGATCAGCATGTCGGGCAACAGCGACTTTGTCTGGATGCCCGACAAGTATTTTCCCGGTAGCGTCTGGAGCAACCCGGAACCTCGTTGGCAGCGAAGCCCTATTGCCCACTTTGCAAATGTAAAAACACCCACGATGGTCATTCACAGCGAAGGCGACTTGCGCTGCAACATCGAACAAGGCGAGCAGATTTTCACGGCACTCAACGTTTTGGGTGTGTCGACGCGAATGGTCCGCTACCCCGTTTCCACCAGCCACGGCATGAGCCGCCAGGGACCACCGGACTTGAGAATCCATCGCCTACACCAAATCCTCGATTGGTGGGCGAAGTATCTGAAGAAATGAATAGGACGCGGCGACTGGAAATCAGGTCCAATGACTGATTCCTGCGGGTTGTTCGGATCATGCGGTGCAACGGCTGTGGATTTGTCGGCAGGCGATAGCAAATCCAGCCCTGGACAGCGGGCTTTACGCGTGCCATACTTTCACGAGTTGTATTTTGACGAGTCGTAACTCGTCAAAATACAACTCGTCGAACCACACCTCGCATAAGGAATAAGTCGTGGATCCATTCGTCGGAAGAGCAAAAGAGCTGGCAGCGCTGAATCAGTGGCATGACAGCTCGAACAGCGAGTTCATCCCCATCTATGGCCGGCGGCGCGTCGGAAAGAGCCAGCTCATCTTGCAATTCACTCGCAAGCTTCCCTCGATCTATTTCGTCGGCAAGGAAGCTCCGGGCAGATTGCAAGTCCGCGAGTTTCTGCGGATTGCCGCGCGAGCGTTGGACCAGCCGCTGCTCGCCACCCAGGCCGCGGACGACTGGAAGACGGCATTAACGACCACCGTCGGTCAACACAAAGGCAAGAAAAAACTCGTGCTGGTCATGGACGAATTTCAGTGGGCGGCCGGGGCAAGCCCAGAATTGCCGTCAGTCATCCAGGAATGCTGGGATCGATCCTGGCGTGACAGCGGCAAAGTAATGCTCATCCTGTGCGGATCGTACATCGGTTTTATGGAGCGCGAAGTGCTGGGGCAAAAGAGTCCGCTGTTTGGACGGCGCACTGGGCAAATCTTGTTGCGGCCGTTTGGCTTTCGCGAGGCGGCGCTGTTTCATCCTTCGTATTCACTGATCGACCGGGCCAAGACTTACTTTCTTTGCGGAGGCATTCCGCTCTATTTGCAATACTTCGACAGCCAGCGGTCGGTTGGGTCAAACCTGGCCGCGAACGTATTGAGCGAATACGCGCCGCTGTATCGCGAGCCAGACTTCTTGTTGAGAGAAGAATTGCGCGACGTCGAGAACTACTACGCAGTGCTCACCGCACTCGCGCACGGTGCGACCGCCAATCATGAAATCTCGGCGGCCACGAAGATCGATCCGCGCAATTTACACTATTATTTGAAGCAGATCGAAGAACTTGGCTACCTGCGACGGCGGCATCCGTTGGACGGCAACAAACCAACCGGCCGCAAGGTTCGCTACGCTCTGGACGACCCACTGTTGCGATTTTGGTTCCGCTTCGTCTTCCCAAACAACAGCTACATTGCCCAGATGGGACCGACCGATACCCTTCAAAACCGCATCCGGCCCGAACTTGATGCCTACTTTGGCACTTGCTTCGAAACGCTGTGCCGCGAAGCACTGCTGGAGTTCTACGCTCGTGACGCAATCACAGCCAGTTTCGAAATCGGCGAATACTGGGACAAATCCACGCAGATCGACCTGGTGGGATTGCGCGACGATGGTTGGACGGATTTGGGCGAGTGCAAATGGGGCACCGTCCGCTCGCGCAGAGCATTGGAAGCAGAAATTGAAAACAAGGTGCAGCGATATCCCAACCCACGCAATGCCACCATCGGCCGGCATGTGTTCGTTCGAAAGGTTCCCGCAGCCGCCAAGGCGTCGCGCCCAGATGTGCAGTGGCACGGGCTGGAAGAAATCTATGGTGAAGCTTGATTTGGCGCGTGGCGACGAAAAAACGGACATGCGCTTATCGATCAGCGCATGCCCGTCTTGATGGTTGTGGTGTGGGTAGGGCTCTCCGAGACTTGCCAGGTCCAGTTACGGAGATACACGACGACACTTTTCTAGTAGGTTTTTTTGTAGCATTCCCGGCTGGGGATGCATTGTTGCTTCTCGACGTCTTGTTGGTCGGGGCCGATCACGTGTTGCGTCACGTTGCACCAGACGTAGTGGCTGCCTTCTTCGTCCGGATGGTCTGGCGAGGTGAGGCTGCCAGTGACGTACATCGCTTTGCTGCGCATGTGAATGCAGGGCGGCGTTAAGATCGGCAGCGGCTGGTCGTAATGCTTTTCAAATGGCATGGTCATTCTCCGTTATGTAACAGCAGCCCGGCTGCTCGAAGCAGCCGGGCTGATAAATCGGTTCGTTGTTAACAGAATCCACCTGTTTCCAGGCCGGCGGCCAGGAGGATGGCCCGCTTGACGGCGACCTTGGCCAGTTGGACTTTGTACTCGTTGTCGGCCAGCGGCGTCGCTCGCGAGACGGCGGCTTCGCCAGCAGCCTCGGCAACGGCGTGATCGATCGTCAGGCCACGAAGCATGTTCGATGCTTCTTCGCTGATCCACGGTGTGGGTGCGACTTGGCCCATCACGATCTTGGCTTCTTGGACGACACCAAAGTGCAACTTCAACGATACAGCCGCGGCGGCCAGTGGGTAGTCCGGACCTTCCGTGTCGCGCACCTCGTACGTCGCGCTGCTGCGATCGGCCGGTGGCAGCACGATATGCGTCAGCAGTTGATTCGGTGCGAGGACCGTTTCACGTTGGCTGTCGTTGCGTGGCGTGCGGAAGTAGTCTGCCGCGGTGAGCAGTTGTTCTTCCTCTTCGCCGGGGCCAACGACTCGGACCAGCGCGCCCAGTGCGATCAACGCCGGAGCGATTCGCGAACCGCTGACGTATTTGACCGGGCCGCTGTTGCCGAAGATGGCGTGGTGACGAGTGTCGGCACCATCGGGCGTTTGCGTCGTCGAACCTTGGCCATCTCGAAAATACCAGCAGCGGGCACGTTGACAGATTTCCCCGCCGATGGTGCCTTGCGATTGCAGTTGCATGCTGTTGATTCCGAGGATGGCGTCGGTAATGCCTCGATAATCCGCCATGTACGCGCTGGCAAGGATTTCGTCGAGCGTGACCGTTGCGCCAATAGCCACGCCGCCGTCGTTGGTCGGTTCGATCGACTTCATCGACTGCACGTCCATGATGTTCACGACCAGGTCGGGAGTGACCACCATCTTCTTCATCAAGCCCATGAGGTCCGTACCACCGGCCAGGATTTCGACCTTGCCGGGTACGTCCGACAAGTAATCAAGCACCTCGGCTTCGGTGCGGGGGGCAGTGTAGGCAAAGTCTTTCATGTTTTATGCCTTTCCTTTTATTTGGAGCCAGACTTCCGAAGTTTAAGAAAACTGCGGAAGTCTTCATTCACATTTAAGCTTTCAAAGCAGCGAGGACACGTTTCGGGGTTAACGGGACGACAGGAACGCGGACGCCCAAGGCGTTGCAAACTGCGTTGCTAATCGCAGCCATGGGGCTGATCGCCGGCGGTTCGCCGTTGCCGATCACGCCGCGGGCGCGTTGATCGTCCGACTCGTACAACTCAACGATGATCTCGCCGATGTCGCCGATGCGGGCCAGTTTGTACTCGGCGAGTTCCGCGTTGACGAAACGGCCCTTGGCATCTGTGACGCGATGTTCGTACAACGCGGCAGCGATGCCCATGATCACGGCTCCGTAGACCTGGCTCTTGCAAGTCTTCGGATTGATCACGAGGCCCTGATCCTGAACGGCGACAAACTTCTTGACCTTGATGATGCCCGTCTCTTGATCGACGGCAACTTCGGCCATTTGAACGCCGCCGACACCACTGCTGGACAACGGACTGGGGTCGCCACGTTTGTGGCTGGCCGTTGTTTCCAGTGGCTTGAGGCCAAGGGCGCTGCACGCTTCTTTCCAACTTAGCTTGCGATTCTTGTCGCCTTTGACTCGAATCTCGCCACCAACGGCTTCGAGGTCTTCCGGGTTGCTCTCCAGTTGAGGAGCGACCTTGTTGAAGATTTCGGCGATCGCTTCTTGCGAAGCACGTCGATGCGATTCGCTGACCGCGCCGACTGTCGTGCTGCCGCCCGATGCGCCGCTGACCGGCAGCTTGGACGAACCAAGGTGGACTTTGATGTCCTCCGGCTTGAGGCCAAACGTTTCGGCGGTGACCATGGCGATCACCGTGCGAGTGCCCGTGCCGAGTTCCTGCGTGCCGCAGAACGTCTCGACGCCGCCATCGGGATGCACCTTGATGATGGTGTTGCTGCTGTTGGCGACACCGCCCCAAGTGTGCAGGCCAAGGCCCAACCCTTCGACGATCGAGCCTTTCGCATTGCCTTTTCCGTGCAGGTGGTACTTGGCTTTCCAGTCCATCAACTCGGCGGCAATCTTCATCTCTTCGATATAGACTTCGGCCTTTTGTTGCGAGCTGACGTTGTCGGCCTTCAAATTGGCCATGAACACATCATAGCTGTCCTTGCCCATCTTGGCCGCCAGATCGTCCAACGCGGTTTGTGTGATGGCACAACCTTGCGGATGATTTGGGGCACGCCAGGCACGAGCACGAGACGTGTTCGATTTGACCGTCGTCGCATTACGCCGGTAGTTTTTCGGCATGATCACATAGGGAATCACTGCCTGGCTAACGCCGCCACCGGTGTAGCCGGACGTTCCCCAGTGATGAGAATCCCAGACTTGAACGACGCCATTCATGTCGGCACCAAGTTTGACCTTGAGATAGCCAGACGGACGATTGCCGCCGTTCTTCAATTCCTGGTCGCGATCGAGCATGAACTTGACTGGTCGGCCGGTTTCTTTCGAAATCTTGGCCGCGGCGATGCCCCAGTAATCGGCAGCAAATTTGCTGCCAAAACCACCACCAATGTGATTGCAGATCACTTCAACGTCGTCGGCCGTGATCTTCAAATCGCGTGCGAAACCATCGTCCGTGCCCGATACGTTTTGCGTCGACAGATAGGCAGTCAGCTTGTCGCCATTCCACTCGACTGTCGAACCGTGCGGCTCCAAACAGCAGTGCGTGATTGCGTCGATGCCGTAGTAGCCTTCTGACACGTGGGCAGCTTCTTTGAACAAACGGGCAAGTTCCGCTTCGACGAATTCGTCTTCGTCATCGTCGTCGCCGGGCTCTTTTTCAGTGACGGCTTTCCCGCCACCTTTTCCAGTTCGACCCGCCGCTTCGGCGGCCATCAAGTTTTCGGCGTCGGTGAAGACATCGAGTTCTTCGAACTTGAACCCTTTTTTCAGCAACGCGCGGACGCCTTCGGCCGCGGCACCTTCGGTTTCGGCGGCAACAACCGCCAGCAATTCGCCTTGCCAGTTGATCTCGCTGCCTACTTTGGCATGATCGAAGACGTGTACATGGACAACGCCCTTGACCTTTTCAGCGGCACTCGTGTCGACCGCCGTGACACGGCAATGTGCGTGCGGGCAACCGGCCCCGCGGGCGATCAACTGATTCTTGAGATTGATGTCATACGAGTATTTGGCGGCACCGGTAGCTTTTTCCAAACCGTCGAGCCGGTTATGGTCTTTGCCGATGACATTTGCGTCGTTTTTGGACGGCCAGCTATATTCAACAGCCATTATGCATCTCCTTTCACAACAGCAGCCGCGGCTTCGATGATGTTCGCGTAGGTACCACAGCGGCAGAGGTTGCCGTTGAGACCCTTGCGAATATCGTCGTCTGTCGCTTTGGGGTTCTTGTTCAGGAACGCACGAACGGCGACAACAAAACCGGGCGTGCAAAAGCCGCATTGTTCGGCGTCATGCTGAACAAAGGCTTTGGGGACCGCATCCGGATTCTTGCCACCGAGGCTTTCGACCGTTTCGATCTTTTTGCCTTCTTGAGCGACGGCCAACATGTCGTAGGCCAACATCGGCTTGCCATCGACCAGCACGGTGCTCGCACCGCTGGAGCCATCCGAAACACTGACGGGCTTGGCACCGGTCAGATCGAGATTGTAACGCAGAGCTTCGAGCAACGTCGTGCGGTTTTCGACCGTCAATTTGTGGTCGCTCCCGTTGACGTTGAGCATGATGGTGCTCTTGCCTTTCTTGATTTTCTTTTCTTTCTCAGCGGCTTCGGCCTGCTGAGCGGCCAGTGCCGCGGTGGCGGCAACGGCTCCGGACCCTTTGAGAAAATCGCGACGATTAAAACCGCCGCTCGTTCCTGGATTTTTGGGTCCTGAATTCTTGGTAGACTCCGTCATAAGCTTCACCCTTCAAGAACTTGGGTCACGAGTTATTTCGCAGTTCGTTTCTTTGCGAGAATCGCAGGGCGAGCATTGCGAACGGCCGGCACGATAATTCTTGAAGAGTAGTGCAGTCCGTAACGTATCGACGCCGATTGATCCTAACGCCGCCGATTATACGGGTTCCATTTGGCGATGCAACTAAGTGGCGCAGGAATTCTTACAAATTCTGACCACCTAGGCGAGCAGCAGAAAGTGACTTACCAGTAGGACGGTTTTCACCCGCCGCTCGCCCAAATCGGCTCCCATAAATAAATGTTATTGCACTTGCAGAATTCAGAGTGGTGGTGGGGAGTGAATGGCGCCGGCGTCTATTTCGCGGGCCAGGCGACGTGCCCTGGCGTTTTAACACGAACACTCCACAGCACGTGTCCGGCGGTTATGAAGAGTGTTTTACGGTCGACGCCGCCGAAACAGCAGTTGGTGATCATGTCCGCGGACACGGGGATGAAATCGACCAGTTTGCCATCACTGGTAATCACATAGATGCCGGTTTTATAGACTTTTGACGTTTGCGCGGGAGGGTTCGGCCGATTGAACCCGGCAGTGACGTAGAGGCGTCCTTCGCTGTCGATTGCCATGCCGTCGGGACCGCGATCGGTGCCCCAGTCGAACAACAGCTTGCGGCTGTCGAGATCGACGTTGCCTTTCTTTAGCAAGTCGAATCGCCACAGCTTGCGGTTGTTGCCGGCCCGGTCGTTGTTGTTGTCCGCGACAAACAAATGTCGATCGTCTGGTGAAATCGCGATTCCATTTGGCCGATCGACTTCGTGTGCGATGATACGGTCGATCGTCCCGTCCAAGTCGATGCGATAGACGCCGTCGATCTGTTGCCCGTGCTTGTCGACTTGCTCGACGCTGCGACGATCGCGATAACGCGGATCGGAGAAATAAAGTCTGCCGCGGCTGTCGATCGTAATATCGTTCGGCGAATTCAGTCGCTTGCTTTGGTAGTGGGTCGCCAGCACGGTGATCGTGCCGTTCAGTTCCGTTCGCGTCACGCGACGATTGCTTTCCGCTCCGCCGCCTTCGCAGCAAATCAGCCGCCCTTGCAAATCGAACACCATGCCGTTGGTGCGGCCCGACGGCGCGCGAAACACGTGCATCTGGCCATTGGCGTCGCGCCGCATGATGCGGTTGTTGCGAATGTCCGAGAAGTAGACGTTGTCGCTGGGATGCCACACCGGACCTTCGGTGAATGCGACATCGCCTTCCATTTTGACGCTGGACGTGGCAATATCGTCACCAAAACTAGATAACGAACAGACGAGGAACGCGGGAACGATGATTGCTTGAAAGAGTTTCATCCAACTAACCTTTTGTGGTAGTAAACATCGGAATTCCAACTTCCGTCGACCAGCATCGATGTTTGTGGATTGGAAGTTCCACGTTAATCACGACCAAAGTAACGATCAAGTTCATGAGCGGTTTGGGGTGGCGTGGAGAGACTTACGAGCACCGTAAGCGCGGCCGAGGCCGTAAAGCCATAGACAAACGCGTGCATCGGAACTGTTTGGTGAAACGGTTTCGCTTGGTGGCAAATCGCAAAAACGACGATACCTCCAACGAGCCCACACACCATGCCCGCCGTCGTAGCTCGCCTCCAATACAATGCGGCCAATCCAGGCCAAAAGAGCGCGGACGCACTTCCCGCCGAATAATAGATCACCCACGGTTGAGCAAACGTCGGTTCGGTCAATAGGGCAACCGTAAATACGATGAAACCGGCGCCGCCAGTGACTGCGTAGCTTAGTCTCTTGGTCCACTTTTCTGACAGGTCTGGATACCAGACGCGCTGGACCATGTCCCGCACGACCGAAGAACTTACAACCAATAGTCCTGAATCGACGGTCGACATCACGGCAGCGAATGGCGCGGCAATAATAAACCCGGCCAACCATTTGGGTGCCACGATCTGAGCGAGTTGGGGGACTGCCTGGTCGGACTCGTAGGGTTTCAAGCCAAGCCCTAAGCCATCATTCAAACTATGGGCGCAATTCATCGTAATGAGACTGCTGCCGTACATCAGAAAGATATAGGGTCCAAGCAAATATAGCGCGCGGCGCAGCGACTTGGTGTCTCTAAACGCCAGCATCCGGGGTACGGTGGTGGGCATCATTAATGCGCCGAGAGACCGCAGCATGAAGAAGGAGATTCCCAAGCTCATCGGTAACCACGGATCGTTCAACGGATTATCTGGCGGCGCTGGGTCTCCTTGTTGAAGCCGGTTCTTGACATCGTTCGTGATTTTCTGAGGTCCAGGTCCGTAAAGATAAGCATGTTTCTCTTGCGGTAAGCCATTCACTTGCGCTGCGGGATCGACGCGATCCCGCAGCGCAAGTGTGGCGTTTTCCATCCCACTGACGGCATACAAGGCGAAAGGCACCAATAACACAATGCCCACAATCATCACGATTCCCTGCATCGTGTCCGTCCAAGCAACGGCGCGGAATCCACCGTAAGTTGTGTAGGCAACGACGGACAACGCGAAAACAAACAAGGCCCATGAATAAGGAACCTGCAATATGTTTGCCAATATCTTGGCTCCAAATGCAAACTGCGCAACCAAGTAAACCGACGTTACGAAAACAATCACTAGCGGATAGGCAATACTAATTGAGACACTCTGAAAGCGATCACGGAACAAATCGACCAAGGTCAGAGCACCAGTCTGTCTCGCCAAGCGGTTGATGCGCTTTGCAACGATTCCAAGTCCAATAAGTGCCGTGACAACGGATCCGCTAACCCAGAACGCCATCGTCCAACCATAGGAGTTGATTAACGATGGATAGCCAAGAAACGAGCCACCACTGGCCAACGTTGCCACCCACGACATGGCCAAGACCCAGGCCCCAAAATTCCGTCCACCGACATAGTACTCGGATTCGAAATCGGCACCCTTTAAATAACGATGAGCAACAATCGCGATTACAAAGACGCCGACAAGGTATCCAACGAACGGCGTGAGAATCGCAAAGCGATCCCAAAACTCAGTCGCCAGCAGCATCATGCTTACCTTTCGGCGGCTCCGCGTACGGTTCGTCATCCTTGAGTACGAAAATCGCGAACCACCATGTGACGCCGATCAACACGATCCACGGCACGTACAATCCCCAGAAGACCCAAGCGGGAATTCCCCAAACCATGTCGGGCACCTCCGGACGCTGATCCGCCGGAACGTAGCCCATCGTGATGAACGTTGAGGTGCACCACGCCAGTGCCACGACCCAAATGACGCCGACAACGATTGCTTCGCGACGGCATTGACGGTAGTGGCGGGCTTGCGATTTGTAGAAGTCGTTTTCCATAGCTTCCGGCAGCAGGCACTGTTTGTAGAAAAAGGCGTTGAAGCAAAAGCCTCAACGCCCTTAATACGATCTACTCGTTATGTGTTACACCTGGCCTTGGTCAGGCACGACAAACGGCTTGCGATACTTGCGCGTCAACATTGCATCGGCCGCTTCGTTGTCCAGGAACTTTTCTACCTTGGGGTTGAACGCCAGTTGTGGGCCCATGTTCAACTGCGTTTCGTCCAAATCTACGCCGTTGTCTTGAAGATGGGCAAGAGTTCGCTCGAGCGTCGCCCGGGAATCGTCGGTCGACTTGACCATCGCGATGCTCTTCTCCGCGTCCTTGGCATTCACCGGTTCACCGAGCTTGTACGAAATGTTGCCCAGATGGCACAACGCGCTCGACAGGTGTCCTTGCTCGATGTCGGCGTTCAAGTCGGTGATCTTGCGACTGCGGACGGCTTTGACAAAGTTGCCAAAGTGGTCGGCCGTTCCTTTGAACTCCTGGACTTTGTTGCCGTCCAGGTCAAACGCAGCTCCGCTGTGATAGGTCGTCATCACGACGTAGCCATCGGTGCCTTCAAAGATCACGCCAATCTTCGAGTTCTTGTAACCGCCAGTCTTCAGACCACGAACTTCGAACACAAGTGACTGGTCGTCATAGTCGTGCACAACCACTTGCGTGTTCGCCGTGTCGCCGGCGTCCACGTAGGAGAATCGTCCGCCATAGCTGAAGATGCTGTTGCTGAGCGAGTCCACGCCCAGTCCCCAGCGTGCGAGGTCCATTTGATGGATGCCTTGGTTGCCCAAATCGCCGTTGCCATAGGGCCATTGCCAATGCCAATCGTAATGGAAACGCTTGCGGGTGACCGGGGAGAATTCCGCGGGACCAAGCCACAGGCTGTAATTCACTTCGGCGGGCGGGTCATAGCTGCCTCGTTCGCCAATCGATCCACGCGGCTTGTAACACAATCCGCGCGCGACTTTGACTTTGCCGATCTTGCCTTCATGAACGTAATTAATCGCGTCGATCATGCCAGGGTTCGAACGGGATTGAGTGCCGGTCTGACAGATCTTCTGATGCTTACGAGCCGCTTCGACAATCCGGCGGCCTTCGCTCACGTTGTGGCTCACCGGCTTTTCAACGTAAACATCTTTGCCAGCTTGAATCGACCAGATCGCACCCAACGCATGCCAGTGGTTGGGCGTCGCGATGCTGACAACATCGACGGTCTTGTCATCCAGGACTTCGCGAATATCCTCGACAAACTTCGGTGCCTTGCCACCTTGCCGCTTGCCAACCTCGGCTGCCCGCTTTTTCCCAACTTCACGATCGGCATCGCAGATGTAGGTAATGTGCGAATCCTTCTTTCCGGCAAACGCACCGATGTGACTGCCGCCGCGCCCACGCACACCGACCACTGCAACATTCAATCGCTCGTTGGGGCTGGAGCTGCCTTCCTCTTCGGCAAACAACTGCGGAGTGGAACTCGCTGCCACGGCCGCCGCGGTGGCGAACATCGAATCTTCCAAAAACTGACGACGTGTGCGTTTACTCATACTGGGCTCCTTCGAATTAGGTAGGCAATTTCGGCCGTGAATTCCGGGCCGGTGGGTATTGAAATTCTCAAACTATCTTACCACACGTAGTGGCCTCATTTCCAGCCATCGCGTGCCCTTGATTTTGGAGTGAATCCGCGAAAACTCGCGACATTCATTGAGTTCTTTTGGTCGTCAGGGTAAAGTAGTCGAGTTGAATTACGAGTTTTGGGGACCATCCGATTGTGAACCGCGACCGGCAACAGAATCGTCTCAAGCGACGCAAGTGGCGGCCACGCGTCGAAACGCTCGAGCGGCGAGTGCATCTGGATGCGTCCGCCACGTTGCTCGCCGATGCAAACTTGGTGGGCAGTTCCGCGCCTGACTCCTTCACACAAGTCAACAGTACAACCTTCTTCGTTGCAAACGACGGAACGCATGGTAGGGAATTGTGGAAGACGGACGGGACGTCGGAAGCGATGTTGGTCAAGGATATCCATCCTGGCAGCCCGAATGCAAACATCCATTCGATGGCCAACGTGAATGGCGTCCTCTATTTCAGTGCCAACGACGGAACAAATGGACAAGAGTTGTGGAAAAGTGATGGGACAACGTCCGGCACAGTATTGTTGAAAGATCTCTACCTCGGTTTATCCAGTTCCCATCCAAATTGGTTGATCAACGCGAACGGCACATTGTACTTCAGCGCCTTCACACATGGCAGGGGTCATGAACTTTGGAAAAGCGATGGCACAGCCGCTGGAACCGTGCTGGTCAAAGACATTCAAACTGGTTGGAGTTCTTCGTCGCCTCATTCATTGACCTCGGTCATGGACCACGTTTTCTTTGTTGCCAGGGACGACCAGCATGGTCAGGAATTGTGGATGACCGATGGCACAGAGGCTGGGACCGTGCTGGTGAAGGATATCAATCCGGACGGTGGCTCCGCGTTCAACCATTTGACGAATGTCAATGGCACACTCTTCATGATTGCCAACGACGGCACGACTGGGAACGAACTGTGGAAGAGCGACGGGACTCCGAGTGGAACGGTTCGGCTAACGGACTTTCAGTATGAAAGCGCTGTGTATGCGACTTCGCTGGTAGCAGTTGGTGGGGAGGCGTTTTTCACTGCGTATGACTCACAACTTGGAAACGAGTTGTTCAAGTCCGACGGCACTCTCTCAGGTACTGTTTTGGTGAAAGATATTCGCCCCGGTATCAATGGTTCTAATCTGCATAATTTAACCAACGTCAATGGTTTGCTGTTGTTTGGAGCTTATGAAGAAACCAACGGGGCAGAATTGTGGATCTCTGATGGATCGGAAGCAGGGACGAATGTTCTGGACATCATTCCTGGAAGTTCCTCGTCCTCTCCCGATTGGTTGGCCAATGTCAACGGAGTTTTGTATTTTCGGGCCTACGATGACACACACGGGCAGGAGTTGTGGCGATCGGGAGGATCGATGGCGTCGACGTCGCTTGTGAAAGACATTGTGCCTGGCAGCAATTCCTCCGGCTCATTTGCTTACTTCAACGCCAACGGCACACTGTTGTTCCGCGCCAATGATGGAGTGACGGGTGACGAGATTTGGCGTTCCGACGGCACACCGAGCGGGACATCGATCGTACGCGATATTCGCTTGAGTGGCGATTCAAACGCGCACGAATTCACTCGCGTTGGCGATCAAATGTATTATGTCGCCCATGATGCGATGCATGGTAGTGAGCTTTGGAAATCTGACGGGACTCCCGTCGGAACTCAACTCGTCAAAGACCTGCTGCCTGGCATTCAATCGTCGTCCCCACGAAGGTTGACAAATGTCAATGGCCGATTGTACTTCATTGCAAATTCACCCTCGTTCGGCCCGTCGCTCTGGAGAAGCGATGGATCGGAGGCGGGAACGCAAGTCGTACAAAATCTGGCATTCGATGGCATGGCCCACCTCGACGGCACTCTCTTCTTCTCAGCAACGTCCGTCAATTCTCCGTTGGGCGTGGAGCTATGGAAGTCAGATGGAATGACTTCCGGAACGGCAATGATCAAGGACTTATTTCCCGGACAAGATTCGTCATCTCCGCAAAACTTTGTCAGTGCTGACGGAGCCGTGTACTTTCTCGCCAATGACCAAACGCATGGCCGGGAATTATGGAAGTCGGATGGAACAGAAACGGGCACGGTGTTGGTGAAGGACCTGACGACGGGTCCCAATTCCTCGTCGATCAGCGAATTGACTGCCGTTGGGAACAAGGTCTTTTTTCGATTGAATCAAGTGGGGCAAACCAGTCAGTTGTGGAATTCGGATGGCACGGACGCCGGAACATCCATCGTGCCGGGTGAAGGATGGAGGTCGCCGTCAGGGCTTACATCGTTCCATGGAAAACTGTTTTACTCCGCCCGGGACGGACTCAAAGGCACCGAGTTGTGGAACACGGATGGAACGGCGAGTGGAACGGCGCTGGTCAAGGACATTCTGATTGGCACGACATCATCCCAACCTCGAGATTTGACGGTCGTCAATCGCACGTTGTATTTTCGAGCCGGCCGTTCGGCATCCGAGTTGTGGAAGAGCGATGGCACAACCAGCGGGACGATGCTGGTCAAGGATTTTCAAACTTGGAGTCCCGGGATCAGCGGTACGAGTCTGGCCAATGTCAACGGCACGTTGTTCTTCGTGGCCAACGATGGCATACACGGCAACGAGATTTGGAAGTCGGACGGAACGCGCTTGGGCACCGTGCTTGTTCAGGATCTTCGAACTGGCCCCGACTCGTCCTCGCCGACGAATCTTAGCAGCTCGGGCGGGCGGCTTTATTTCACAGCGGACGATGGCGTGGTGGGCCGCGAAGTGTGGACTCTGGATCACCGGCAACCGGACGCCATCGGCACGCATCGCGGCAACCAGTTCTATTTCGACGAAAACAATGATGGCACTTTTAGTCGCGCGGACGACTTCGCCACCGCGTTTGGTGCAATGAGCGGCGATATGCCGGTCGTGGGCGATTGGGATGGCGACGGGTTTGACAACGTCGGTGTCCGGCGTCGCGACCGATTCTTGTTGGACTTCAACGGCGATGGTCGCTGGGATTCCAGCCGCGACATGACTTACACGATTGGAGCGAACACAGACATTCCGATCGTTGGCGATTGGAACGGCGACGGCCGGGATCAGATTGGGTTGAAGCGCGACAATCGTTTCTATTTGGACTTCAACGGCAACGGCCAATGGGAACCGGCAGCAAACGTTCTCTATCTCTTCGGTGCCGCGCTGGATGAGCCGTTGGTCGGCGACTGGAATGGCGATGGCGTGGATCAGATTGGCGTCAAACGAGACGACCAATACTTCCTGGACTACAACGGAAACGGCATGTGGGATCCCGGCGTAGACAAGGTGTACCGATTCGCTGCCCCAACGGACGAACCGGTCGTGGGCGACTGGGATGGCGATGGCGACGACCAGATTGGCGCACAGCGTGGTGGGCGGTTCTTCCTCGATTACAACAGTGACGGTCGTTGGAGTTACTCCCACGACCTCACCCGCTACATCGGCGGAAACAACGATACGCCGCTCGCCGGTCGTTGGCGTCGCGCCCAGGCTGGCAACGCGGGCGTGCAGTCCAGTCCGGTGACGGCAAACAACATGGCCGAACTGGTGGACGACGCGCATACGCAGGGCAACTCGAATCCGATCCGATTTGCCCAAGTCGGCAATACCACGTTTTTCGTCGCCTATGACTACGTCCATGGAAGGGAACTTTGGAAGACGGATGGAACCACGTTGGGAACGGTGTTGGTTGCCGACATCTATCCAGGCAGCACCGGCTCAGACCCGCTTTCTTTGACCAACGTCAACGGCACGCTCTACTTCCGCGCGCGAGACAACACCAACGGCAGCGAATTGTGGAAGAGCGATGGAACTGCATCCGGCACGATTATCGTGTCCGACATCGCGACGGGTACACTATCATCAAGCCCAGAGAATCTTTACAACGTTAATGGCGATCTGCTATTCAGCGCCAACCGAAGCGTCAGCGGGCGGGAGTTGTATAAGAGCGACGGCACGGCTTCGGGAACGATGATGGTCAAGAACATTGGCTTTACATCGAGTAGTTCCAGTCCGAGGTGGCTGACGCAAGTCAACACCGAGGTTTTCTTCGTAGCTGGCGACCATCGTAATGGACGTGAGCTGTGGAAAACCGACGGCACGGCTTCTGGCACAGTGCTAGTCAAGGACATCGCGCCGGGGACGGATGATTCGCAAATCGGCTCGCTGACCAACGTCAGTGGACGTCTCTATTTTTCGGCCAACGATGGTACGACCGGCAAAGAACTTTGGACCAGCGACGGTACCGAAGCGGGCACAGTGCGGTTGACGGACTTTGCTTTTGGTTCCCAGTCATCGAACGCTTCCGATCTCGTGAACGTCAATGGGGTCCTGTATTTCCGGGCGAATCATACCGCCTACGGTGCGGAGGTATTTAAATCCGACGGCACGGCTTCTGGGACCGTGTTGGTCAAAGATATCCGCACCGGTGGAAGCTGGTCCTCGCCCGACGATTTAGTCAACGTCAACGGTGTGTTGTACTTCGAAGCCAACGACAACCTAGGTGGGGCCGAGTTGTGGAGATCCGACGGATCTGCAGCCGGGACGCATCGAATCAGCATTCTCCCCGGCGGAAACTCGTCATCGCCAAGCAACTTGACAAACTTGAACGGAATGTTGTTGTTCAGCGCCAGCGATTTGTCGAACGGTAAAGAATTGTGGATCAGCGACGGAACGGAGAGCGGCACGCATTTAGTTCGAGACATTTGGCCGGGTTCCGACAGCTCGCTGATTGGTCAGATGTTCTCCCACAATGGGATCGCATTGTTCCGAGCCAACGATGTCACGCACGGCCACGAACTGTGGCGCTCCGATGGCACGGCCGGTGGCACGTGGCTCTTGAAAAACATCCTCGCCACCGGCGAAGCGAATCTCAACCAACTCACCAACGTCGATGGCACGCTGTTTTACACCGCCAACGACGGCACTCACGGCACGGAGTTGTGGAAAAGCGACGGCACAGCGTCGGGCACAATGATGGTCGATGACCTGCGCGCTGGCCAAGCCTCGTCGTCGCCAAACTACTTGACGAATGTCAATGGCACGTTGTACTTCGGCGCGTGGACTCAATACGGCCACGAATTGTGGAAGAGCGACGGTACGGAAGCCGGAACGGTCATGGTGCGAGACATTCGAATTGGCGTGGGCAGTTCGTCACCCCGCCACTTTGTCAACGTCAACGGCACGTTGTTCTTCGAAGCCTACGAACCCTCTGCGGGACGAGGGCTTTGGATGAGCGACGGGACGGAAGCGGGCACACAAGTGGTCAAGTCCAACGGCGATTTTTATTCGATCGGCGGGCAGATGACTAACGCGAACGGGATGCTTTACTTCGTCGCTAAGAGCGAAGCGTCGGGTGGGGAGCTTTGGAAGTCGGATGGGACTCCCAGCGGAACCGTCCTGGTCAAAGACATCAACCCAGGCAGCGATTCTTCTTCGATCGACGAGATCACTCCTGTGGGTGATTTGATTTACTTTCGAGCTAGGACGGAAACACACGGTTCCGAATTGTGGAGATCGGATGGAACGGAAACGGGCACGGTACTGGTTTCGGACCTCCGCACTGGTGCCGGCGGTTCTTCACCAAGCGAGTTGACCAACGTCGATGGCACGCTCTACTTCCGCGTATCAGTGTCGGCTGGCAATCTATGGAAAACCGACGGCTCGATGTTGGGAGTGGTTCAAGTTCGCGATCTGGACACCGATGGCAGATTTCGAGGTGCTCGTGATCTCGTCAACATGAACGGCCAACTTTACTTCCGCTCAAGCTACACCGGGTCGGAGATCTGGAAGAGCGACGGTACGATCAGCGGAACAGTTCTGGTACGTGATTTTAGTACGCTGACGAGATTCTCCAGCAGCAAGCAACTCATCAATGTCAATGGGACGCTGTATTTCACCGCCAATGACACGCTTCACGGCAGCGAGTTGTGGCAGTCCGACGGCACGTTTTCGGGAACGACCTTGGTCCGCGACGTCCTGCCTGGCGAAGAATCCTCGCTCGTGGACAAGTTGACCAACGCGAACGGGCGGCTGTTCTTCACCGCGAAGGGAAGCGGTACGCATCGGCAACTTTGGATGGTGGACAATCGCAAACCGGATTCGATCGGAGTACACGGCGGAAATAGATTTCACGTGGATTCCAATGGCGATGGCCGTTTAACGATCGCAGGCGATGCGACGCTTTCGTTCACAGTTTCCGCGGGCGAAACGCCGATTATCGGTGATTGGGACGGCGATGGATTTGATGACGTGGGCGTCCATGCCGGAAACCAATTCCATCTCGACACAAATCACAGCGGCCAATGGGAAGTAGCGGACGCGGTCTACACCTTCGGTCTGCCAACCGACTTACCCATCATCGGTGATTGGGACGGCGATGGCCGGGACCAGATCGGCGTCAAACGCGGCAACCAATTCCGCTTAGACACCAACGGCAATGGCCATTGGGACGAGGGTATTGACCGTGTTTACATGATCGGCCTGGCAGCCGATGCGGCGTTGGTCGGCGATTGGGACGGCGACGGCAAAGACAACCTGGGAGTCAAACGCAACAATCGCTACTACTTGGACACCGACGGCGACGGTGTCTGGATTGCGAGTGATGACGAAGTGCATCAATTCGGCAATCCAAATGACATTCCGGTGATCGGCGACTGGGACGGTGATGGCGTCGACCAGCTTGGCGTTCGCCGCGATGACAGATTCTATTTGGACCAAAATGGCGACGGCCGGTGGACGGTCGCGGACGATCTGATTCGAATTGCCGGTTCTCCGACCGATACGCCATTGGCGGGCCGTTGGAAAGCGATCTCATAACGCGTTGGGCTGATCGATCGTTCGTTGATTTTGTTTGGTGCATCGGATACCCTGGTTTAACGGGGCTGGATCTGCGCGATACACACAATCTTGGAGCGATGAATTGGGAATCTTGTGGGAGAAACTCCGAGGCGATTGCTCGTCGCACGGCCAACGAAAATGGCGTCCAAGAGTGGAAATGCTCGAGCGGCGCGTTCAACTTCATGGGGCACCAAGCGTGGTCGTTGATTTGAATCTCATCGGAGATTCAAATCCATCTGAATTCACGAATGTCGGCACGACGACGTTCTTTGTTGCCGATGATGGGCGTCACGGCCGCGAACTCTGGAAAACGGAAGGCACGTTCTCAGGCACGGTATTGGTTAAAGACATTCGTCGGGGTAGCTATGACTCGGTTGCCACCGGCCTGACCAATCTGAATGGAACACTTTACTTCTTTGCAAATGACGGAACTCACGGCAGAGAGTTATGGAAAAGCGATGGCACGGAGTCCGGCACGGTACTCCTCAAGGAAATCGTGACGGGTAGCAGTTCATCTAGCGCCAATTGGCTCGTCAATGTGAATGGGACGTTGTACTTTGCCGCCTCATCGCCAGGCGTCGGGAAAGAAATATGGAAGAGTGATGGTACGGCCACTGGAACGGTTCTAGTGAAGGATATTTACACGGGAGCGGGGAGTTCCAACCCTGAGTGGCTTACTGACGTCAGCGGCACGGTTTTTTTCCGAGCGACCAACGGAGTGACTGGAGAAGCACTTTGGAAGACGGATGGCACGACCTCAGGAACAGTCCTGGTCAAGGATGTCGATCAGGCAGGCACAACCTCTTACTTATTGAACCAGTTAACCAATGTCAATGGAACGCTTTTCTTTCGGGGCAATGACGGGATTCACGGAAACGAGCTCTGGAAAAGCGATGGCACGGCTGACGGAACGGTCATGCTGACAACTTCCGGAATAGATAATGGCGGTGCGCCCAATGGCTTCTTCAACCATAACGGTACGCTCTTTTTCAAGCATGAGCATTCTGTCTATGGGTATGAACTCTTTAAGTCGGACGGAACTGTTTCTGGAACTGTCCTCGTAAAGGATATCTCTCCTGGTATCACGACTTCCTTTCCCAGTAGTCTGATTTCATTTGGCAACGAGTTATACTTTAGCGCGCTGAGTGAGTTATGGAAGACCGACGGCACTTTAGACGGTACGGTTCAGGTGACTTCGAACCGGGTGGGTCCGAGTGCGATGATGAACGTCAACGGAACTCTATACTTCCTTGGCAGGGATGACTCGCACGGCCGGGAATTGTGGAAGAGTGACGGCACGTCTGCTGGCACAGTGCTTTTGAAAGACATTCGTCCCGGACCGCAGTCATGGGCCGACTTGAACAATCGTTTGTTTAACGCCAATGGAACGATCTTGTTTGGAGCTAACGACGGAATTCATGGTATGGAACTATGGAGATCGGACGGGACCGCAAGTGGGACGACGATGGTCCGAAACATTTTCCTCAATGGCGGCTCCGATCCAAGAGATCTCGTCGATGTGAACGGCACTTTGTTTTATGTCTCGAATGACGGTACGCGAGGACGTGAATTGTGGAAAAGCGACGGTACGGCATCGGGAACGACACTGATTGTCAATCGCGACTCCGCCTCGATTCCGAGCTTCCTTTATCCCTCATCTCCGACCAACGTCAATGGCGACCTGTTTTTCAGTGCGTATGGTCCAGGTGGAAGTGATTTGTGGAAGAGTGATGGAACCAGTGCGGGAACGGATTTCCTCGATATCCACCCCGGTGGTGGCCAGCACACTCGGCCCTTTGACCTCGTCAACGTCAATGGGACGTTGTTCTTTCGTAGCGCAAATCGGCAACAATTGTGGAAGAGCGACGGAACACTGTCCGGTTCCGTTTTACTCAAAGATATCAACCCAAAATCGGGAACACTAACCAACGTCAATGGAACATTGTTTTTTCAAGCGAATGACGGCACGACGGGAAGCGAATTGTGGAAATCGGACGGCACACCGTCTGGAACGGTGATAGTCAAAGATATTCAAACCGGAACAGCAAGTTCAAGTCCGTCCTATCTCACCAACGTCAATCGCGTCCTTTATTTTACTGCACTTCAATCCACGACTGGCTTCGAGCTTTGGAAATCTGACGGAACAGCATCTGGAACGGTTATGGTGTCTGACATTTTCCCTGGGGCGAGTTCCTCAATTCCCAGAGAACTTTTCAATGCCAATGGAACATTGATCTTTCGTGCACGAGGACAGACAACAGGAATAGAATTGTATCGCAGCGACGGCCATCCAACGGGTACGGTGATGGTGAAGGACATCGTCACAGGAACGTTCTCCTCAACTCCACAGGATTTTACGAATGTCAATAGAACGGTCTTTTTCCGCGCCAGATCCGAACTTTGGAAGACCGATGGAACGAATAGCGGAACGGTCAAAGTTAAGGACTTTGCTAACTGGGAACGGCCCCAGCGCGGTGATCAAATGGTCAATGTCAACGGCCGATTGTTTTTCGTCGCGGATGACGGAATCACGGGACATGAGCTTTGGACAAGCGACGGTACATCATCGGGGACGGTTCTTGTGAGTGACATTCGTACGGGGTTCGACACATCAACCCCCAGCGATTTGACCAACGTCGGTGGGCGCTTGTTTTTCACAGCGGACGATGGCGTGACCGGCCGCGAACTTTGGGTACTCAACAATCGCACGCCGGATGCGATCGGAGTCCATCGCGACCGCCGATTCTTTTTGGACTCCAACAACGATGGCGCGTTTCGAGTTGCTGATGACGAGATGCACGCTTTTGGAGCGGCCAGCGGCGACGTGCCGATCGTCGGCGATTGGAACGGCGATGGGTACGACAGTATTGGCGTGAAACGCGGGAGGCGATTCTACCTGGATTTAAATGGTGACGGCGATTGGAATCCGAGTGATGACGTTGTCTATGGCTTTGGCTCGACTGGAGATGTACCGATTGTTGGAGATTGGAATGGTGACGGGCGCGATCAAATTGGTGTGAAACGAGACAATCGTTTTTACTTGGACTTTGATGGGGACGGATATTGGAATGTCGGCAGCGATCAACTCTATTTGTTTGGTGTCGGTGCCGACTTGCCGCTGATCGGCGATTGGGATGGAGATGGTAGAGATAACATCGGCGCGAAACGAGGTGACCGCTACTACTTGGACATGAATGGCAATGGACATTGGAACTTTGGCGAGGATGTGCTCTACAGATTTGGCGCGGCGACAGACGTTCCCCTCTCCGGCGATTGGGACGGAGATGGCGACGACCAGATTGGTGCCATGCGGCGCGGCAAGTTTTATCTCGATTTCAATAGCGACGGCCGCTGGAGTTACTCGCTGGACGAGATTCGATATCTGGGTGCAACATCTGACAGTCCCCTTGTCGGACATTGGAAGCCATCGACAACTCCGCTCGCTCTTCAAAGCGCGCTCTTATTATCCGAACTTGCCCACTCCCAAGCCAGCGCTGCGTCGCAAATTGTCGTTGACGTTGGAATTCGCGGGGAGCATCTAGCCGAACTGTCCCGCTTGCCCGCATCAATCTACATGCCGCGCGTAGTGCAACGCTCGCTGGTAGAGGGCGTCGCCCAAGGCGACAATCGCTCCGGTGTCGTCGAAAACCTTGTGACGAGTTTCCTCGATTTTGGTGACGATCGACTTGCGAAAATCGGCATCGACCCCCAATTGGACCGCGAGATGCACATAGGCATTGGGAGAATCGACGATGCAATCGTGCAGTTGCATTTGTTGGTAGAGAGCATAGGTGATCCGCCCGCGCATCAACTGACTGGGCCAAGTCACGACAGGTAGCCCCATCGCCAAGGCTTCGTAGGTGGTGTTTCCACCGCCGAAATGAATCGGGTCGAGCGCAACGTCAGCGACCGCATTTAGTGACAAGAATGTCTCGTGCGACATTGTCGGCAAGAATCGCACTCGCGACGCGACATCAGGCATCGTTCGATCGAATCGCTCGCGTAAGAGTCGCGTCCATTGCGGCACGCGGCCTTCGATCAACACAACTTCGCCTCGCGGATCGGCGCGTAGAATTGCGGCTAGGATGTCGTCGAATTCCGGGTGGATTTTGAACAGTGTTTGTGGACAAAGGTAAATGTGTGTGTCGTCGGACAAGCCAAATGATTGTCGATCACGGCCGGGAACTGGTGGTTGAGGCATTTCGTAACACACGCCCACGCGCGGAAGCCGGAGGAGTTGTTCCGTGTAATGTTGGTCCGCATCGTCGGTTTCCAAATGCTCGGCCGAGACAAAGAAGTCGATGGCCGGACTGCCGGTCGTCACAGGATGGCCCCACGTGGCACATTGAACGGGTGCCATGCGTGAAAAGCTCAACGTGTAGATCACATGGTGCATGCCAACGTCAGTGAAAAACAGTACGTCGAGTCCCATGTCGGCAATCATTTGCCGGGCGATTTCAACCTGGTTCGGCACGACGATGTATTGATCGGCGAACTGCTGGAACTGCCTGGCCATGGTGTCATCGTGGTCGCCGACGGAAATGACAGTGACTTCAAACTTGTCGCGCGGCAGATGCCGCACCGTGCGAAGATTCAAGCGTCCGATCGTGTGGTTGCAAAAGTGATCGGACAAAAAGCCGATCTTGATTTTGCCGCCGTGCGGTGACTTGCGGTTTTCAGTGCAAGCGAGGGAAACACCACGATGAATTTTGCCAATTTGGGACTGAATGTCGCGGTCGTTTCTTCCTTGGTAGGCACAGAAAAAGTTTGTGGGCACGGTGGTCCGCGTCGTGTCGATCGTGACTCCATCGGCAACAAGTTGGTTGACTTCACGCTTCAGCCGCTGTCGCTGGCGCTGGACGTGCTCAATCGATTCGTAAACGACCGGCAGCGCGGTTGCCATTAAAACCCGGTTGATGTCCGACGGTTGCAACTCCTGCGCTCGGCGCAGATGCGGCAGTCCTTCGTCCAGATAGCCGTGATTGATGAGCACAAAGCCAAGGTTTTGATGTGCCGCCACGCAAGTGTCGTCGACTTCGACTGCCCGCCGATAACATTCCAGCGCCGCATCCTGCTCGCCTGCATCCTGCAACGCGTTGCCCAAGTGGTTGTGGTACTCCGCCCGATCGGGTCGCAAGGAAATCGCCTGTCGAAAAGCAGCAATTGCCTCTTGGACCCGTTGTTGCTCGTGCAGGGCAATCCCTTGATGTGCCAGACCTTCCGCGGCATCGGGAGATGAAACGACCTTGCCGAACGAGCGAGACTCGATGGCTTGAGCCAACGACTTCGCGACGCGGTCGACCACGTCGTTCCACACGCCGAATCGAGCTTGCCGAACGACCTGAAGTGACGGATACCACAGCGACCGGTCGCGGCCACGTTGCCACCGCCATCCCGAAGCAGAATAAAGCGGCGTCATCATCCACGTGGGAATGCCGAGCGCACCGGCCATGTGGACGGTCGAGTTGTCGATGGAAATCACCAGGTCGAGGGCCGCGATTTGAGCGACGAAGGTCTCGATATCTTCCAGCGCGTTGACGTCGTCCCAGTGCGAGATGTGGACGCCGAGTTGTTTATCGATCCGTTCTAAATCTTGCGAGCAATCGCCGTACTGAAGGTTGACGAATTGAGCACCGGGAGTTTGCAGGATCGGATTCCAATGTTCCAGAGCGAGCGACCGGCGACGCACTTCCGCCGGTTCGGCACCCCCTCGCCAAGAGATGCCAATGTTGGGCGCGTCGCCTTGCTGACGAAATCGATCGCGCCAGGACTCGACTAGTTCTTCGTCCGCGATCAAAAAGGACTCGCGATCGGAAAACTCCTCCTCGGCTGTTCGAAAGTGTAACGGCAGTGAACCCGCGGCGATCTGAAAATCGATCTCGCCCACTTCGTCGACCTGGATTTGATGGGCCAGGGCGTCTGTCAAATAAATCTCGGCCTGGGGAAACGAACGTCGAAACATGTTGGCAAGCCGAGGGCGGACCAGCACAACGCATCGCCCGGCTGCATTGATCACGTCGGGCAAACACGACGCAAACATGACATCATCACCGATACCTTGCTCGGGATAGACGAGAATGGTCTTGTCATCCAGCGGCGAGCCGTCCCACACGGGAGCGATCGAGTCAATGTTGGGCGGCTTATCGCCGAAGCCCTCGCATTGCCATCGCCCTTCGTAATCGACCCAACCTCGCTGGTAGTCACCGGCATATAACATCAAGTTCGCAAGATTCATGCGGGCGTCGACCGAATCTGGATTGAGGGCGACGGCTCGCTCGAGAACTTGCCGCGCCTCGTCGAGCCGCTGTTGATAGTGCAAGGCGACTCCAAGATTGGAGTGGGCATCGACAAAGTTTTCTTGCGCGGCGATTGCTTGCCGATAGAGTTGCTCGGCTTCGGCAAAGCGGTCGTCGCGCAGGAACTGGTTGGCTTGGTTGAACAGCGCGACGGCGTCGTCGCTTGCTGTTTCGGATGCCCGCGTTTCTCGCGTCGCGCCGGCCGGACGAGACTCGGCTCGGGCGACACCGCGATCGAACCTGTGAGGCGCCAGGGAATTGGCCTGGTCGACGCTGGGCACCACCCACACTGGCTTGGTGTCATCTGCTTCGGGCGCCGGGCCGACCAGCGCGGGAAATCGCGAGCCGGGCAGGACCACCACGTCGAAGACTTCTTCGATGCCGGACAGAAATTGAAGCGCCGCAATGGGTTGCCCGGTCCGCAGATCAACGACTCCCACCCCGCATTTGTCTTCCTCCAGCGTTTGGACCGAAGTCCCAGGGCGGAACTTGGAGAGTCCAACAAATGCAAACGGGCCGAGACAGGACAGTCCACGTGTGAACCCTGGAAACTTCGTCACAACTTCTGTTGTCCGCGATGCGGCGTCGACGCAGGTCAAGTTCCCTTGGCCCGATTCAAGCACGAACAAACGGTCGCCAAAGATGCGCGGCGAGTGCGGCCTGGCAAGACCGCGGACAATCGTCTCGCCACTGTCAACTTCGATCAAACATCCGCTGTCGACGGCAGAATTTCGCCAGCCTTGTGGCTCGTTTGTTTCAGAAAGCGCGGTCACATACTTCGGCCTGCCGTCATCGATCGCAACGCCGTTCAAATGACATCGGTCTTCCGGGGAGAATTGACTAATAAACGGCGGCCGCCAACGGGGTATGAAACTGTAGTCCTCATGAAGCGTTGCGAGGCACGAAAATCGCGTGTTCACCATCCAAAGCTCATTGCCCGCCCAAGCCACTTCATGCGTGGTGATGTTTCCCGTCACAAACGAATTGCGAGTGACGAGGCACGTGTCGTGCTCGCCCACCGGTTTCATTTGAGACGCCAAATCAGGAACATTCTCCAAGAACCAAACCTGCGACGGCGAAGCGACCGCCAAGCGATGTTCGTTCAGGGCGAGCCCCGTGGTTGGACCAAATTGATGAAACGAAAACCGCAGTGCCTGCTGGTCCGCGCTGACCACAACCAGCTGGCCGCTTCGATAAGTCGAGATCAACAGCGATCCGCTCAACTCCGACAAGACCCGCGGCAGCGCTTCGCTGAAATGGTAACGAACTTGACGATACCCCAACGCGGCTGGGTGCGCAGACTGCTCTGGATTCATCGCAATATTCTACCACAGCGACAAGAATGCCGAATTCCAGACGAATACGGTTGAAGTCATGGTGGCCGGTTTGGAAAAAACGGTTATCATTCTTACTACGTCCAACTAAAAACTACCCGCAACTTGGGGGAAAACCTATGTGGCCGGCGATTGGAGTCTTTTTCGCAGTTGTTCTGTTTATCGTGATCGTGATCGCGGTCTGGGCCATCGGCATTTACAACAATTTGATCACTTTGCGAAACCGTTACGAAAACGCGTTTTCTCAAATCGACGTGCAGCTCAAGCGTCGATACGACTTGATTCCTAATCTCGTCGAAACCGCCAAGGGGTATATGAAGCACGAGAGCGAAACGCTGGAAGCCGTCATCCAGGCTCGCAACCAGGCCTTCTCCGCCGGAAAAAATGCCGCGGCAAAACCGGGCGAGCCGGGATCCATGCGGGACCTGGCACAAGCGGAGTCTCAATTGGGCGGCGCGTTGAGCCGGTTGATGATGGTCGCGGAATCCTATCCCGATCTGAAGGCCAACCAAAACATGTTGTCGCTTCAGGAAGAATTGACCTCGACCGAAAACAAGGTTTCCTTTTCGCGACAAGGTTTTAATGATTCGGTCACGAGCTTTAACATCTCCCGCGAGCGATTCCCCGCCGTCGTCATCGCTGGTATGTTGGGCTTCGCCAAAGCAGAATTGTGGGAAATCGAAGATCCCAAAGAAAAGGCTGCTCCTCAGGTCAGCTTCTAAGTCCATTTCGGTTCAAAAAGGGGTCAGGTATCTTTGTGCAAAGCACCCTTTGGGCCGTTCCGGCAAAGGTATCTGACCCCTTTTTGAACCGTCACACGGAAGCCCGGTTTTTATCAAAGCCGGGCTTCTTCCAATGAATCATCTGTCGGACGAGGAAAAATGGATTTCTTTCAAAGTCAAGATGCCGCGCGTCGCAAAACGGGTTTGTTGGTGTTCTACTTTGCGATCGCCGTGGTGTTGATGATTGTTGGCGTTTATCTCATCGCCTGCGCCGTGGAATCATCGATGAACCATTCCATGGATGAGAGCGGTGTCCAATCAGGAATGGACTTTTGGCAGCCGGATTTGCTGCTAATTGTCGCGGGAATCATGGGCGCGATCATTGGGCTGGGCAGTCTGTACAAGATCAACGAACTGCGCGGCGGCGGTGAGAGCGTGGCGATGATGCTTGGCGGTAGGCGGATTCATTCGAATTCTACGGATCCTGGCGAGCGACGCTTGCTAAACGTGGTCGAAGAAATGGCTCTCGCTTCGGGGACTCCCGTGCCGCCCGTATATGTTCTTGATCAAGAGGAAGGCATCAATGCATTTGCCGCTGGATACACGCCCAGTGACGCCGTGATCGGCGTGAATCGAGGAACGATCAACTTTCTTTCCCGCGATGAATTGCAGGGTGTCGTCGCGCATGAGTTCAGTCACATTCTCAACGGTGACATGCGGATGAACGTCCGGCTGATCGGTCTGCTGAACGGGATTCTGCTGGTCGCCATCATCGGCTACTACATGATTCGAACGGCGGCATACAGCGGACGTTCGAGAAACAAAAAAAACGATCCAGGTGCCGCGTTGCTCGTCATCGGCATTGCCGCCGTGGTGCTTGGTTTTATCGGGCTGTTCTTTGCCCGTCTGATCAAGGCTTCCGTGTCGAGACAGCGCGAATATCTGGCGGATGCTTCGGCCGTGCAATTCACACGCAATCCAGACGGCATCGGAGGTGCTTTGAAAAAGATCGGCGGATTGTCCGCTGGTTCAAAACTTGTTTCAGCCGAAGCCGAAACGGCCAGTCACATGATGTTTGGCAACGCACTTGGTATGGCCGGCATCGGACCGTGGGCAACTCATCCGCCGCTGGACGATCGAATCAAAAAGATTGATCCGTCGTTTGATGGTCAATTCCCTGTCACCAGACCGTATGTGGATCCTGCCGACACTCAGAAACAAGCCCCACAACCCCAGGCTCAAAAGCAAGCGGCGAGATTTCCGTTTCCAACGCCGATGACCGGCGAGCACGCGATTCCGATCGAGCCTGTCGTAATCCTGGCCGGGCTGGGCGAGCCCACGACACAACACGTTCAATACTCGCACGATTTGATTGCGTCGATGCCGGACCGGCTGACAGGCGCGATTCATGACGTGTTCAGCGCCCGGGCTGTCGTGTTTGCTTTGCTGTTGGACGATGACGATGAAATCCGGGCAAAACAATTGCAAATTGTGCAGCAGAATGAGGGCGAACCGACCGGGCAAGAGACTGCCGCGTTGGGACCCATCGTCAAGGAACAAGGACGCGTTGCCCGGTTGCCAATCGTTGAGATGGTGCAAAGCACGCTAACCGAAATGTCCGTCGAACAATATCAGCAGTTTCACGCGACGGTGGACGCGTTGGTCAAGGCCGACAAAAAGATCGACCTGTTCGAGTTCATGTTACAGCGTGTGCTGATCAGCCATTTGGATCGTTTTTTCAAACGTGCAAGCGCGCCGCCCGTGCGATGTCATGCCCTGACCGCGGTCGCTGCGGAAACGACTGCACTCATTTCGTGCTTGGCGCACATCGGTCACGACAACGATGAAGAAACGACACACGCATTTGATCTTGCCAGTGCGGAATTGGCATCCGATGGGATCAAACCTCAATTAATGCCAAAGAGCGAATGTTCACTAAAGGTTATAGACGCCGCGCTCGTTAAACTCGCACAGGCATCGCCGAGCGTGAAAAAACGACTTTTGAGTGCAGCGATGACTTGTGTCGGCGCGGATGGCAAGGTGACGGTTGGCGAATCGGAGTTGCTTCGAGCCATCGCGGATTCGCTAGATTGCCCAATACCCCCAATTGCAGTCGGTGCGATTGAGAGTGTTTGATCGACATAAGAGTGAAGCAAAACATTCTCAAGAAATTTTGCTAAAAATCCCCCAATAGCGGGAATGCAATTCTTTTGGGAACGCTTATACTCGCATCTATCACTCTCAGGGGTGTAGTTTCGCGGGTCTACTCTCACTGCCCCATTTTGGCCCGTGGGCTGCATCCACGAAGGCCAGTTGGTAGGGAATATCTCACTGCCCAAAGACACTTCCCATCGCTGGCCTTCATTTTTTTCTTGCGAGCCTACGCATAAACTCCCCGCAAATCGTTTAACGCCGAGGCGGCAGGCGACGGCTTTGGCGACAAATAACAACTTATGACGAAGCCGTCGCCTGC